>CAZRGU010000031.1:0-19993 GCA_964599705.1 uncultured Ectothiorhodospiraceae bacterium | reverse complement strand
ACAGGTCACCAGCAGGGCGACACGCGGCGAGACGGACTCGCTCAAGGCTCTCCTCCCCGTGCTCGGACAGGCACCGTGCCGGCCGCCCGAGAGGGCCGGCGCGGTGACGACGGGCGCGATGATAGCGCGTTCGATCGGGCGCATCCTCACCGGCGCGGCGAGGGCGCGCAGCCCGCCGCCGTGGCGCCTGCGCGGGTCGGCCCCGGGGCGGCTGCCGCGCGACCCGTCCAGCGGTTATCCTAGGCCGCCAGCAGGAGGGCTCCGGGGAGCGGGGAGCGATGAGCACACGCCAGGCAACGGTTGAGCGCGAGACCCGCGAGACCTCGGTACGGGTGGTCCTTGCGCTCGACGGCGAGGGACGGGCCGAGATCGACACCGGGGTGGCCTTCTTCGACCACATGCTCGAGCAGGTCGCCCGCCACGGCGCCCTCGACCTCGAGGTGCGGGCCCGCGGCGACCTGGCGGTCGACGCCCACCACACCGTCGAGGACACCGGCATCGTGCTCGGCCAGGCGCTCGCCCGGGCGCTCGGCGACAAGGCCGGCCTGACCCGCTACGGGCACGCCTGCGTGCCCCTCGACGAGGCGCTGGCCCGGGTGGTGGTCGATCTGTCGGGACGCCCGGGGCTGCACTACCGGGTCGAGTTCCCGCGCCCGCGGATCGGCGAGTTCGACGTCGACCTGGTGCGCGAGTTCCTCCAGGGGCTGGTCAACGCCGCCGCGATCACGGTGCACGTCGACGCCCTCCAGGGGGTCAACGCCCACCACGTCGCCGAGACCGTCTTCAAGGCCCTCGGGCGGGCGCTGCGCGCGGCGCTCGCCCCCGACCCGCGCGCGGCCGGCGCGGTGCCCTCGACCAAGGGCGTGCTGTAGGGGCGCGGGCGGCTGCCGCACCCCGCCCCGCGCTCGGATCCGGCCGAGGAGCCGCACAGTGGCCATCCAGCGTGTCGCCGTGGTCGACTACGGCATGGGCAACCTGCGCTCGGTCGCCAAGGCCATCGAGCACGTCGGCGCTCGCGGCTGCCGGGTCGAGGTCAGCGCCGAGCCGGCCCGGATCGCGGCCGCCGACCGGGTGGTGTTCCCCGGCCAGGGCGCGATGCGCGACTGCATGACCGCGCTGCGCGGCCTCGGGCTCGAGGAGGTGGTGCGCCGGGCCGCCGCCGAGCGGCCGTTCCTGGGCATCTGCATGGGCCTGCAGGCGCTCTTCGAGGTCAGCGAGGAGCACCCCGAGAGCGGTGGCCTGGCGGTGCTCGCCGGCGAGGTGCGCCGCTTCCCGGCCGAGGCCCGCGACCCGGCGAGCGGGGCGCGGCTCAAGATCCCACACATGGGCTGGAACCGGGTGCGCTGGCTGCGCCCCCACCCGCTCACCGAGGGCATCCCCAGCGGCGAGCGCTTCTACTTCGTGCACAGCTACTACGTGGTCGAGCGCGACCCCGAGGTGGCGATCGGGCGTACCGAGCACGGCCTCGAGTTCACCTCGGCGGTGGCCCGCGGCAACCTCTTCGCCACCCAGTTCCACCCCGAGAAGAGCCAGCACGCCGGGCTCGCCCTGCTCGAGCGCTTCCTGGCCTGGGACGGCAGCGCGTAGCGGGCGCCGATCACGCCTGCGGTGGCCCAGGCGGCGTCTCCGCGCAGCCCGCGGGTGAGGCCACCGTCGCGACCGGCGCGCGAGCGGCCGACGCGGCGCCCCGCGGCCTACCGCTCACGGCTCCTCCTTGCCCTCGCCGCCCTCGCCCTCGCTCCGCCCGTCCTCCCCGCCCCCGAACAGCTCGCGCAGCCGCCGCTGGGCCTCCTCGGCCTCGCGCCGGGCGCGCTCGGCGGGGTCGAGCGGTGGCCTGTCGGCGGCCGCCTCCGCGTCGATCCCGAAGAGCGCGTCGAGCTCGGCGAGGGCCTGCTCGGCCCGCTCGCGTGGCGGCGGGCGGTGGGCCTCGGGACGCGGCCGGTAGTAGGTGCAGAAGTTGGCCGAGGCCTTGTCGGCGACCCGCTCGGCGCGCTCGTGGCGGCACTCGCCGAGCACCGCCGGGTCCCAGTGCCGGCACATCCGGCAGACGTGGAGATCGGCGCGGCAGCGCGGGCACTGGCTGAGCCGGCGGATCGGGCGCGGCACCCCGCGCAGCCCCGCCCCGCAGCTCCAGCAGACCAGCCCCGCCATCGCCCGCGCACCCCGCCTCGGCCACCGGTGCGCCTCATGATAGCCCGGCGAGCGAGTGGTCGCGCCGAGACGGGCCCGCATCGGGCGCCGCCGGCGCTGGGGCCGCGTGGCGATCGCCGGTTGCGCCGTTTCCGGAACTCTCTGGATCGCCGCGGCAGGTCGGGCCCGGAGGCCTTGACCACCGTTACAAAAGGCGGTGCTCGCGCTCTGAGCCAGCGCGCCCGGCCGACGCCCGAACGGCGGGCGGCTGGCCGGGCGCGCAGCCCCGGTCAGCGCCGCGGGCCGCGGCGCAGGGTCACGGCGTCGCGCAGGCCCAGATCGGCGAGCGTCGCGGCATCGAGGGGGTCGACCTCGCGCCAGCGCGCGAAGACCCCGAAGCCGTGGATGATCGGGGTCAGGAAGGACTCGTTGACCGCCTCGACGATCTCGGCCGGCAGATCCAGCCAGCGCGGCACCAGGCGCGGCTCGCGCCGCGCCGGGGGGAGCACCAGACCGGGGGCATGCAGGGCTCTCTGTGACATCTTGAACTCCTGAGCTCAGCTTCTCTGTCTCACTTGCATGTGCGAGCGATGATTCCTGTATCTGATTGTAAAATAGGGCTTGTGCGCTGCAGCAACAAGCGATACTTTCTCACCAATATGGTGAGATTAATTCAACTATCTGGGGTATCCAGATGCGCCGCCTCCCGCCCCTGACCGCGGTCCGCGCCTTCGAGGCCGCAGCCCGCCACCTGAGCCTGCGCCGGGCCGCCGAGGAGCTCAGCGTCACGCCGTCTGCGGTCAGCCACCAGGTCCGCGCCCTCGAGGAGTGGCTCGGCTGCGAGCTGTTCCGGCGCCGCGCCCGCGGGGTGGCGCTGACCGCGGCCGGCGCGGCCCTGCTCGGGCCACTGCGCGAGGGGCTCGACCGGATCGAGGCCGGCTGCCAGCGGGTGCTCGCCAGCCACCGCCACGGCCTGCTCACGGTGCGCTCGGCGCCAACCTTCGCCACCGGCTGGCTGGTCCCGCGGCTCACCGAGTTCCAGCACGACCACCCCGAGGTCGAGGTGCGCCTCACCACCGCGGTGGCCTTCAGCGACTTCGCCCACGGCGACGCCGACCTGGCCATCGCCTACGGCGCCGGCGACTGGCCGGGGGTGCGCTGCCACCGGCTGATGGCCGAGGAGCTGGTGCCGGTGTGCAGCCCGGCGCTGATCGCCCCCGCCGGGCCGCTCGCGGCCCTCGACGACATCCGCCGGGTGACCCTGCTCCACGTGCTGCCGCGCATCGGCCAGTGGCGCCACTGGCTGGAGGTCGCCGGGGTGCGCGACGTGGACGCCGAGCGCGGGCCGAAGTTCCAGACCACCCCGCTGGCCCTCGAGGCGGCGGTGGCCGGAGCCGGGGTGGCGATCGCCAACCGCCGCTTCTGCGCCCGGCACCTGGAGGCCGGCGAGCTGGTGGTGCCCTTCGAGGTCGACCTGCCGAGCAGCGCCGGCTACTACCTCATCTACCCGAGCGAGCGCGCCGGCCACCCGCCGCTGGCGGCCTTCCGCGACTGGGTGCTGGCCAAGATCGAGCGCGAGCGCGAGCGCGGCGCGCCGTGGATCGGTGGCTCCCCCGAGCCGATCACCGGCGCCGGCGCCTGAGCCAGCGGAACACGAACGGCGCCACGATCACGATCATCGCGATGCGGGCCACGTGGTGGGTGGCGACGAAGGCGGTCTCGACCCCGAGGGCGAGCGCGATCAGGCTCATCTCCGAGAGCCCCCCCGGGGCGAAGGCGAGCACCAGCGGTGCGACCTCGAACTCGGTGACCTGGGCGAGCACGAAGGAGAAGGCGACCGTGTAGGTGAGCACCAGGGTGGTCGAGCCGAGCGAGGCGAGGATGGTGCGCACCAGGCGGCGCAGCGGCACGCCGACGAAGCGCGCCCCGATCGCCGCGCCGACCACGATCTGGGCCACCGCGATGACCTCGAGCGGCGGGGCCGAGCGGGTCCAGCCGAGCAGGTGCACCGCGGCGCTGGCCAGCATCGGCCCGACCAGCCGGTAGGCGGGCAGGCGGGCGGCGCGGGCGAGCGCCATCCCGACCACCGCGCAGGCGGTGAGCACCGCCAGATCCAGCCACGGCGTGTCGAACAGCGACACCCCGCGGGCCGCGGCCGCCGTCGAGGAGACCCCGGAGTGGTAGCGGAACCAGAGCGGGATGATCAGCACCAGCAGCAGCACCCGCGAGGCGTGGACCAGGGCGATGGTGCGGTCGTCGCCGCCGAACGAGGCCCCGGTGATGGTCATCTCGTTCAGCCCCCCCGGGGTGGCCGAGAAGTAGGCGGTCACCACGTCGAAGCCGAGCACCCGGCGGAAGTAGACGAACAGGGTGGCAGTGGCCAGCGTCAGGTAGAGGGCGAGCGCGGCCAGGGTGAGCGGCCACTGCGCGGCCCGGGCGAGGATCTCGGGACGGAAGGCGCTGCCGAGCAGCACCCCGAGGACCATGATCATCGCCACCCGCAGCCCCCCGGGCACATGCAGGCGCGCGCCGCTGACCGAGGCCGCAGTGGTGGTCAGCATCGCCCCGATCATCCAGGCCAGCGGCACCCGCAGGTAGAAGAAGACCAGCCCGCCGAGCGAGCCGAGCGCGATGGTGGCGAGCAGCCGCCCGTAGGGCCCCCGCCAGGGGCTCGCCGCCGGGTCAGCCGGCATCGCTCAGCGGCGCGCGGGGTCCTGCCCTCGAGACGCCGTCCTGGCTCAAACCTCTCCTCCCCCGGCGCGGCACGCGGCCGCCGGCACCGATGGTAGCCGGGCGCGCGCCGCGGGGCGAAAGGGGCGCTACGATCGGGGCTCGGGAAGGCGGCCCGGGGGCCGCCAGGGGAGCTAAGGATGGAGACCCTGCCACTGGAGGGCGTACGCGTCCTCGACATCGCCACCTTCGTCGCCGCACCGTTCGCCGCGGCCTGCCTCGGCGAGTTCGGCGCCGAGGTCATCAAGATCGAGAAGCCGGGCAGCGGCGACTCGCTGCGCGCGCTCGGCACCGAGAGCGAGCACGGCGACACCTACTGGTGGCTGAGCGATGCCCGCAACAAGCGCTGCATCACGCTGGATCTGCGCCACCCCGAGGGCGCGGCGCTGTTCCGCCGCCTGGTCGCCGGGGCCGACGTGGTCGCCGAGAACTTCCGCCCCGGGACGCTGGAGCGCTGGGGGCTGGGCTACGAGGCGCTCGCCGAGATCAACCCCGGGCTGGTGCTGCTGCGGGTCTCGGCCTACGGCCAGGAGGGCCCGAAACGGGATCTGCCCGGGTTCGCGCGCATCGCCCAGGCCTACGCGGGGCTGTCCTATCTCACCGGGCGCCCCGACACCCCGCCGCTGATCGCCGGCTCGACCACGCTCGCCGACTACCTGAGCGGCCTGTACGGCGCCTTCGGGGTGATGCTCGCGCTGCGCGCCCGCGAGCGAAGCGGCCGCGGCCAGATCATCGACGTCGCGCTGCACGACGGCATCTTCCGCTTCCTCGACGAGATCGCCCCGGCCTACGACCGGGCGGGCATCGTCCGCGAGCGCACCGGCACCGAGAGCTTCACCGCCGTGCCCCACAGCCACTACCCGACCGGTGACCGGCGCTGGGTGGCGATCGCCTGCACCAACGACCGGATGTTCGAGCGCCTCTGTGCGGTGATGGGGCGCGAGGAGCTCGCCGCCCCGGAGCGCTTCGGGCGCAAGCACGCGCGGCTCGCCGCCCGCGACGAGCTCAACGCCATCGTCGCCGAGTGGACCGGCTCGCTCACCCGCGACGAGGTCATCGAGCGCTGCTGCGCCGGCGAGGTCCCGTGCGGCCCGATCAACAGCATCGCCGACATCTTCACCGAGGAGCAGTTCTGGGTCAGGGACACCTTGATGCGCGCCGAGGACTCGCGCGCCCCGGGCCTCGCCGTGCCCGGCGTGATGCCGCGCCTGTCGGCCACCCCCGGGCGGGTGCGCCATCTGGGCCGAGCGCTCGGCGCCGACAACGCCGAGGTCTACCGCGAGCTGCTCGGCCTCGACGAGGCTCGCCTCGCCGAGCTCGCCGAGCGCGGGGTGATCTGAGCGCTTGCGAAAAAATCGCCCGCCTGCTGCGGACGCCCCTCGCGACGGCGTGCGTTTTTTTCACAACCTCTGAGTCCCGGGCGAGCGCCCGCCGCAACCGCGTCCGTGCGGGGCGGTGGGCGACGCGCCGCGGTGCACGACGCGGGCTCGGGACGAGTGAGGAGCCAGCCGGCGGGGCGCCTCACGGTCGAGATTCGGATCCGGCCTCACGCGCCCGTCTCTCGTGCAGTTCCCCGGCGCGGGCGACCGCGTCGGCATCGAGCTCGAATCCCAACCCAGGCCCCCGCAGGATCGGCAGCGCACCCCGGCTCAGCGCCAGATCGGGCCGGTCGATGATGTCCCAGGCAAGGAAATGATTCATGTACTGGTTGCCGTCGTCGAGATTGGGCAGCACCGCCGCCGCCTGGTGTGCCGCGCAGGTGGTGATCCCGGTCTCGTACAGACCGTGGAGGCAGATGTTGATGCCCGCCGTCTCGGCGACCCGCCCGGCCTTGACGAGACCGGAGAGCCCGCCGGTCTCGTGCAGGCCGAGGACGATGAGATCCGCCGCACCGCTCCTGCAGACATCGTAGGCGTCGTAGGGCGTGAACACGGCCTGGTCGGCGGCGATCGCGATCGGACTCGATGCCCGCACCTGCGCGAGTGCCGAAAGGCTCTCGCAGTCGGTCGGCTGCTCCACGAACTCGATATCGAAGGCCGCCATCTTGGGGAGGAGCCGAGCAGCGGTCAGCGCCGTCCAGTGCTCGTTGGGGTCGAGCCGCAGGCGCCGGTCGGGGCCGATCGCGGCCCGCACCGCGCTGACGATCGCCAGGTCCTCGGCATCTCCGTGGCCCACCTTGACGTAGATGACATCGAAGCCCGCTTCGGCGAAGGCGCGCGCCTCGCCCGCGATCTCCTCGGCGCCGCGGCCCTGGGGGAACCCGAAGTAGCGAATCTCTTCATGAACGGCGCCGCCGAGAAGTTCATGCACGGGGCGTCCGACCGCCTTGCCCATCAGGTCCCACAGAGCCATCTCCAGGCCGGCGAGCACCTGGCCTGAGAAGCGCGGCGCGCTGCAGGTTCCGTGCTCCTGGAACAGCCCGTGGTAGGCGCCGATCATGATGCGGGCGTTGGCGAACGGATCGCGCCCGACCAGGAACCGCGACGCCTCGCGCAGGTAGGCGAGCATGCCGGCCGCGCTCGGCGTCGCCACGCACTCCCCGTAGCCGGTCACGCCGGCATCGGTCAGGACCTCCACCAGCACCACGCAGGCTCCGTCGATGGTGCCCTGGGCCCAGTAGTAGGGCTTGCGGTACGGGACGAACAGGGGCGTGGCCCTGACCTCGGTTATCTTCATCGCTATCCCCCAGCAAGGGTTCCCGCTGCGGCCCTCGCGAGCCACGCCGCCTCCGGCCGTCGGTGCGCGCCGCTCGCGGCGCTGGCTGGCTCTCAGACCGAGACCGCGTGGCTTCCCCGGCGCATGCGCGCCTCGACGCGCCGGGTGATGAGCGACATCGGCCACGCCATCAGGAAGTAGATCAGCCCCGCGAGCAGGAACAGGTGCATCGGCAGGAAGGACATCATCGCCAGATCCTTCGCCCGCAGCATCAGCTCCGGCGTCGAGATCAGCGAGGCGATCGAGGTGTCCTTCAGCAGAATGATCAGCATGTTCAGCAGCGGCGGCAGCACGATCCGGATCGCCTGTGGCAGCACGATGTAGCGAAAGCTCTGGAGCGGGTTCATGCCGACCGCCAGGGCCGCCTCCCGCTGCCCGCGGTGAACGGCCTGGATGCCGGCGCGAAACACCTCGGCGAGGTAGCCGCCGGCGCTCATCCCGAGCCCCACCGCGGCGGCGGCGAATGCGTCGAGCACGATCCCCAGGGGCACCAGCCCATAGTAGATCAGGAACAGGATGGCGAGGGCGGGAACCCCGCGGGTGACTTCGATATAGCCGATGCAGAAGCCGCGCACGACTCGCAACCGGCTGAGCTTGCCGAGCGCGAGCACCATCCCGATTGCAACCGCCAGCATGAACGCAAACACGGTGAGCATCAGGGTGTTGCCGATGGCCGGCAGGAGTTGTGGCCACCAATTCGCCCAGTTCTCGACGTAGACGTAGAGGAACTCGCTCATTGCCACGCCCGCTGCCGGCGCTCGAAGCGATCGACCAGCCGCGCGAGGGGAAAGCTCAGGCAGAAATAGAGCACCGCCGCGAGCACGTAGACCAGGGTCGTCTCGAATGTCGAGGTGACGAGATTGCGGGCATAGAACATGATTTCCGGAGCGGCGATCGCCGAGACCACCGCGGTGTCCTTGAGCAGCGCGATCGCGTAGTTGCCCAGCGGCGGCAGCGTGATGCGCCAGGACTGGGGCACGATGATGTAACGAAGGCTGACCCAGGGCGTCATGCCGACGGCCAGCGCCGCCTCGCGCTGGCCGTGGTGGATCGCGGCCAGGCCGGCGCGGAACACCTCGGTCAGGACCGCGCCGCCGTTCAAGCCGAGGCCGATGATCGCGGCCGAGAAGGCGTCGATCTTGACGCCCGTGTAGGCGAGGCCGAAGTAGATGATGAACAACTGCGCCAGCACCGGGGTGCTGCGGAAGACCTCCACGTACACGGAGATCAGCAGGTGCAGGCTCTTGAATCGCGACAGCTTGAGCAGCGCCAGCGTGAGGCCGATGACGATCGCCACGGCGAGCGAGGTGAGCGTGATCTCGACCGTGGTCACGGCACCCTGGAGCAGCGGGCCGGCGAGGCCGAGGATCTTTTCCACGATCACCGGCCGGCTACTCTCTCAATGCTCGAGGATCTGGCGCAGGAATCGCTGCGTCCGCTCGTGTTGCGGCTGCTCTATCACCTCCGCGGCGGGCCCCTCCTCGACGATGGTGCCATCGCCCACGAACACGACCCAGTCGGCGACATTGCGAGCGAACCGGATCTCGTGGGTCACGAGAACCATCGAGCGACCCTCCTCGGCAAGCTCGAGGATGACCTTGAGGACCTCCCCGATCAATTCCGGGTCGAGCGCCGAGGTCGGCTCGTCGAACAGCATCAGCTTGGGCTCCTGGGCGAGGGCGCGGGCGATCGCGACCCGCTGCTGCTGGCCGCCGGAGAGCCGCTCGGGAAACTCCTCGGCCTTGTGCGACATGTGGACCTTGGCCAGCATGGCGTCGGCGAGCTGATAGGCATCCTCCCTGGTCATGCCACGGACCTTCATCGGTGCGATCGCGACGTTGTCGCGGGCATTCAGGTGCGGCCACAGGTAGAAGCCCTGGAACACCATTCCGACCTGGGCACGCTGGCGGGCGAGCTGCTTCTCGGTGAGGCGCACGGTGCGGCCGTTGGCTTCCCGTTCCCCGAACAGCTCGCCATCGAGGTAGATGTGCCCGCGGGACGGGATCTCCATGTAGTTGATGCAGCGCAGCAACGTCGACTTGCCGCAGCCGCTGGGGCCGATGATCGCCATCTTTTGGCCGCGCTCGAGGGTCATCTCGATGCCCTTCAGCACCTCGAGCGCGCCGAAGCTCTTGTGGAGATCCTCGACCCGCAGCAACGGCCCGGACATCACTGGATTCCTCGGCAAGGGGCGGCGCCAGCGCCCCGCCCACGAGGCGGGACGGGGCGCTGGCGCGGAGTGGCTCGGCCTACGTGCAGCTCGCCGGCAGGGTCGGCTGCTTCCAGCCCTTGGGCCGATCGACTCCGGCACGCAGGTTCAGCGGGCCCGGATCGAACCACGACCTGTCCCCGAGACCGTACCTCTTGGCGATCGCGAGGTTGGTGCAGCTGGCCCAGATCTTGGCAATCTCGGCATTCACGGCCGCGAGCAGATGGGGGGCCTCCTTGCTCAGACCGAAGACGACGTTGTACTTTCCGGTCAGCAACGCGTACTTCGGCTCGAACTCCTGGCTGACCGGGAGGGCGTGGATGTCCCAATCGGGGTTCTTCGAGATCGCGTACTGGATCAGCGGCGGGTCGGCGAACAGCGCCTCGATCCGGCCGGCGAGTAGATCGCGGATCGCGGCGTCGCTGGTATCGTAGAGCCTCAGCGTGGCACCCTTGATCTGCTTCAACTGGTCGATCCATCCGAACCCCTGGATGGTCGCGATGGTGCGACCCTCGAGCTGCTTGATGGTGCTCCAGTTGGTGGACTTGCGCTGGGTGATGTTCGCACCACCGTAGTAGATCGGATCGGAGATGTTGATTACCTTGATGCGCTGATCGTTCCAACCCATCATGCCGTGCATGATGTCGACGCGGCGCGCCTTCACCGAGGCGATCTCCGCCGCCCACTCCATCAACGCCGGCTTCACCTTGAGACCGAGGTTCTTTGCGACCAGCTGCATGAGCTCGCCGTCGAGACCGATGAGATGCCCATCTTGCCAGCCGGTGCCGGGCATGTCGCCGTTGAACGCGACGATCAGTGTTCCCTCCTCGATCAGCTCGAGATCGCCCGCCGTAGCGGAATTGGTCGTGACCACGGCGAGCAGCGCCGCACCGAGCACCGCAACCAGGCGCCTGGGCACGTGGATGAACTTGTTCCTCATGAGATCGCCTCCTGTTACGCGCCTTCGCGGGCGCTACCACGGTCCCCGCCACGGGCTGCTTGCGCCGGGCGAGGCCTGGCTGTAGTTCTATCCGCTCTGTCCCGCATCGCTCGCCAATCCGGCTGCGGGCACCGATCCATCCGCCCTGACGGGGCCTGCTCCCTCCAGCCAGCTCGACGCAGTGTCACGCCTTCGCCGCCCTCCGGTCCGTGCGCCCCGCCAGGACGACGTCTCGACGCCCTCGCTTCGCGCATCGGTGAGCGATGTGGGCTAGCGGCGAGCGTAGGGTTGAGTCAACCGGGTCAGAACAAATAGAACACAATGGCCACGATCCGTTACGAACTGGACATCGCGCTCTGTGATCCGGCCACGGGGTGCTCCCGCGGCCCGCCAGACCGAGGAGGCCGAGCGGAGCGAGCGCAGTATCGAGGGCGGAGGGCGTCGTCTCACCGGGGTGCTGCCACCTCACGGAACGCGGAGATCGAGGCGGCGAGGCGCCTTCGGCGGAAGGCGTGCGGCGTTTCGCCGAACGAGCGGCGAAACCAGCGCGTGAAGTGCGCGCTGTCGGCGAAACCGCACTCGTAGGCGATCTGGGTGATCGTTCGCGACGAGTTGACGAGACGCCAGCGGGCGTGACGAAGCCGCATCTCTCGCCAGACCACCGCCGGCGCCGCGCCGGCGAACCCGACGAACGAGCGGTCGAGCTGCCTGACGCTGCAGCCGATCCTGGCCGCAAGCGTCCTGATCGAGTAGGGCTCGCCGAGGTTCTGCTGCATCAATTCCACCGCCGCCTCGACGCGCCAGTCGCCGCAGTTGAGGAGGCTCTCGAACGGCTGCCGGACTAGGTGGTGCGAGGCCCGATGACGGTCGACCACCATATGCGGTAGCCCCTTGAGCGCACGGGCGCGGCCGCAGTGATGCATGATCAGCTCGACGGCGAGGTCGATGGCCGCCGTACCACCCGGACAGGTGATGCGGCCACGATCCATCACGTACATCTCGTCGGTCACCGGGATCACCGTCGGGAAACGCCGCACGAGCTCCTCGCGATGGCGGAAGTGAACGGCGCAGCGAACTCCGTCCATGATCCCCGCTTCGGCGAGCACGAAGCTGCCGGTGCACAGGCCCACGAGCGGGAGCCCCGCCTCGGCGGTCTCGATGATGAAATCGAACAGTGCCCTGGGGTAGCTGTCGAAGAAGGACAGCAGCCCGCCGACGACCACGACGTAATCGAACCTCTCGGGCTCCCCGTAGGTCTCCCACGGCGTGATCGCGACGCCGCAGCTCGCCGAGATCGGCTCCCGGGTCGCCCCCAGGCAGCTCCAGCGGCAGTAAATCTGGCGGCTCCGGTCGGACTCGTCCGCCGAGTGGCGCAACGTCTCGACGAAACCGGCAAACGGCAGCAGCGTGAATCCCGGCACCGGGAGGAACGCCACCCGGATGTCGGGTGCGATCCCCTCAGATTCGGGACTCTGCTGACCCGTCGGGGTCTGGGCCAAGGGAGCCTCCCGTCGACAGCCGCTCGCTCGGATCACTCCGATCAGGCTCTCCTATTATCAATTCTGACCAGAACATTCAATGTCTGGCGCGGTACTGCCCCTAACTTCACCCTGTCGCGGATGGCTGCTCACCGAACATGACCAGGTACTCGATCCTCAGCCTCGTAAGGAACGGTCTCGGCGGCAACCGGTCCTGGCCGCGCGCCTGGCGCAGTCCCGAGCCCCGGCCCGCCTATGACGTCGTCGTCGTGGGCGCAGGAGGCCACGGGCTCGCCACCGCCTACTATCTGGCGAGAGAGCACGGCGTCACCGACGTCCTCGTTCTCGACAAGGGCCGACTCGGCGGCGGGAACACGGGGCGCAACACCACGGTGGTGCGCTCCAACTACCTGTGGCCTGAGGCGGCGCGCTTCTACGAACATTCGCTCAAGCTCTGGGAAGGCCTCTCTCAGGCGCTCAACTTCAACGTCATGTTCTCGCAGCGAGGCGTGGTCGCGCTCGCCCATTCCCGCCAGGGCCTGATCGCGCTGCGCCAGCGCTCACAGGCCAACCGCGCGCTGGGCATCGACTCGGAGATGCTCGATCTCGACGGACTGCGGCGCTGGCTGCCGCATCTCAACACCGCTCGCGACATCCGCTTTCCGGTCTACGGCGGCGCCGTCCAGCCGCGCGCCGGCACCGCCCGCCACGACGCGGTCGCCTGGGGCTACGCGCGCGCCGCCGACGCTCTCGGCGTCGACATCGTCGAGAACTGCGCGGTGACCGGGTTTCTGATCAGGAACGGCTCCGTCGAGGGCGTGGAGACGGCCAGGGGACCGATCCGCGCGAAGCGGGTGGCGATCGCCGCGGCAGGACATTCGAGCGTGCTCGCCGCGCGTGCCGGGGTTCGCCTTCCGATCGTCTCCTACCCGCTGCAGGCGATGGTCTCGGAGCCCCTCAAGCCGGTGCTCGACACGGTCATCAACTCGACCGTCGTTCACGTCTACATGAGCCAGTCTGACAAGGGCGAGCTGGTGCTCGGCGCCTCCCGCGATTCCTATCCGTCCTATGCGCAGAGGGGCGGGTTCCAGATCATCGAGGATGCGGTCGCGGCGATGCTGGAGCTCTACCCGATCCTCGGCCGCGTCCGGCTCATGCGCACCTGGGCGGGGATCGTCGACGTCACCCCCGACACGTCCCCGATCATCGACCGCCTGCCGGTTCGCAACCTGTTCATCAACGGCGGCTGGGGCACGGGCGGGTTCAAGGCGACCCCCGGATCGGGCCAGCTGTTCGCCGAGCTGATCGCCAGCGACCGGCGCCACCCGCTGATCCGCCCGTTCAGCCTGGCGCGCTTCGAGAGCGGCCGGCTCGTCGACGAGTCGGCAGCGGCCGGCGTGGGGCACTAGCTCGAAGCATGTTTCTCATCGACTGTCCCTACTGCGGCTTGCGCGACGAGAGCGAGTTTCGTTGCGGCGACGAAGCGCACATCGCCCGCCCCGCCGCGCCGGAGACGCTGAGCGATCGCGAGTGGGCCGAATACCTCTACTACCGCGAGAACGCGCTCGGGACCAGCTTCGAGCGCTGGCAGCACCTTCACGGCTGCCGGCAATGGTTCAACGTGGTGCGCGACACGCTCACCCACGAGATCGAGCGGAGCTATCCGATGGGCGCACCTAGGCCCGGGGGCGAGCGGTGACCGGCGGAGCGTTCCGGCGCCCCCAGGGCGGGCGCATCGACCGAGGCCGAACGCTGCGCTTCACGTTCAACGGGCGCGCGTACACGGGCTTCGAGGGCGACACGCTGGCCTCGGCGCTGCTCGCCAACGGCGTCCACCTGGTCGCACGCAGCTTCAAGTATCACCGCCCGCGGGGGATCATCGGCGCCGGCGCCGAGGAGACGAATGCCTTCGTGCGTCTCGGACGCGGTGACGCGGCAGTCCCCAACGCGCTCGCCACGATGGTCGAGCTCAGCGACGGCATCGAGGCGCGAAGCGTGCACTGCTGGCCGTCGCTCGGCTTCGACGTCGGCGCGGTGAACCAAGCACTCTCGCCGTTCCTCGCCGCCGGCTTCTACTACAAGACCTTCATGTGGCCGGCCCAGCTCTGGCCGCTCTACGAGCGCCTCCTCCGCGCCGGCGCCGGCCTCGATAGGCCCCCCGCGGGGCCGGCTTGCGAACGCCATGAGCACCGCGCGGACCACTACGACGTGGTCGTCGTTGGCGCCGGGCCGGCCGGCCTGATGGCGGCGCGCGCGGCTTCATCAGCGGGCGCCACCGTCCTGCTTCTCGACCGCGCGCCCGAGCCCGGAGGCACGCTCCTCGCGCGCGGCGCGATGATCGATGGGCTCACGGAGGACGAATGGCTCGCGCAGTGCGTGGCCGAGCTGCGCGCGCGGAGCAATGTCCGCATGCTCTCCCGCACGGTGGCGGCCGGGCTCCACGACCACGGCCTGCTGATCGCGCTCGAGCGGGTCAGGCGCCCGGGCGACGGTCCATGGCAACGCCTGTGGAAGATCCGGGCGCGCCGCATCGTGCTCGCGCCCGGTGCCGTCGAGCGCCCGCTGGTCTTCGCCAACAACGACCGCCCCGGCGTGATGCTGGCGTCGGCGGCGCGCACCTACGCCAACCGCTTCGCGGTCCGTGCCGGGAAACGGGCAGTCGTGCTCGCGAACAACGACACGGCCTATGGCGCAGCGCGCGATCTGCACGAGGCTGGTGTCCACATCGCGGCGATCGTCGACCTGCGCCGGCAGCCCGCGGGGGCCGAGGTCGAGTCGGCGCGCGAGCTGGGGATGGAGATCATCGCGGGCAGCGCCGTGATCGACGTCACGGGGGCGAGGCGCGTCCGGGCGGCGACGATCGCGCCCTTGAGGGACGGGCACATCGATGGGCCGGATCGAGAGATCGAATGCGATCTCGTCCTCCACGCCGGCGGCTGGACACCGTCGGTGCAGCTTTTTGCGCAGGCCGGAGGCAGGCTGCGCTTCGACGAGGTGATGAGCAGCTTCCTGCCGGCCGGCGAGCGTGAAGGGCTGCGGGTGGTTGGCGCCGCCAGCGGGGCGCTCGACCTCGGCGCGAGCCTGCGCGGCGGCTGGGCGGCGGGCCGCGAGGCAGCCGCCGCGCTTGCCTTGCGCGACCCGGGCCCCTGCGCGGCCATCGATTGCCCGCCGTCGCCGGCCCCCGCTGTCGAGGCGCTGTGGCGCGTGCCGGCCCGCTCGGCAACCGCCAAGCGCTTCGTCGACCTGCACGGCGACGTGACCGACCGCGACATTGCGCTCGCCGCGCGCGAGGGCTATCGCTCCGCCGAGCACCTCAAGCGCTACACGACGTGCGGAATGGGCCCGGACCAAGGCCGGACATCGAACGTGAATGCGCTCGCGATCCTCGCCGAGGAACTCGGTGCCCCGATCACCGAGGTCGGAACCACCACCTTCCGCCCACCGGTCGCTCCCATCGCCTTCGCGGCCATCGCCGGTCGGCGCACCGGGCGCCTGTACCAGCCGCTGCGCAAGTCGCCGCTGTACGGCTGGCACGAGGCGCACGGCGCAGTGCTCGAGCCCGCGGGGCCATGGAAGCGGCCCGACTACTACCCTCGGGCGGGCGAGACCATGGCCGAGGCAGTGAACCGGGAGTTCCTCGCGGTGCGTAACGCCGCCGGCATCACCGACAGCTCAAGCCTCGGCAAGATCGAGGTCCGCGGGTCTGATGCCGGCGGATTTCTCGACCGCGTCTATACCAATCTCCCGGGCACGCTCGGCGTCGGCAAGTGCCGCTACGGGCTGATGCTGGGCGAGGACGGGTTCGTGCTCGACGACGGCGTGGTCACGCGCATCGCCGGCGACCATTTCCTGCTGACCACCACGACCGGAGGGGCCGCGAAGGTCTTCGAGTGGCTCGAGGAGTGGCTCCAGTGCGAGTGGCCGAGCCTGGATGTCACCCTGGTCTCGGTGACCTCGCAGTGGGCGACGATCGCGGTCGCCGGCCCGAACGCCCGCCTGGTCCTCGAGGCCGCCCGACCCGACTTCGACCTCTCGGACGCGGCCTTTCCCCACATGTCGATGGTCGAAGGGGAGTTCGCGGGAATTCCCGTCCGTGCCTCCCGCATCAGCTTCACCGGGGAGCGCTCCTACGAGATCAACGTCGCTGCCGGCCATGCCCTCGACCTCTGGGAGAGGCTGATCGCTGCCGGCGCTCCCTTCGGCCTCGCGCCTTTCGGGCTCGAGGCGATGATGGCGCTGCGCGCGGAGAAGGGGTTCATCGTCGACGGCGTCGATACCGACGCGACAACTACCCCCTTCGACCTCGGCATGGGGTGGATCGTCAGCAAGGGCGGGACGGACTTCATCGGCAAGCGCTCGCTGTCCCGCTCCGCGCTCACGGGATCGGGCCGGCGCCAGCTCGTCGGGCTGCTTGCCGAGGATGCGAACGCCGAGATCCCTGCCGGTTCGGTGCTAGTCGCGGACACGGCTCGTCGGCCGCCGGTCGATATCGAGGGCATGGTGACATCGGCCTACTTCAGCCCGCGTAGCGGGCGGTGGTTCGCTCTCGCCATGCTCGCGGGCGGGCGCGAGCGGCTGGGCGAGCGGCTCCGCTTGTACGAGTCCGGGCGCAACATCCCGGTGCGAGTCACCGAGCCCTGCTTCTACGACCGCGCAGGAGCAAGGCTCCGTGGCTAGCCCGCAGCTCTCACCGGCCAGCGCACCGCGGCGGCGGGGCCCGATCGATCACCTCGCGGCTGCCGCGCCGCGAATCGGCGGCGGCGCCCTCGTGGTCCGCGATCGGTCGCTCTGCGGCAAGTGGGTGCTTCGCGGCAACGTCGCCGATCGGCGATTCTTTGCCACCGCCGAGTCGGCCCTCGGCATCCCGCTTCCGCGCGAGCCGAACACGACGAGTGCCTCGGCGCACGGGTATACGGTTCTGTGGCTTGGCCCGTCCGAATGGCTGTGCGTGTCCGCGGACGAGCAACGCGAGCAACTCGCCGCACGGCTGGCCGGAGCCGATCTTCGCGCCACGGACGTCGGTGACGGCCGGGCGCGGTTCGCGCTCTCCGGCCGGCGGGTGCTCGACCTGCTTCGCAAGGGAACACCACTCGACGTCGGCCCGCGCTCGTTCCCGGCGGGCCGCTGCGCATCGACGCTGCTCGCGCGCATCGACGTGCTCATCCACCATGGGGTCGACGGCGGTGACTACGACATTTACTGCGACCGCGGCTTCGCCGAGTTCCTGTTTCTCTGGCTCGTCGACGCCGCGGCCGAGTTCGGCCCGCGGACGGCTCAGAGCACCCGGCCCATCAGCGCCGCCGAGCGCGGGCAGAGCACCCGGAACTCCGCGCAGGCCGCGATCGCGGCCGGCGCCGCCGCCCGTGGCACCGGCCGGTAGCCACGCCGGGCGAAGAACGCCGTCGCGGTCTCGGTGAGCAGGTAGAGCGCCTCGAGGCCGCGCGCCCTGGCCTCGCCCTCGAGGTGCGCGCAGATCGCGCTCGCCAGCCCGCGGCGCCGCTGCGCGGGCGCCATGGCAAGCGAGCGCAGCAGCCCGACCGGGCCGTGGATCTCGAGCCCGCCGACCCCGACCAGCGCCCCCTGCGACTCGACGACCACGAAGGTCCCGAGGTGCTCGGCGACCCCGGCCGAGGGCAGCCCGGCCGCCTCCAGCAGCGCCCGGATCGCCGGCAGGTCGCCGGGCCGCGCGGCGCGGAGCGCCACCGGGCCCGCGCCCGGCGCGATGCCCACCGGGCTCACCCCCCTTCGCCGACCAGCATCCCGGCGAGGCGCTCCTCGATGAGCGAGCGGGCCTCGGCCATGATCCGCTCGACGAGCTCCTGGCAGGTCGGGATGTCGCGGATCAGCCCGGCGACCATCCCGCACGACCAGACCCCGGAGTCGACCTGGCCATCGCGCATCACCCGCGGATAGACCCCGACCACCTCGGCGGCGATGTCCTCGAAGGCGAGCCGCTCGCCGCGCTCGCGCTCGGTGGCCAGCACCCGCTCGACGGCCGGGTTGGCGAGCACCCGCTCGGTGTTCCTGAGCGGTCGCATCACCAGCCGCGTGTCGAGCTCGCTGGCGGCCACGATCGCCTGCTTGACCCGCTCGTGGACCGGCGCCTCGACGGTAGCGATGAAGCGGGTACCCATGTTGATGCCGTCGGCGCCGAGGGCCAGCGCCGCGACCAGGCTGCGCCCGTCGGCCATCCCCCCCGAGGCCACGAACGGGATGGAGAGCTCCTCGGCCGCGCGCGGCAGCAGGATCATGTTCGGCACGTCGTCCTCGCCCGGATGCCCGCCGCACTCGAAGCCGTCGACCGAGACCGCGTCGCAGCCGATCGCCTCGGCCTTGAGCGCGTGGCGCACCGAGGTGCACTTGTGGATGACCTTGATGCCGGCCTCCTTGAGCCGCCCGAGGTAGGGCTCGGGGTTGCGCCCGGCGGTCTCCACGATCGGCACCCCGCCGGCCACGATCGCCTCGAGGTAGCCCGGATAGTCGGGCCGGGCGAGCATCGGCAGGAAGGTCAGGTTGACGCCGAAGGGGCGCTCGGTCAGCGCCCGGCAGCGCTCGATCTCGGCGGCCAGCGCCGCGGGCGTCTCCTGGGTCAACGCGGTGATGATCCCCAGCCCGCCGGCGTTGGAGACCGCGGCGGCCAGCTCGGCGTAGCCGACGTAGTGCATCCCGCCCTGGATGATCGGGTGCTCGATCCCGAAGAGCTCCGTGATCCGGGTCCTCATCGCTGCTCCTCCTCGGCTGCTCGCGGGCCAGCCCCGCTCAGCTCCGCTCGCCGAGCGCGAGCCGCACCCCGAGCCCGACGAGCAGGGTCCCGAGGCCGCGGCTCAGCCAGGTCGCCGCCCGCCGGCTCTCGCCGAGCGCGCGCGCCAGGCGCGCGCCCAGCACCACCAGCAGCGGTTCGACCAGCGCCGCGACCACGATGATCAGGATCCCGTGGAGGAAGAGCTGAGCGCTGACCGGCCCGGCACCGGCCACGACGAACTGGGGGAGAAAGGCCAGGAAAAAGACCGCGACCTTGGGGTTGAGCGCCGAGACGAGGACGCCCTGGCGGAAGACCGCCGCGTGGCACATGGCCAGTGCAGCGGGGCGCGCCAGAGCCGCGCGCCCGCTGGAGCGCCAGGCCTGCACGCCGAGCCAGACCAAGTAGCCAGCCCCGGCCCACTTGACGATCCCGAAGACGAGCGCCGAGGCGACCAGGATCGCCGAGAGCCCGAGCGCGGCGAGCAACACGTGAACCAGCGTGCCGGTCCAGATCCCGAACATCGCCGCGAACCCCGCACCTCGTCCGCCGCGCGCGGTCTGTCCGAGGATGAAGGCGATGTCCGGTCCAGGGGAGATGTTGAGCAGGATCGCCGCGCCGAGGAAGGTCGCCCAGTGGGCCGGCGAGTAGTCAAGCATCGGAGATCTCTCGAGGGCTGGGAGGCGCGGAAGTCTATCACTCGAGATCGCGCGCCGCGCCGCGAGCTCACAACCGCCAGGGGTCGGGAGGCGCCAGCGACCGATCTGAACGCGCTGCTCCTCAAGAGCCTCAACCTCGCCTACCACGGCCAGCGCGCGACCGTGCCCGGGTTCAACGTCACCCTGGAGCGCGATCTGGACCCGGCGCTCGGCGAGTGCGAGCTGGTCGCCCAGGAGCTCACCCGGGTGCTGGTGAACCTGCTCGGCAACGCCTTCTACGCGGTCGCCCAGCTCCGGCGTCATGCCGCCCCCAAGCTCGACTCGGGCTCGCGCCCGACCTAGCCCGGATATCTCACCGATCCCCGGCTGCGGCCGCCGATCCATCTGCCCTGG
>CAZRGU010000030.1:13806-20038 GCA_964599705.1 uncultured Ectothiorhodospiraceae bacterium | reverse complement strand
AGGGGGCGCGGATCTCTACCCGGGCGGTGAGGGTCGCGGTGCCGGGTGGGCGCTCTGAGGGCGCCGGGGGCGGGGCGCTCACCGGCATGTCTCACCGATGCGCGAAGCGAGGGCGTCGAGACGCTGTCCTGGCCGGAAGCACGGAGCGGAGGGCGGCGAAGGGGTAGCCGCCACTGCGCCGAGCCGCCTGCAGGGAGTACGTCCCGTCAGGACCGATGGATCGGCGCCCGCAGCCGTGGATCGGTGAGAGATGCGGGTAAGATACCGCCCGGGCAGGCAGGGCGGAGGGGGAGCCGGTGAGCGAGCCCGCGCAGGCGCTGGTCGTCGAGGATCTCCACAAGCGCTTCGGCAGCGTCGAGGTGCTCAAGGGAGTCTCGCTGAGCGCCCGCGAGCACGAGGTGATCTCGATTCTCGGCAGCAGCGGCTCGGGCAAGAGCACCCTGCTGCGCTGCATCAACCTGCTCGAGGTCCCCAACGCCGGGCAGGTCTGGGTGCACGGCGAGCTGATCCGGATGCGCGAGCGGCGCGACGGGGTGCGGGTGGCCGCCGATCGGCGCCAGGTCGAGCGGATCCGCGCCCGCCTGGCGATGGTCTTCCAGCAGTTCAATCTCTGGTCGCACATGACCGTGCTCGAGAACGTCATCGAGGCCCCGGTGCACGTGCTCGGGCTGTCACGCGGGGAGGCGATCGAGCGCGCCGAGGCGGTCCTCGAGCGGGTCGGGATGTACGATCGGCGCGACTACTACCCGGCGCACCTGTCCGGGGGCCAGCAGCAGCGGGCCGCGATCGCCCGCGCGCTGGCCATGGAGCCGGCGATGATGCTCTTCGACGAGCCGACCTCGGCGCTCGACCCGGAGCTGGTCGGCGAGGTGCTCCGGGTCATGCGCAGCCTCGCCGAGGAGGGGCGTACGATGCTGGTGGTGACCCACGAGCTGGGCTTCGCGCGCGAGGTCTCGAGCCGGGTGATGTTCCTGCATCTCGGTCAGATCGAGGAGGAGGGTCGACCCGAGCAGGTCCTCGAGGAGCCGCGCTCGGAGCGCCTCCGCCAGTTCCTGGCCGGAATGCTGAAGTAGGGCGTGCGGCGCGAGGTCGCGCGCGGGGCGTAGCCGAGGAGAGGAGAGACGAAGATGAGACGATGGAGCAGGTGGATGCTGGCGGTGCTGGCCCTGGCGATGCTCGCCGGGGGCGCCGCGGCCAAGGACTGGAAGAAGGTGCGGATCGGCGTCGAGGGCGCCTACCCGCCATTCAGCTCGGTGACCAAGGACGGCAAGCTGGTCGGCTTCGACATCGACATCGCCTGGGCGCTGTGCAAGGAGATGGGGGTCGAGTGCGAGCTCGTCCAGCAGGACTGGGACGGGATCATCCCGGCGCTGCTGGCCCGCAAGTACGACGCCATCATCGCCTCGATGTCGATCACCGAGGAGCGCAAGAAGAAGGTCGCCTTCAGCAAGAAGTACTACAACACCCCGGCCAAGTTCGCCTGCCGCAAGGGCTCGGGGATCACCATCGACAAGGCCGGGCTGAAGGGCAAGACGGTCGGGGTGCAGCGCGCCACCATCCACGACAACTTCATCAGCGCGGAGTTCGGTGATGCGGTCAAGATCAAGCGCTACGCGACCCAGGACGAGGCCTACCTGGACGCCGTGGCCGGCCGCCTCGACTGCCTGCTCGCCGACTCGGTGGCGATGAGCGAGGGGTTCCTGAAGACCGACAAGGGCGCCGGCTTCGAGTTCGTCGGACCCGACTTCACCGACCCGAAGTACTTCGGGGAGGGGGCCGGGATCGCGATCCGCAAGCAGGACAAGGAGCTGGTCGAGATGTTCAACCGCGCCATCGACGCGATCCGCGCCAACGGCACCTACCAGAAGATCAACGCCAAGTACTTCGACTTCGACGTCTACGGCGGCTGATCCGGGGCGGGCTCCGCCGGCCGCGTCCCGGCCGGCGGAGCCCGGCAGCGATGCTCGACCTGCAAGGCTATCTGCCCTTCGTGCTCGAGGGCATGGTGCTGACCGTCGAGGTGGCGCTGCTCTCGCTCGCCGTCTCGGTGCTGCTGGGGCTGGCCGGTGCTGCGGCCAAGCTCTCCGGGTGGGCGCCGCTGCACGGCCTGGCCACCCTCTACACGACCCTGATCCGCGGCATTCCCGACCTGGTGCTGATGACCGTGATCTACTTCGGCGGGCAGATCCTGGTCAACAACATCGGCGACCGGATGGGCTGGGAGTACATCGACGTCAGCCCGTTCGTGGCCGGGGTGCTGACCATCGGCTTCATCTTCGGAGCCTACATGACCGAGACCTTCCGGGGCGGGATCCTCGCCGTGGAGCGCGGCGAGATCGAGGCCGGCCACGCCTTCGGCATGCGCCCGGCGCAGGTCTTCCTGCGCATCACCCTCCCGGCGATGGTGCGCCACGCCCTGCCCGGGTTCGGCAACAACTGGCTGGTGCTCGTCAAGACCACCGCCCTGGTCTCGGTGATCGGGCTCCAGGACATGGTCTTTCGGGCCGGCCAGGCTGGCGGCAGCACCCGCAAGCCGTTCACCTTCTACCTCCTGGTGGCGCTGCTCTACCTGGCCATCACCGGGGTCTCGGACCTCGCCCTGCGCTGGGCCAACCGGCGCTACTCGGTCGGGGTGCGGCGGGCCTGATGGACCTCGCGGTCATCGTCGACAACCTGCCGCTGTACCTGCGCGGGCTGTGGGTCACGGTCCAGCTCCTGGTGCTCTCGCTGGCCAGCGGCCTGGTGCTGGCGATCCCGCTGGGGTTGGCCGCCTCGGCGCGCAGCCCGTGGCTCTGGTTCCTGCCCAGGGCCTACATCTACTTCTTCCGCGGCACCCCGCTGCTGGTGCAGATGTTCATGATCTACCACGGCATGGGGCAGTTCGAGGCGGTGCGCGAGAGTGTCCTCTGGGTGGTGTTCAAGGAGGCCTACTGGTGCGCCCTGATCGCCTTCGCGCTCAATACCGCCGCCTACACCGCCGAGATCCTGCGCGGGGCGATCGTGCAGACTCCGTTCGGCGAGATCGAGGCGGCCTACGCCTACGGGATGTCGCGGGCCCGGCTCTACCGGAGGATTGTCCTGCCGAGCGCCTTCCGCCGCGCCCTGCCGATGTACGCCAACGAGGTGATCTTCATGCTCCACGGGACCGCGCTGGCCGGCGTGATCACCATCGTCGACCTGTTCGGCGCGGCCAAGATCGTCAACTCGCGCTATTTCGTGCCGTTCGAGTCGTTCATCACCGCCGGGCTCTTCTATCTCGCCCTGACCTTTGTCATCGTCTCCGGATTCAGGCTCTGGGAGCGGCGCTGGCATGCCCACCTTCGCCCGCGCACCGAGTGAGGGCGCCGTCGCCGGCCCGGGCGGCGGTGTCGGGAGGCCGGCCGATGGCGACCCCCGGGGGTCGCCCGGCGCCGGGCCGATGAGACGCGGGGCACTGCGGCGCGGGCGCGGCTCGCGAGGCGGACCGGGATGATGAGCCGCTCCCCGGTGACGCCCCTGCTGGCGCTGCTCGTGGCGCTGGCGGTCCCCGCGCACAGCGCCCTCGGTGAGGTGGCCGGGCGCTACGAGCTGGCCGAGCAGCGCTTCGCGGCGGGCGACTACGAGGGGGCGCTGCTCGAGCTCAAGAGCGTCCTCCAGGAGGCCCCCGAGGACATCAGCGCGCGCTTCCTCGCCGGGCGCACCTACCTGCGCCTCGGCGACGGGGCCGCTGCCGAGAAGGAGCTGCGCCAGGCGCGCGCCGGCGGGGCCGACCCCAACCTGGTGCTGGTGCCGCTGGGGACCGCCTACCTGATGCAGGGCAAGTACCGCGAGGTGCTCGACGAGCTGCGCGCGGAGCGGGTCTCGCCCGCCGTGCGCGCGCGGGTCGAGGTCCTGCGCGGCCAGGCCTTCCTCGGCATCGAGGACCTCGACCGGGCCAGGGCGGCCTTCGAGCGGGCCGGCGAGCTCGCTCCGGGCTCGGCCGACCCGCTGCTCGGGCTCGCCCAGGTGGCGACGCGCCGCGCCCGGGTCGCCGAGGCCCGCCGGCTGGTCGAGCAGGCCGCGGCGATCGCCCCCGCGGACGCCAACGTCTGGTACCGGATGGCCGAGCTGCGGCGCCTGACCGGGCGCCGCGAGCAGGCCCTGGAGGCCTATCGGCGCGCCCTCGAGCTCGAGCCCGAGCTGGTCGCCGCACGCATCGGCCGGGCCGCGACCCTGATCGACCTCGGCCGCCACGAGGAGGCCCGCGCCGATGTCGATCGGGTGCTGGCGAGGCTCCCCCGGGATCCCCAGGCCCACTACCTGCGCGCCCTCATCCTGGCGCGTGCGGGGGAGCGGGAGGCGGCCGATGCGGAGCTCGCCGAGGCCCGGGCGCTGCTCGAGGGGCTCGCCGCCGAGTTCCGCGACCGCCACGCGCCGACCCTGCTGCTCGCCGGGGTGGTGGCCTGGCGCCAGGGCCGGCTCCAGGAGGCCGAGTCCTACCTGCGCCGCTTCACCGGCCTGCGCCCCCGCCACCCCGGGGCACGCAAGCTGCTCGGGCGGGTGCTGCTCGCCCGTGGCGAGGCGCTCAGCGCGGTCGACGTGCTCGAGCCGGCGGTCTCGGTCGCGCCCGAGGACATCGATCTGCTGGCCACGCTCGGCGAGGCCTACATCGAGCTGCGCCGCTACCCGCGGGCCATCGAGGTGCTCGGCAAGGCGCTGGCCCTCGACCCTCGGCGCGGCGATCTGGCCCGGCGGCTGGCCCGGGCGCATCGCGAGTCCGGGCAGCGGGTCGAGGCGCGCGGGGTGCTCGAGGCGGCGGTCGCGCGCAACCCCGAGGACTACCGCTCGATGCTCGCCCTCGGCGAGCTGCTGCTCGAGCAGCGCGACTACCCGCGCGCCCTGGCGATCGCCCGCAAGGCCTTCGCGCTGCGCCCCGCCGAGCCCGAGGCGCTGGTCCTCGCCGGGCGGATCCAGGCCCGGCGCGAGCGGGTCATGCTGGCGCGGGCGGCCTTCGAGCGGGCCCTCGAGCTGGCCCCGGGCGACAGGGAGGCGGTCTACGGCCTCGCCGAGCTCGAGACCAGCAGCGGCGACTACCCGGCCGCCGAGGCCCGCTACCGGGCGCTGCTCGAGCAGGCGCCCGGAGAGCTTCGCGCGATGCGCGGCCTCGCCTACATCGCCGAGCGGCGCGGCGACGATGAGGCGGCGATCGGCTGGCTCGAGAAGGTCCGCGCGGCGGATGGGGGGGCGCTGGCCGAGATGGTGCACCTGACCGACCTGTACCTGCGTCGCGGCGAGCTCGACCAGGCCCGCTCGGTGGTCGAGGCGCTCGAGGATGCCCTCCCGGAGTCCCTGCCGGTGCTCATGACCCGGGCCCGGGTCGAGCTCGCCGGCGGCCGCTCGAGGAGCGCGCGGACCACCCTGCGCCGCCTGGCGCGGCTGGCCGGCTACTCGGCCCCCTGGCTGCTGCGCACCGCCGAGATCCAGGTCCGGGCCGGGGACCCCGAGGGGGCGCGCTGGAGCCTGAGCAAGGCGATCGAGGCGAGCCCCGGCTTCCTGCCGGCGCAGATCGCCCTGGTCGCGCTCGACCTCGACGGCGGGCGCCCGGAGCAGGCCCTGGCGCGCGCCGAACGGCTCCGCCGGGACCATCCCGGGGAGGCCAGCGCCCACCGCATTCTCGGCGACGCCCTGATGCGCCTGGAACGTCCGGCCGAGGCGGCCGCGGCCTACCGCCAGGCGCTGCAGCTCGGAGGCGGGGCGGCGGCGGTGGTCGATCTCTACCGGGCGCTGCGCGAGGCGGGCCGCGAGCTCGAGGGCCGGGCGCTGCTCGAGCGCTGGGTGGCGGAGCACCCCGGGGAGGCGGACGCGCAGCGGGTGCTGGCCGGGGCGTGGCTCGAGGCGGGCCAGATCGAGCGGGCCGCGGAGAGTTATCGTCGGCTCCTCGCCAAGGCCCCCGACGACGTCGAGCTGCTCAACAACCTGGCCTGGGTCTCGCTGCGCTCCGGTGACGAGCCGCGCGCCCTCGAGCTGGCCGGGCGCGCCTACCGGCTGGCGCCCGAGGACCCGGCGGCGCTCGACACCTACGGCTGGGTGCTGGTGCGCCGCGGGCGGGTCGAGGAGGGCCTCAAGCTGCTCCGCCAGGCCTTCGTGCGCGCCGCCGAGCAGCCCGAGGTCCGCTACCACCTCGGGGTGGCTCTCGCCCGGGTCGGCCGGCCCCGTGAGGCCCGCGAGCACCTCGAGGCGGCGCTCGCCTCGCCGCGCCCGTTCCTCGAGCGCG
>CAZRGU010000030.1:0-13706 GCA_964599705.1 uncultured Ectothiorhodospiraceae bacterium | reverse complement strand
GCCCGAGCGCGCGCGCGGGTTCCTGCGGACTGGCGCACACTTTCCCGCGAGGAGGGTGTCGGAAATCTTTACAACCACCCGCTCACTCGCCGAGCCTGACTCTGTAAGCAATTGAATTCACGGGGGGACAACAAGGTGGCTTGAGAATTGCATGTGCTGCGGTAGTCGTCGCCAAGGAATCCCGGAGTGGCCATGCCCTCGAGCTCCAGACCTTCGATCCGCCCGCCCGCGGTCGCCGCCGCCGCGACCGCGCTCAGCGCCGCGCTGGCCTGGCCGGCCGCGGTGCTGGCCTTCGCGACCTACGACCTCAAGGAGGTGCACCTGTATCGCGAGACCGGCGGGCAGTACCAGGAGGTGTGGATGCAGAAGTCGGGCAAGGTCGAGGTCGTGTGCGACGGCCAGATCTTCCGCTGCCGGGACAGCGACAGCGACGGCAAGCCGGACTTCATCGACGCCGACGGCGACGGCATCGCCGACCCGGGCTCGGACGACGACGACGACAACGACGGGGTGCCCGACGCCAGTGACGCCTTCCCGACCGATCCGCACCGCACCACCGACGACGACCGCGACGGGCTCGACGACTACACCGAGGACAGCTACCCGGGCGATCACGACAACGACGGCGTGCCGGATGCCAGCGACGACGACGACGACGGCGACGGGATCCCGGACATCAGCGACAGCAACCCGTTCGACCACGACAACGACGGCTACGAGGACCGCGACGACGACTTCCCGAACGATCCCGCCGAGTATCGCGACAGCGACGGCGACGGGGTGGGCAACGTCGCCGACGACGATGACGACGGCGACGGGGTGCCGGACTCGCTCGACGGCGACGACGACAACGACGGCATCCCCGACGATCAGGACAGCAGCGAGGACCACGTCCGCGAGGCCGCCTTCGACGTCGACAAGACCTACGGTAGCCCGGCCGGCGACAACGACGGCGACGGTACCCCGGACGTCGATGACAGCGACGACGACAACGACGGCGTGCCGGACACCTCCGACGACTTCCCCAACGACGACAAGCGCAGCCGCGACGACGACCAGGACGGGCTCGACGATCTCAACGGCGAGGACCCGTATCCGGGCGATCACGACAACGACGGGATCGCCGATGCGAGCGACAGCGACGACGACAACGACGGCATCCCGGACACCAGCGAGCCCGGCTCCGAGCTCGACCACGACAACGACGGGATCGCCGACCGCGCCGACCGCGACGCCGACAACGACGGGGTGAGCAACGACGACGACGACTTCGACTACGACGCCTCGCGCACCACCGACGAGGACCGCGACGGGCTCGACGACCTGACCGGCGAGGACCCGAGCCCCGAGGACCACGACAACGACGGGGTCAAGGACCAGGAGTTCGGCGGCGCGGACACCGACAGCGACAACGACGGCACCCCCGATGACCTCGAGCGCGAGGCCCGCCACGACCGCGACAACGACGGCATCGAGGACCGCGAGGACGACGATGCCGACGGCGACGGCGTGCGCGATCGCGACCCGGTCGCCGACGGCTCGCACGCCGCCGGCGACGACCCGGACGCCAACAAGATCGACATCGTCTTCGCCATCAACGATGCCGACGGCGACGGCATCCCCGACGACCAGGACCCGGACGACGACAACGACGGCCACCCGGACACGGACGACGACAAGCCGTTCGACGACTCCGAGCACCGCGACAGCGACGGCGACGGGCTCGGCAACAACAAGGACGACGACGACGACAACGACGGCAAGAAGGACGGCAAGCACGGCGGCAGCGACGACGACGACGACGGCGACGGGACGCCCAACTACGACTCGAGCGGCAACGAGCTCGACACCGACGACGAGCGCGATCCGACCTTCGATCCGAGCGCCCCGGTGACCGTCTCGACCAAGGAGACGGTGACCAACGAGACCGACTTCGTCTACACCTCGTACATGATCGAGCTCGGCATGGGCACGGGCGCCGACTTCCGCCACTTCACGCCGGGCAGCAACGGGCCGACCTTCGTCGACGGCTCGGTCGATCTGTCGGCCGGCAGCCCCTTCAACCGCTACGAGTTCAACAGCGACTTCACCGCGATCACCCTGTTCAGCGACAGCGGCGGGCTGCGCGAGGGCGAGAGCTTCATGATCGCGTTCAACTTCGACGTGCCCTTCGGGCTGACCGAGTTCACCCTGCGCCAGATGCCCGGCGAGACGTCGCCGGCGGCGATCCCCGAGCCGGGCGCGCTGGCGCTGGCCGGCAGCGGGCTGCTGGTGTGGGGGCTACCGGCCTTGCGCCGCCGGCGGCGCGCGAGGCCGGTCAACGAGTCGTAGCAGAGGGACGGCAGCGAGCGTCGCTCGCATCGGGAGGGCGTGACCGGCCCCCTGCGGGGGGCCGGGCGCGCAGCCGGTGGGGCATCGCCCGGCGAGCGCCGATCACCGTCCGAGCACCCCGGCGATGAGCTCGAGGGCCCGCTCCAGCTCCGGGGTGGCCGTCGCGAAGGACAGGCGCAGGTGGCCGGGGGCCCCGAACGCGCTGCCCGGCACCACCGCCACCCCGGCCCGCTCGAGCAGGTGCTCGGCAAGCCCGACGTCATCGCTCACCCCGTCGATGCGGGTGATCGCCTCGAGCACCTCGGGGAAGGCGTAGAAGGCGCCCTCGGCGGGCAGGCAGCGCACCCCGGGGAGTCCCCCGAGGGCGGCGAGCACCCGGGCGTGGCGCTCGCGGAACACCGCGCGCATCTCGGCGACGCAGCGCTGGTCGCCGGCCAGTGCCGCGGCGGCGGCGAGCTGGGCGATCGAGTTGGGGCTGGTGGTGGCCTGGCTCTGTACGGTGCGCATCGCCGCGATCAGCTCGGCCGGACCGGCCGCATACCCGATCCGCCAGCCGGTCATCGCGTAGGCCTTGGAGACCCCGTTGACGACCACCGTGCGCGGGTACAGCGCCGGGCGGGCGTTGACCAGGTTGGCGAACGGCTCGCCGGTCCAGCGGATGTGCTCGTAGATGTCATCGCTCGCCACCACCACCCGCGGGTGGGCCTCGAGGACCTCGCCGAGGGCGGCGAGCTCGGCGGCCCGGTAGCAGACCCCGGTCGGGTTGCAGGGGCTGTTGAGGAACAGCAGCCGGGTGGCCGGGGTGATCGCGGCCTCGAGCCGCTCGGGGGAGAGCCGGAACCCCTCGTCGAGGGTCGCCGGGACGATCACCGGCCGGGCGCCGGCCAGGCGCACCATCTCCGGGTAGGAGACCCAGTAGGGGGCCGGCACGATGGCCTCGTCACCGGGCTCGAGCAGCGCCTGGCAGAGGTTGTAGAGGCTGTGCTTGGCCCCGCACGAGACCAGGATCTGCTCGGGCTGGTAGCACAGTCGATTGTCGCGCTCGAGCTTGGCCGCGATCGCGGCCTTGAGCTCGGCGATGCCGTCGACCACGGTGTAGTGGGTGAAGCCGCGCTCGATGCCCTCGCGGGCGGCCTGCCGGACGTGCTCTGGGGTGTCGAAGTCGGGCTCGCCGGCGCCGAGCGAGATCACCTCGCGCCCGGCCGCGCGCAGCGCGGCGATCCGCGCGGTCAGCGCGACGGTCGGCGAGGGGCGGACCGCGCGGATCCGCGCGGCGGGCTCGATCTCCATGTCGGGTTCCTCCACCGGTGCTCGCCCCGGCTACTATAACCGCCATGTCCGCGCGTCCAGCGACAGCCAGCCCGGGCCCCGCGAGCGGGCCGGCGGGCGAGCCACGCCCCTTCGAGCTGGTGGCCGACTTTGCCCCCGCCGGTGACCAGCCCGAGGCGATCGCGCGGCTGGTCGCCGGCCTCGAGGCCGGGCTCACCCACCAGACCCTGCTCGGGGTGACCGGCAGCGGCAAGACCTTCACCATCGCCAGCGTGATCGCCGCGCTCCAGCGCCCGACCCTGGTGCTGGCCCCCAACAAGACCCTGGCCGCCCAGCTCTACGGCGAGATGCGCGAGTTCTTCCCCGGCAACGCGGTCGAGTACTTCGTCTCCTACTACGACTACTACCAGCCCGAGGCCTACGTCCCGGCGACCGACACCTACATCGAGAAGGATGCCTCGGTCAACGAGCACATCGAGCAGATGCGCCTCTCGGCGACCAAGGCGCTGCTCGAGCGGCGCGACGTGATCATCGTGGCCACGGTCTCGGCGATCTACGGGCTCGGCGACCCGCAGGCCTTCCACGGCATGGTCCTGCACCTGGTGCGCGGCGAGCGCCTCGACCAGCGCCGGGTGCTGCGCCGCCTGGCCGAGCTGCAGTACACGCGCAACGAGACCGAGCTGGTGCGCGGCAGCTACCGGGTGCGCGGCGAGGTGATCGACATCCATCCGGCCGAGAGCGAGCGCGAGGCCGTGCGCCTCGAGCTGTTCGACGACGAGGTCGAGTCGCTGGCCTGGTTCGACCCGCTGACCGGCGAGGTGCTGCGCCGGGTGCCGCGCCTGACCATCTATCCGAAGAGCCACTACGTGACCCCCCGCGAGCAGGTGCTGCGGGCGATCGCCGGGATCGAGCGCGAGCTCGAGGAGCGTCTCGCGGCGCTGCGCGCCGCCGGGCGACTGGTCGAGGCCCAGCGCCTCGAGCAGCGCACCCGCTTCGATCTGGAGATGATGCGCGAGCTCGGCTACTGCAAGGGGATCGAGAACTACTCGCGGTTCCTGTCCGGGCGCCAGCCCGGTGAGCCTCCGCCGACCCTGCTCGACTACCTGCCCGCCGATGCGCTGCTGGTGATCGACGAGAGCCACGTCACCGTGCCCCAGCTCGGCGGGATGTACCGCGGCGACCGCTCGCGCAAGGAGACCCTGGTCGAGCACGGCTTCCGGCTGCCCTCGGCGCTCGACAACCGGCCGCTGCGCTTCGACGAGTTCGAGCGGCTCGCCCCGCAGACCATCTTCGTCTCGGCGACCCCGGGTCCCTACGAGGAGGCCCACTCCGGGGAGGTGGTCGAGCAGGTGGTGCGCCCGACCGGGCTGGTCGACCCGGCCGTCGAGGTCCGTCCGGCCCGCACCCAGGTCGACGACCTGCTCTCCGAGATCGCGGCCCGGGTGGCGGCCGGCGAGCGGGTGCTGGTCACCACCCTGACCAAGCGCATGGCCGAGGACCTGACCGAGTACCTGGCCGAGCACGGCGTGCGGGTGCGCTACCTGCATGCCGACATCGACACCGTGGAGCGGGTCGAGATCATCCGCGACCTGCGTCTCGGCGAGTTCGACGTGCTGGTCGGGATCAACCTGCTGCGCGAGGGGCTCGACATGCCCGAGGTCTCGCTGGTGGCGATCCTCGATGCCGACAAGGAGGGCTTCCTGCGCTCGGACCGGTCGCTGATCCAGACCATCGGACGGGCGGCGCGCAACCTCCACGGGGCCGCCATCCTCTACGCCGACACGGTGACCGGCTCGATGCGCCGCGCCCTCGAGGAGACCGAGCGGCGCCGGCGCCGGCAGCTCGCCTACAACGCCGAGCACGGCATCACCCCGCGGGGCATCGAGAAGGCGGTGGCCGACATCATGGAGGGCGCCCGCCCCGGGGCACCGGCGCCGGCCGAGCGCTACGCGCGGGTGGCCGAGGAGGTCGGGCGCTACGCGCGGCTGCCACCGGCCCGCCTGGCCGCCGAGATCCGGGCCCTCGAGCGACGGATGTTCCGCCACGCCGACCGCCTCGAGTTCGAGGAGGCGGCCCGCCTGCGCGACGAGATCGAGCGCATCAAGCGCCTCGGTCTGGGCGCCGTCGCGGTGTAAGGAAGTCGCCTGCCCGGGCCACCGGTTCTTTCCGATGGACTGGACGTTAGGACAGCATCATCCGCCGAACATGATGGCAACGGTCGTTCGTCGGTCGCCCGCCATCCCCCGCTGCCCGGGTGATGAGGCGTGACGGGCAGGGTCCGGCGAGGCAGGTCCGTGGGCGGGGCGTTGGGGGGAGGGAGGCCTGCCCGGGGGCGTGAGGAGGGCGCGGGAGGCAGGAGCCGGAGCGCCCGACGACCCGCAGCGAGCCGAGCCCAGGGATGGGCGAGGGGAGCGTCCCCGGGCAGGCCTCCCTCCCCCAACGCCCCCGTGGCACCACCGGTCGCCCGCCGTATCCGGGCATCCCGGCTGACGGGCGCTGGCACGGCCGCGGTAACCCTTGCGGCAGTGCGGCAGAATGGGTATCTTCCTCGCCCTTGACGCAGGCGCGTAGCTCAGTGGTAGAGCACTACCTTGACATGGTAGTGGTCGGTGGTTCGATCCCACTCGCGCCTACCAGCTTCCCGCCCGCACGAGCATGCCGACAGCGGCGGCAGTCGATCCGTCGCAGGCGCCGCCGCGGCCGCTAGAGGGGACTCCTGGATGCCTGAGGTTTCGCTACCGGACGGCTCGCGGCTGGCCTTCGAGCGCCCGGTGACGGTCGCCGAGGTGGCCGCCGCGATCGGCCCGGGGCTGGCCCGCGCGGCGCTCGCCGCCGAGGTCGACGGGCGCCTGGTCGACACCAGCCACGTGATCGAGGGCGACACCCGGCTGCGGATCCTCACCGCCCGCGACCCCGAGGGGCTCGAGGTGCTGCGCCACTCGGCCGCGCACCTGCTCGCCCAGGCCGTCAAGCAGCTCTACCCCGAGGCCCAGGTGACCATCGGCCCGGTGATCGACGACGGCTTCTACTACGACTTCGCCTACCCGCCCGGCTTCGGGCCCGAGGATCTGGAGCGCATCGAGGCGCGGATGCGCGAGCTGGCCGCCGAGGACATCCCGGTGGCGCGCCGCGAGATGCCGCGCGACGAGGCGGTCGCCTTCTTCCGCGATCTGGGCGAGCGCTACAAGGCCGAGATCATCGCCTCGATCCCGGACGGGGAGCACATCTCGCTCTACCAGCAGGGCGACTTCACCGATCTGTGCCGCGGCCCGCACGTGCCGAGCACCGGCAGGCTCCAGGCCTTCAAGCTGATGAAGGTCGCCGGCGCCTACTGGCGCGGCGACTCGCGAAACGAGATGCTGCAGCGCATCTACGGGACCGCCTGGCCGGACCGCAAGAGCCTCGCGGCCTACCTCGAGCGCCTCGCCGAGGCCGAGCGGCGCGACCACCGCAAGCTGGCCCGCCAGCTCGACCTCTTCCACCTTCAGGACGAGGCCCCGGGGATGGTCTTCTGGCACGCCAACGGCTGGGTCATCTACAAGGAGATCGAGGCCTACGTGCGCGAGATGCTGCGCACCCGCGGCTACCAGGAGGTGCACACCCCCCAGATCGTCGATCGCAGCCTGTGGGAGCGCTCCGGGCACTGGGACAACTTCGGCGACCTGATCTTCACCACCCGGACCGAGGACCGGGAGTACGCGATCAAGCCGATGAACTGCCCCTGCCACATCCAGATCTTCAACCAGGGGCTGCGCAGCTACCGGGACCTGCCGATGCGGATCGCCGAGTTCGGCTCCTGCCACCGCAACGAGCCCTCCGGGACCCGCCACGGGCTGATGCGGGTGCGCAACTTCGTCCAGGACGACGCCCACATCTTCTGCACCGAGGAGCAGATCCAGGACGAGGTGACCGCGCTCATCGATCTGGTCTTCCTGATCTACGCCGACTTCGGCTTCACCGACATCGGCATCAAGCTCTCGACCCGCCCCGAGAAGCGGGTCGGCAGCGATGAGGTCTGGGACAAGGCCGAGCAGGCCCTGGCCCGGGCGCTCGATGCCAAGCGGCTCGAGTGGAGCGTCGACGAGGGCGAGGGGGCCTTCTACGGGCCGAAGGTCGACTTCTTCCTGCGCGACTCGCTGGAGCGGGTCTGGCAGTGCGGGACCATCCAGGTCGACTTCTCGATGCCCGGCCGGCTCGGCGCCGAGTACGTCGCCGAGGACGGCTCGCGGCGGGTCCCGGTGATGCTGCACCGGGCGATCCTCGGCTCGCTCGAGCGCTTCCTCGGGATCCTCATCGAGGAGTACGCGGGTCGCTTCCCGCCCTGGCTGGCGCCGCTGCAGGCGGTGGTGCTCAATATCACCGATGCCCATGCCGAGTACGCCAGGGAGGTGACGAAAAGCCTGGAAAATCAAGGCTTCCGGGTGCGAGCGGACTTGAGAAACGAGAAGATCGGCCTTAAGATCCGCGAGCACACACTGCAACGCGTTCCCTACCTGCTGATTGTCGGCGGCAGGGAGCGGGCCAATGGCACGGTGGCCGTGCGCACGCGCGGCGGTGAGGACCTCGGCGCGATGGCCCTGGAGGCCTTCGCCGAGCGGCTCAGCGCCGAGATCGCGCGCCGCGGCCGCAATTGTTTGGAGACATAGGGATCGCAGCGGAAAAGCGTAACCGGGTCAACGGGGAGATCACCGCTCCCCAGATCCGCGTGATCGGCAGCGACGGCGAGCAGATCGGTATCGTCTCGCTCGAGGAAGGGCTGCAGGCGGCCGAGGAGGCCGGCCTCGATCTGGTCGAGATCTCGCCCGTGGCGGAGCCGCCGGTATGCCGGCTCATGGACTACGGCAAGTACCTGTTCGAGCAGAACAAGCGGCGGGCGGCGGCGAAGAAGAAGCAGCAGGTCATCCAGGTCAAGGAGGTCAAGTTCCGGCCCGGGACCGAGGAGGGCGACTACCAGGTCAAGCTGCGCAACCTCAAGCGGTTCCTGCGCCACGGAGACAAGACCAAGGTCACCATCTGGTTTCGCGGCCGCGAGATGCGCCACCAGGAGCGCGGCATGGAGCTGCTCAAGCGGGTCGAGGCCGACCTCGAGGAGCTCGGCAAGGTCGAGCAGTTCCCGAAGATGGAAGGCCGGCGCATGTCGATGGTGATCTCGCCGCGCAAGTAGGCGCGGCATGCCGGCCCCCGATGGAGAAGGGGGCGGAGACGAGAACGGACAATCGCCCCGCGAGGGGCCCGAGAGCAAGCGAGTCGAGAACCAACATGCCCAAGCTCAAGACCAGCCGGGCGGCGGCCAAGCGCTTCAAGCGCGGGGTGAGCGGCGACTTCCGTCGTGGCCAGTCGCACCGCAGCCACATCCTCACCAAGAAGCGGACCAAGCGCAAGCGCCACCTGCGCTCGCCCGCCGTGATCGCCAAGCCCGACAAGCCGGCCGTGGCCCGCATGCTGCCCTACAGCTAGGAGAGTCGAGATGCCACGTGTCAAGCGGGGCGTGACCGCCCACGCCCGCCACAAGAAGATCATCGCCCAGGCCAAGGGCTATCGCGGCCGGCGCAAGAACGTCTTCCGGGTCGCCAAGCAGGCGGTGATCCGCGCCGGGCAGATGGCCTACCGCGACCGGCGCCAGCGCAAGCGCCAGTTCCGGGCCCTGTGGATCACCCGCATCAACGCCGCCGCGCGCCAGAGCGGGCTGTCCTACGGGCGCTTCGTCCACGGGTTGAAGAGCGCCGGGGTGGAGCTCGACCGCAAGGTGCTCGCCGATCTGGCGGTGCGCGACGCGGACGCCTTCGCGGCGCTCGCGGAGAAGGCCAAGGCTCACCTCTAGGAGGGGCCGGGGCGAGCCCCGGAACCGCCCGGCGGGCCCCGCAGGGCCCGCCCATCGCGAGGGGAAAGGCCCAACTCCTTTCCCCTTTTTCGTTGTCGGGGAGCGTTTGGGGGATGTCGCAGGCGGGCGAGATCGAGGAGCTGCTCAGGGCCGCCGAGCGTGATCTGGCCGCCGCCGTCGAGCCCGCCGCGCTCGACGCGATCCGGGTCCGCTACCTCGGCCGCCAGGGGCTGCTGACCGCGCGGCTCAAGGGCCTCGGGGCGCTGCCCGCCGGCGAGCGCCCGGCCGCCGGGCAGCGGATCAACGCCGCCAAGCGCCGCCTCCAGGAGCGGCTCGATGCGCGCCGCGCCGAGCTCGAGGCCGCCGCCCTCGAGGCCCGCCTGGCCGCCGAGCGGGTCGACGTGACCCTGCCCGGGCGCGGCCAGCCCCCGGGCGGGCTGCACCCGATCACCCGGACCCTGGCGCGCATCGAGGAGCTGTTCGCCCAGATCGGCTTCGAGGCGGTCGAGGGGCCCGAGATCGAGGACGACTTCCACAACTTCGAGGCCCTCAACATCCCCGCCCACCACCCGGCGCGGGCGATGCAGGACACCTTCTACTTCCCCGGCGGGCTGCTGCTGCGCACCCACACCTCGCCGGTGCAGATCCGGGTGATGCAGTCGCGGCCCCCGCCGCTGCGCATCATCGCCCCGGGGCGGGTCTACCGCTGCGACTCGGACCAGACCCACACCCCGATGTTCCACCAGGTCGAGGGGCTGATGGTCGGCGAGGGGGTGAGCTTCGTCGACCTCAAGGGGATCCTCTACGACTTCCTGCGCCACTTCTTCGAGCGCGAGGATCTGCCGATCCGCTTCCGCCCGTCCTACTTTCCCTTCACCGAGCCCTCTGCCGAGGTCGACATCGGCGGCGAGCACGGCTGGCTGGAGATCCTCGGCTGCGGGATGGTCCATCCGCGGGTGCTCGAGAACTGCGGCGTGGACAGCGAGCGGTTCACCGGCTTCGCCTTCGGGATGGGCGCCGAGCGCCTGGCGATGCTGCGCTACGGGGTCGCCGATCTGCGCCTGTTCTTCGACAACGACCTGCGCTTCCTGGCGCAGTTCTGACGGTCTCCAGGGAGGGAGGATGAAGTTCAGCGAGGCCTGGCTGCGCGAGCTCGTCGAGGTCGACTGCACGCGCGAGGAGCTGGTCGCTCGGCTCACCGCGGCCGGGCTCGAGGTCGATTCGGTCGAGCCGGTCGCCGAGCCGATCGAGGGGGTGGTGGTGGCGCGGGTGCGCGCCGTGCGCCCGCACCCCGGGGCCGATCGGCTGCGCCTGTGCGAGGTCGAGGCCGGCGACGGCGAGCTCCTCGAGGTGGTCTGCGGGGCCCCCAACGTGCGTCCCGGGCTGTGCGCGCCGCTGGCCCGGGTCGGGGCGCGGCTGGCCGGCGGGCGGCGCATCCGCCGCAGCCGGATCCGCGGGGTGGTCTCGGAGGGGATGCTCTGCTCGGCCGTCGAGCTGGGGCTCGGCGAGGAGGCCGACGGGATCCTGGAGCTCGACCCGCAGGCCGTGCCGGGCACGCCGCTCGGCGAGCACCTGCGCCTCGACGACGTCACCATCGACATCGATCTCACCCCCAACCGCGGCGACTGCCTGGGTCTCGAGGGGGTGGCCCGCGAGGTTGCGCTCGCCCACCGCGGCACCCTTCGCCCGGTGGCCGTGGCTCCGGTCCCTGCCGAGATCGACGATGCCCTGGCGGTGCGCCTCGCGGCCGCTGCCGACTGCCCGCGCTACGTCGGGCGGGTGATCCGTGACATCGACCCGCAGGCCAGCACCCCGCTGTGGCTGCGCGAGCGGCTGCGCCGCTCGGGGCTGCGCAGCATCAGCCCGGTGGTCGACGTCACCAACTACGTGATGACCGAGCTCGGCCAGCCGATGCACGCCTTCGACCTGGAGCGCCTGCACGAGGGCATCGTGGTGCGCCGGGCCCGCTCCGGAGAGCCCCTGACCCTGCTCGACGGCACCGAGCTCACCCTCGACCCGGAGGCCCTGGTGATCGCCGACGAGCAGCGTGCCGTGGCGCTCGCCGGGGTGATGGGCGGGCTCGACTCGGCGGTGACCGGCGAGACCCGCCACGTGCTCCTCGAGAGCGCCTGGTTCCTGCCCCGCACCATCGCCCTGGGCGCGCGCCGGCTCGGCCTGCACACCGACGCCTCGCACCGCTTCGAGCGCAACGTCTCGCCCGAGCTCCAGGCCCGCGCCTGCGAGCGGGCCACCGCCCTGCTGCTCGAGATCTGCGGCGGGCGCCCCGGGCCGCTGGTCGACGCCCAGGCCGCCGCCGAGCTGCCGCGGCCCCGGCCGATCCGGCTGCGCACCGAGCGCATCGGGCGGCTCCTCGGGGTGGCGCTCGAGGCCGGCGAGGTCGAGGAGGTTCTCGAGCGGCTCGGCTGCGCGGTGGAGCGCGCCGAGGATGGCTGGCAGGTGCTGCCGCCGGCCTTTCGCGCCGATCTGGCCATCGAGGCCGACCTGATCGAGGAGCTCGCCCGGGTGCACGGCTACGACGCCCTGCCGGCCCGGGCACCCCACGCCCCGCTGGCGATGCGCGGGGCGCCCGAGGCCCGGGTCGGGCTGGCGGCGCTGCGCGCCGCCCTGGTCGGGCGCGGCTACCGGGAGGCGATCAGCTACAGCTTCGTGGACCCGCGCCTGCAGGCGCTGCTCGACCCCGAGATCGAGCCGCTCGGGCTGGCCAACCCGATCTCGAGCGAGCTGGCCGTGATGCGCACCTCGCTGTGGCCGGGGCTGGTCGCGGCGCTGCGCCACAACCTCAACCGCCAGCAGGGGCGGGTCCGCCTCTTCGAGACCGGGCTGGTGTTCCGGCGCGGGGCCGACGGGATCGAGCAGACCGCCCGGATCGGGGTGCTGGCCGCAGGCGATCGCCTGCCCGAGCAGTGGGGCGCGGCGCGCGAGCCGGTCGACTTCCACGACCTGCGTGGCGACCTCGAGGCGCTGTACGCCCTGACCGGGGAGCCCGGCGCCTTCCGGATCGTCCCCGATCGCCACCCGGCCCTGCACCCCGGCCAGAGCGCCCGGGTGGAGCGCGACGGGCGACCGATCGGCCGGCTCGGGGCGCTCCACCCGCGGGTCGCCGGCGAGCTCAAGATCGGGGTGCCGGTGCTGCTCCTCGAGCTCGAGCTGGCCGCCATCGAGCGCGGTCGGGTGCCGGCCTTCGCCCCGCTGTCGCGCTATCCGAGCGTGCGCCGCGACATCGCCCTGGTCGTCGACGAGCAGATCTCGGCGCAGGCCATCGCCGATTGCGTTGGACAGGCCGGCGTGGATGTGCTAAAAAACTTAGAGTTCTTTGACGTTTATCGCGGCGAAGGCATTGATTCAGGGAAAAAAAGCGTCGCCGTGTGCTTGACGTTCCAGGACCCTGCCCGGACCCTGAACGACGAGGAGGTGGACGCCGGCGTGGCGGCCATCGTCGAGGCGGCGAGGGCGGCGCTGGGAGCCGAGCTGAGGGGGTGAGGTGGCCCTGACCAAGGCCGACATGGCAGAGAAGCTCTACGAGGAGCTCGGGCTCAACAAGCGCGAGGCCAAGGAGCTGGTCGAGCTGTTCTTCGAGGAGGTGCGCTGCGCCCTCGAGTCGGGCGACCAGGTCAAGCTGTCGGGCTTCGGCAACTTCGACCTGCGCAACAAGAACGAGCGCCCGGGCCGCAACCCCAAGACCGGCGAGGAGATCCCGATCTCGGCGCGCCGGGTGGTCACCTTCCGGCCGGGGCAGAAGCTCAAGGCACGGGTGGAAGCCTATGCTGGATCCGTCGAGCGGTAGCGACCTCCCGGTCATCCCGGGCAAGCGCTACTTCACCATCGGTGAGGTGAGCGAGCTGTGCGGCGTCAAGCCCCACGTGCTGCGCTACTGGGAGCAGGAGTTTCCCCAGCTCAAGCCGCTCAAGCGCCGCGGCAACCGCCGCTACTACCAGCGCCAGGACGTGATCCTGATCCGCCAGATCCGCAGCCTGCTCTACGAGCACGGCTTCACCATCGGCGGGGCCCGCCAGCGCCTCTCGGGCGAGGAGGCCAGGAACGACGTCACCCTGGCCCAGCAGGTCATCCGCCAGATCCGCATCGAGCTCGAGGACGTGCTGCTCATCCTGCGGCGCTGAGCCGCCTGCGGCCCGCGCCGGTGCCGGCCCGGGCGGCTGCACCGCGCCGGCGCTTTCCGGTATCATCCTCCCGCCCGGGGCGTAGCGCAGTCTGGTAGCGCACCTGAATGGGGTTCAGGTGGTCGGAGGTTCAAATCCTCTCGCCC
>CAZRGU010000029.1:0-20795 GCA_964599705.1 uncultured Ectothiorhodospiraceae bacterium | reverse complement strand
CGCCCAAGAACATCCTCATGATCGGCCCCACCGGGGTCGGCAAGACCGAGATCGCGCGCCGCCTCGCGCGCCTCGCCCGGGCGCCGTTCATCAAGGTCGAGGCGACCAAGTTCACCGAGGTCGGGTACGTGGGGCGCGATGTCGAGTCGATCGTGCGCGATCTCGCCGACATGGCGGTGAAGATGCACCGCGAGCTCGAGATCCAGCGGGTCCGCGCGCGGGCCGAGGATGCCGCCGAGGAGCGGCTCCTCGAGGCGCTGCTGCGCCGCCCGCGCGATGCGCCGGCCGCCACCGAGGAGTCCTCGGGCACGCGCCAGCGGCTGCGCAAGCTGCTGCGCGAGGGGCGCCTCGACGAGCGCGAGGTCGAGATCGAGGTCAGCAGCCCCTCGCTCGGGGTCGAGATCATGGCCCCGCCGGGGATGGAGGAGATGACCGCCCAGCTCCAGGGCATGTTCCAGAGCCTCGCCGGGAACCGCCGGCGCAGCCGCCGGATGCGGGTGGCCGACGCCCTTCGGCTGCTGGTCGAGGAGGAGGCCGCACGCCTGATCGACGAGGACGAGCTCAAGACGCGCGCCATCGCCAGCGTCGAGCAGGACGGCATCGTCTTCCTCGACGAGATCGACAAGGTCTGCCGGCGCTCCGAGCATACCGGCGCGGACGTCTCGCGCGAGGGCGTGCAGCGCGACCTGCTGCCGCTGGTCGAGGGCTGCACGGTCTCGACCAAGTACGGGACGGTCCGTACCGATCACATCCTGTTCATCGCCTCCGGCGCCTTCCATCTCGCCAAGCCCTCCGACCTGATTCCCGAGCTCCAGGGCCGGCTGCCGATCCGCGTCGAGCTCGAGGCCCTCGGGGTCGGGGACTTCGTGCGCATCCTGCGCGAGCCGGACGCCTCGCTGACCGAGCAGTACGCGGCGCTGCTGGCCACCGAGGGGGTGCGGCTGCGCTTCACCGAGGACGCCCTCGAGCGGATCGCGACGATCGCCTGGGAGGTCAACCAGGGCACCGAGAACATCGGCGCGCGGCGCCTGCACACGGTCCTCGAGCGCCTCCTCGAGGAGGTCTCGTTCAGCGCCCCGGACCTCGACGGCCAGGAGGTGGTGGTCGATGCCGGCTACGTCGACGACCACCTCGGCGACCTGGTGGCGAATCACGATCTGACCAAGTACATTCTCTAGCGGTATCGGATCGGCGAGCGATGCGGGCTAGGATCGGCAGCGGGCAGGGCATCGGGACGCCGTCGCGAGGGATGCCGGCCCGCATGCCTCACCGATGCGCGCAGCGAGGGCGTCGAGACGCCGTCCTGGCCGGAAGCACGGAGCGGAGGGTGGCGCAGGCGTGACACTACGTCGAGCCGCCTGGAGGGAGCACGTCCCGCCAGGACAGATGGATCGGCGGCCGCAGCCGTGGATCGGTGAGAGATGCGGGCTGGGCCCGCGAGGTGGACGGTCCCGGCCGCTCGAGGAGCGCCCGCCCAGGCGGGTGTCCCGCGGGCACCGGGCGAGCGCCGTACCCGCTCCAGGCGGTACGGGCGGACGAGGTCACGGCGATTGAGCGAGGAGAGCACCGACTTCGGCTTCGAGCGGGTCGCGGTGGCCGAGAAGGCGCGGCGCGTCGGCGCGGTGTTCAGCTCGGTGGCGCCGCGCTACGACCTCATGAACGACCTGATGTCGCTCGGGCTGCACCGGCTCTGGAAGCGGATCGCGGTCGAGGTGGCCCGCCCGCGGCGCGGCGAGCGGGTCCTCGATCTGGCCGGCGGCACCGGCGATCTCGCCCGCCTGCTGGCGCCGCGCCTGGCCCCCGGCGGCCAGGTGGTGCTCGCCGACATCAACCGGGCGATGCTCGAGCTCGGCCACCGGCGGCTGGTCGACGCCGGGATCGCCGGGGCCCATCAGGGGGTCCAGCTCGATGCCGAGCGGCTGCCGTTCGCCGCGGCGAGCTTCGACTGCGTGCTGATCGCCTTCGGGCTGCGCAACGTCACCCACAAGGAGCGGGCGCTGGCCGAGATGTGGCGGGTGCTGCGACCGGGCGGGCGGGCCCTGGTGCTGGAGTTCTCGCGGCTGCGGCTGCGCGCCCTGCGCCCGCTCTATGACCTCTACTCGTTCCGGGTGCTCCCGGCGCTCGGCCGGCTGGTGGCCGGGGATGCGGCCAGCTATCGCTACCTCGCCGAGTCGATCCGGGTGCACCCCGACCAGGAGGAGCTCCAGGCGATGATGGCCGCGGCCGGCTTCGAGCGCTGCGATCACCTCAACCTGAGTGCCGGGATCGTGGCGCTGCACCGGGGCTGGCGGCTGTGAGCGCGGCGCCGCCGGACAGCGGCGTGCCGGCGGCGGCCGAGGGGCCGCTGCGCCTCGCCCTCGAGGCCGCCGAGGCCGCCTTCAACCGCCTGCTCAGGCTCGACCCGGTGCTCGCCAGCGGGCTGCGCGAGCTCGCCGGGCGGCGGGTGGCGCTGTGCCTGGAGGGCCTCGGGGTCTGTGTCGTGATGCGGGTCCACGAGCGCGGCGCGGGCTTCGAGCTGGTGCGCGGCGGCGAGGAGCAGGTCGCGGCGAGCAGCGACGTGGTGATCAGCGGCGCACCGCTGACCCTGGCCGTCGCGCTGGCCCGGCGCGGGGCCGACGGCGCCTTCCCCGACGAGGTCCGGATCGCCGGGGACATGGGGGTGGCGCAGCGCGTCCAGCGGCTCTTTGCCAGCCTCGACATCGACTGGGAGGAGCAGCTCTCGCGGGTCCTCGGTGACGTCGCCGCGCACTCGCTCGCGCGGGTGGTGCGCGGGGTGCTGCGCTGGGGTCGCGAGGCCGGCGAGCGCCTGCTCGAGCAGGGCGGCGAGTACCTCACCGAGGAGGCCGGGCTGCTGGTCGGGGCCCGCGAGCACGAGGAGCTGGCCGGCGCGGTGGAGGACCTGCGCGACGACTGCGAGCGGCTGGCCGCCCGGATCGCCAGGCTCGAGCGCGAGCGCGGGGCCGGGAAGGCGTGATCTTTCCCGGCCAGGCGCTGCGCCTGATCCACATCAACGCGGTCCTGGTCCGCCACGGGCTCGACGAGATCATCCTCGCCACCCACCTGCTGCGCCCGCTGCGCTTCGTGCTCTACCTGCTGCCCTGGAACTGGGTGCGCGGCAAGCGCGACCCGCGCGGGATCAGGCTGCGCCGCGCGCTCGAGGATCTCGGTCCGATCTTCGTCAAGTTCGGGCAGATCCTCTCGACCCGCCGCGACCTGCTGCCCGAGGACATCGCCGTCGAGCTCGCCCGCCTCCAGGACCACGTGCCGCCGTTCCCCGGCGAGCAGGCCCGCGCCATCATCGAGCACGCCCTCGGGCGGCCGATCGAGGAGGTCTTCGCACGCTTCGACGAGCGGCCCTTCGCCTCGGCCTCGATCGCCCAGGTCCACGGCGCCCGGCTGCTGGCCGGCGACGAGGTGGTGGTCAAGGTGGTGCGGCCGGGCATCGAGCGGGTGATTCGCCGCGACGTCAGCCTGCTGCGGCTGCTCGCCGATCTCGCCGAGCGCTACTGGAGCGAGGGCCGGCGGCTGCGCCCGCGCGAGATCGTCGACGACTACGAGACCACCATCCTCGACGAGCTCGACCTGATGCGCGAGGGCGCCTCGGCCTCGCAGCTGCGGCGCAACTTCGCGGACTCGGACCTGCTCTACGTGCCCGAGGTGCACTGGGAGTACACCCGCCGCGAGGTGATGGTGATGGAGCGCATCAGCGGGGTGCCGATCAGCGATCTCGCCACCCTGCGCGCGCGCGGTGTCGACCTGCAGGTGCTCGCCGAGCGCGGGGTGGAGATCTTCTTCACCCAGCTCATGCGCCACAACTTCTTCCACGCCGACATGCACCCCGGCAACATCTTCGTCGACACCAGCGATCCGCTCCGGCCCCGCTACATCGCCGTCGACTTCGGGATCATGGGCACCCTGACCGCCGAGGATCAGCGCTACCTGGCCGAGAACTTCATCGCCTTCTTCAACCGCGACTACCGGCGGGTCGCCGAGCTGCACGTGCTCTCCGAGTGGGTCCCCCAGGGAACCCGGATCGAGGAGTTCGAGGCCGCGATCCGCAGCGTCTGCGAGCCGATCTTCGAGCGTCCCCTCAAGGACATCTCCTTCGGGCACCTGCTGGTGCGCCTCTTCCAGACCGCGCGGCGCTTCCACATGGAGGTCCAGCCCCAGCTCGTGCTGCTGCAGAAGACCCTGCTCAACGTCGAGGGGCTCGGGCGTGAGCTCTACCCCGAGCTCGATCTGTGGCGCACCGCCAAGCCGTTCCTCGAGCGCTGGATGAAAGATCAGGTCGGGCACCGGGCGCTGCTGCGCGAGCTTCGCGCCCAGGCCCCGCGCTGGGGCGAGACCCTGCCGGCGGTCCCGGGACTCGCCTACGAGGTGCTGCGCCAGGCCCGCGCCGGGCGGCTGCGCGTCGAGATGCGCTCCGAGGAGCTGCGCGCGCTGCGCCGCGCGCTGCGCCAGGCCAACCAGCGCACCGTGCTCGCGGTGGTGGGCAGCGCGCTGATCGTCAGCGCCGCGCTGCTGATGGGCCTCGACGGGTTTCCCTCGCCGCTGATCGGCGGGGCGCCGCTGGCGAGCTGGGTGCTCGCCCTGCTCGGCGCGATCATGGTCGCGGCGTCATGGCCGTCGGAGGGGGATTGAGCATGCCGCCGAGCGCGTCGAGCGCGCTCGCCGAGAGCGGCGCCGCAGGCTCGGCCTGATCGCGCAGCGCGATCAGCTCGCGCAACCCCACCAGGCGGATCCCGCGGCGCGCCAGGCGCGGCAGCTCGGCCTCGAGCACCTCCAGGGTCTCGGGATGAGGGTGGCCGATGCCGAGCGCGGTGCCGCGGCGGCGGGCGAGCGCCACGAGCTCCTCGAAGCGCGCGCGGATCGGGCCCGGCTCGAGGACGTTGTCGAGGAACACGTCGCGCTCGGCGACCACCAGCCCGGCAGCGCGGGCGCTGGCCGCGGCCACCGTCGCCTCGGTCGTCCGGCTGTCGACGAACAGCAGGCCGCCGCGCCGCCCGAGGGCCGCCATCAGCCAGCCCATGCGCTCGGGCTGGCGGGTCATGCGGCTGCCCATGTGGTTGCTCACCCCGCTCAGGAAGGGCACCGAGGCGAGGTCCTCGGCGAGCACCTGCTCGAAGGTGGGGCGCGCCATCGCCATGGTCAGCCCGCCGGGGCCGAGCGGCTTGCCGGTGTCGGGCTCGAGGGGCAGGTGGAGGATGACCTCCTTGCCGAGCTCGCGGGCCAGCCAGGCCAGGCTGCGCGCGAACGGCGTCTGCGGAAGGATGGCGCTGACCACCGCGCCGGGCAGCTCGAGGGCGCGCAGGTCCTCGGCGCGCCGGTTGCCCATGTCGTCGATGATGATGGTCAGGGCGGGCTGCCCGGCGGCCCGCGGATCGGCGGCCGCGGCGCTCGGCGAGAGATGGGCCAGCAGCGCGGCCAGACCGGCGCTGATCAGGGCTCGGCGGCGCGGGCGGGCGCTCACCTCGAGGGGCCGCTCGTTTCCGAGCCTGGCGCGGTGGCGCCCGGTCAGGAGCGCACCGCCTGGAGGATCGCCAGGCCCTTGAGCAGATTGAGCGCCTCGTAGACGGCGTAGTCCTTGCTGGCGAGCGCCGCGGTGCCGTTCTTCTTCTTCTTGCTCTTCGCGCCGTTCTTGGCCGCGCCGTTGGCCGACTTGCTCTCCTTCTTCTCCAGGTGGCGGGCCAGATCGGCCTCCTTGACGCGCGTCGCTGCCGGCTGCTCGGCCTTGGCGATCTTGAGCGGCTCGAGGGGGATGTCAGGGACGATGCCCTCGGCCTGGATCGAGGTGCCGAGCGGGGTGAAGTAGCGGGCCGTGGTCAGCTTCAGCGCCGAGCCGTTGTCCATCGGCAGGATGGTCTGCACCGAGCCCTTGCCGAAGGTGCGCTCGCCCATGATGACCGCCCGCCTGTGGTCCTGCAGTGCCCCGGCCACGATCTCGGAGGCCGAGGCCGAGCCGCCGTTGACCAGCACCACGATCGGGGCGCCGTTGAGCACGTCGTTCGGCTTGGCGCTGAACCGGAGCTGGGCGTCGGGCAGGCGGCCCTCGGTGTAGACGATCAGCCCCTTCTTGAGGAAGGCGTCGGAGACCGAGACCGCGGCGCTGAGCACCCCGCCGGGGTTGTTGCGCAGGTCGAGCACCAGGCCCTTGAGCTGGCCGCCGCTGTCCTCGCGCAGCTTGACCACCGCGTTGCGCAGGCTCTCGCCGGTGCGGGTCTGGAAGGTGGTGATGCGCACGTAGCCGTAGCCGTCCTCGAGCAGCTCGCTCTTGACGCTGGTCACCCGGATGATGTCGCGGGTGATGGTGATCTTCAGCGGCCGGCTCTCGCCTTCGCGCACGATGGTCAGGGTGATGTCGGTGCCCGGCTTGCCGCGCATGATCTTGACCGCGTCGGACAGGGTCATGCCCTTCACCGGGGTCTCGTCGAGGCGGATGATCAGATCCCCGGCCTGCACCCCGGCGCGCTGCGCGGGGGTGTCGTCGATCGGCGAGATCACCTTGACGAAGCCGTCCTCCATGCCGACCTCGATGCCGAGCCCGCCGAACTCCCCGCTGGTTCCGGCCTGCAGCGCCTTGTAGTCGTCGGGCACCAGGTAGGCGGAGTGCGGGTCGAGGCCGGAGAGCATCCCGCGGATGGCGTTCTCGAGCAGGGTCTTGTCGTCGATCGGCTCGACGTAGTCGTTCTTGATCTTGGCGAAGACCTCGGTGAAGGTCCGCAGCTCCTCGAGCGGCACCTGTCCGCCCTTGGCGCGATCGGCGAGCACGCCCTGGCCGACGGCCAGGGTCACCCCCAGGAAGAGCCCGAGCACGACCAGGGGAAGGGAGCGAAAGATGAGCTTCATCGGCTGATGTTCTCCGTGCGGTCGCGACCGCGGCGAAACAGGATACAGGCCCCTACTCGGGCCTTACAAGCGTGCCCGCGGCGCTCTGGCGGGGCGCCGCCCGGGCCAGCCAGCGGCGCGGGTTGATCGGTCGGCCGCGGCGCCGGATCTCGAAGTACAGGCCGGGCTCGCTGATCCCGCCGCTGTCGCCGACGGTGGCGATCAGCTCGCCGTCCTCGACCCAGTCGCCGGCCTCCTTGAACAGCGACTGGTTGTGCCCGTACAGGGTCATGAAGCCCTCGCCGTGATCGATGATCAGCAGCAGCCCGTAGCCGCGCAGCCAGTCGGCATAGGCGACCCGGCCACGGTGGATGGCCCGCACCGGGGCGCCGCGCGGCGCCGCGACCAGCACCCCCTTCCAGGTCAGAGTCCCTCCCGGGCGCGGGGTTCCGAAGGCCCTGCGCAGCCGCCCGGCGACCGGCCATGGCAGGCGCCCCTTGCGGGCCGCGAAGCGCGCCGCGCGGTCGACCTCGAGCGGGATGTCGGCGAGCTCGCGGGCGAGGCTGGCGAGCAGCTCGGTGAGCCGCTTCTCGTCGGCCTGGAGGCGCTCGAGGCGGCGGCTGCGATCGGCGATCGTCCCCTCGATGCGCGCCAGCAGCCCGGCGCGGCGCTCGCGCTCGCCGGCCAGCCGCGCCCGCGCCCGGTCCTTGTCGGCGCGCAGCGCGGCGAGCGCGGCGTTGGCCCGCGCGATCGAGTCGGCCAGCTCGCGCATCTCCCCGATCGCCACGCGCAGCGCCGCGATCCGCCGGGCCCGGGCGCGGGCGAAGTAGCCATGGTAGGCGAGCACCCGGGAGAGGGTGGCCGGTCGCTCGAGGTTGAGCAGCAGCTTGAGCTCGTCGCGCCGGCCGATGGCGTAGCCGGTGCGCAGCTGGCGGGCGAGCGCGTCGAGCAGCGCGGCGAGGTCGCGGCGAGCGGCCTCGCGGCGCGCGCGCAGGGTCGCGAGCCGCCGCTCGCCCTCGCCCAGGCGCTCGTCGAGGGCGCGGATCTCGGCCTCCAGGGCGCCGCTGCGCCGCTCGACCTCGCGCAGCTCGGCGCTGACCCGGTCGCGCGCGGACAGATCGGCGCGCAGCCGGGCAGCGAGCTCGCTGATGCGCCGGCGCAGCTCGGCGAGGCGTTGCGCGGAGGCGCCCTGGTCGGGGTTCTCGGCGGCCGCCGGCGGGGGGCCCGGCGCTGCCGCCAGGGCGAGGGCCAGCAGGGCCGCTCGCGCGAGCGCCGCGTTGAATCGTGAATGCCCCACCGGACGCCGACTTCCCGTTGCCCGCCTGTCGCCGCGGCCGATCCTCGACCCGCGGCACGAGGGCTGTCAAAAAGACCGGCTAAAGACCGGCTCCGGTGGCCGCTGGCCGGGCCGGCCAGCGGGCGGCGCGAGCCGCGCCGGGCGCGAGCCCCGGTGCGCTCGGGCGGGTCGGCGGCGGGCGCGCGCGCGGGCCCCGCGACCCCCGCAGAGCCGCGCGGCCCGGGAGTTTGCCTGCACTGCGGCGACAGGCTACCCTCGCGGCCCCGAAGCCGCCGCCGAGCAGCGCACGTGGCAGAGTACGTCGCCTTCTTCCAGAATCACCCGGTGCTGGTGCTGGCCTTCGTGGGCCTCGCCGGGGCGCTGGCCTACACCTTCGTGGCCGGGGCCGGCGCCCGCGGCGTGGCGCGCGTCGGCCCGACCGAGGCCACCCGGCTGATCAACCAGGAGGATGCGGTGGTGGTCGACGTGCGCGGCGACGGCGAGTTCCATCAGGGCCACATCATCAACGCCGTTCATCTGCCCTTGCAGCAGCTCGCCGAGCAGCTCGGCAGGCTCGAGCGCCATCGCCAGCGACCCCTGATCACGGTCTGCCGCACCGGCCAGCAGTCGCTGCGCGCCGCCGCGATCCTGCGCAAGCACGGCTTCGAGCGGATCTACCACCTGCGTGGCGGGATCGTGGCCTGGGAAGGCGCGAACCTGCCCCTGACCCGGAAGTGATGGCGCCGCGGGCGCCGGGGAGCGTGCCGGCATGAGCGACTCGAGCGCAGCGAACGGCGGCGGAGCCGAGGGGCCGCCGCCGGGGAGCCACTTCGAGATTCTCAAGATCTACGCCAAGGATCTGTCCTTCGAGACCCCCAACTCGCCGGCTGTCTTCCGCCTCGAGTGGAAGCCGGAGGTCGCGCTCGACCTGCGCAGCGAGAGCGCGCGGATCGCCCCCGGGCAGTTCGAGGTGGTGCTCTCGGTGACCGTGACCGTGCGCCTGGGCGAGCAGACCGCGTTTCTCGCCGAGGTCCAGATCGCGGGGATCTTCGCCATCACCGGGCTGACCCACGACGAGCTCGACCCGGTGCTGGGCAGCGCCTGCCCGGGGATCCTCTACCCCTACGCGCGCGAGCTGGTCTCCGATCTCACCATCCGCGGCGGCTTCCCGCAGTGCCTTCTCGCTCCGGTCAACTTCGAGGCGCTCTATCTGCGCCAGCGCTCCGAGGCCGCGGCGGCCGCGGAGCGGGCCGCCGGTGCCGAGGACTCGCGCGAGGAGGGTGCCGGGGAGTCGCGCGAGGGTGCCGCGGCGCTCGACTGAGGGCCGCGGGCCGGGGGCACGGAGGCGGCGCGGATGCGGGCTGGGCGCCGGGTCGCGGTCCTCGGGGCGGGAGCCTGGGGCACGGCGCTCGCGGTGCTGATCGCCCGGGGAGGCCGGCCGGCGGTGCTCTGGGGGCGCGATCCGGAGCGGCTCGCGCGCCTGGCCGCGGCGCGCAGCAACGAGCGCTACCTGCCCGGGGTGGGCTTTCCACCCGCGCTGGCCGTCGAGGCGTGCCTGGAGGAGGCCCTGGGCGGGGCCGAGATCGCGCTGATCGCGGTGCCCAGCGCGGCCTTCGAGGAGCTGCTCGAGCAACTGCTGGCGTGCGCGCCTGGCCGCCTGGCGCTGCTGTGGGCGACCAAGGGCTTCCTGCCCGGCAGCGCCCGCCTGCTCCACGAGCGGGTCGCCGAGCGCGCCGCCCCGGGAGACGACTACGCGGTGCTGTCCGGGCCGACGTTTGCCGCCGAGGTCGGTCGCGGGCTGCCGGCCGCGGTGGTGGTCGCCTCGCCGCGCGCCGCGCTCGCCCGGCGCGTGGCCGCGCTGCTCCATGGGCCGCGCTTTCGCGCCTACACCAGCAGCGATGTGGTCGGGGTCGAGATCGGCGGGGCGGTCAAGAACGTGCTGGCGATCGCGGCCGGGATCGCCGACGGGCTCGGCCTCGGGGCCAATACCCGGGCCGCCCTGGTGGCCCGCGGGCTGCGCGAGATGGGGCGGCTCGGCGAGGCGCTCGGAGCACGGCGCGAGACCCTGATGGGACTCTCGGGGCTCGGCGACCTGGTGCTGACCTGCACCGACGACCAGTCCCGCAACCGCCGCTTCGGTCTGGAGGTGGGGCGCGGGGCGGGCGTCGCCGAGGCCCGTGCCCGGGTCGGGCAGACCATCGAGGGCTACGATGCGGCCGCCGAGGTGGTCGCCATCGCCCGGGCCCGCGGGGTCGAGCTGCCGATCTGCGCCCAGGTCGAGGCGGTGCTCCACCGCGGGGTGGATCCGCGCGAGGCCGTCGAGACGCTGCTCGCGCGGCCGCCCGCCGGGGAGCTCGATCCGCCGTGATGGTCGCCGAGCTCCACGCGCTTCGAGCTCCACGCCGGGCCGGGGTCGGCGCCTTTTCCCGACCCCGGTCACAGCCGGACCCGGCGGTGATGGGCTAACCTGTCACTTTGGGCGCGTGCTCGAAGCCTGGAGGACGTGCCGCCGCGCGTGGATCGGCGGCTGCGCTCGGAGGCCGGCGAGCGGGGCGGCTCGGGGGTTGCGAGCGGGCAGTCGGGCTTGGCAGATGGGAACGAGGCGGAGCAGCAAGCGGACAGCGGCGTTGATCGGGCTGGCCCTGATCGGGGTCCTCGCCGCGCGACCGGCGCTGGCCGCCTGCGGCCCGATCCCCGGCACCTACCCGATCTCGGCCGGCACCCGGATCGACATCAAGAAGAAGGTCAAGGTCAACGGCAACGCGGTGCCCAAGAAGAAGATCGGGCCCGACGCGGTGCTGGCTGTCGACGGGACCCTGCAGGCCGGGGTGGCGCAGAGCCTGCCGAGCCTGGAGCCGCCGGTCTTCCCGGGCAACGGCTCGAGCACCGATCTCAACGACCCCGGCACGCTGAGCGCCTCGAGCGCGGTCTACTACCGCGACGTCACCGTGCCCGACAACGGCACCCTGACCTTCACCGGTGGCGGGCCGTTCCACATCGACCGCCTGATCGTCGGCAAGAATGCGACCATCAACCTGGCGGCCGGGACCTACTTCATCAACGAGATCCAGCTCGGCAAGAACACCGTGGTCAACGTCACCAGCGAGCCGGTGCTGCTCCACGTCGGCAAGAGCCTGAAGGCCGACAAGAACGTGTCGATGAACTGGGACAACAACGTCACCGGCCTGCAGGTCTTCCTCCATTCCTCCCCCAACCAGGCCAAGCTCGACGTCGAGGACAAGTTCCGCTTCACCGGCATCGTCCTCGCCCCGGGCAGCGGCAAGATCGAGATCGGCAAGCGCTCAAAGATCCACGGCGCGCTGATCACCGGCGGCAAGGTCGAGATCAAGGACCGGACCCAGATCACCTACAGCGCCGCCGACCAGGCCGCGGTCGGCGCCACCAGCACCTGTCCGCCGACCCCGTCCCTCGACCACTTCGCCATTGTCCACAGCGGCTCCGCAGTCAACTGCGCCGCCGAGCCGGTCACGGTGAGCGCCCACCTGGCCGATCACTCCGTCGACACCGGCTACACGGGGACCATCACCCTGGCCACCAGCACCGGCCACGGGGACTGGTCGCTGGTCAGCGGGGCCGGGACGCTGGTCAACGGCGGGGGCGGGGCCGGGAGCTACGCCTTCGCGGCGGCCGACGCCGGGGTGGTGGTGCTGGCCCTCAAGGACACCTTCCCCGAGGTCGTCAACATCGACGCCAGCGACGGCGGCATCGCCGGGAGCCCGGCCGAGGACCCCGATCTCAGCTTCGCGGCGGCCGGGTTCCGTTTCCTCGCCGACGGCGTTCCCGCCGCGATCGGCACCCAGATCGCCGGCAAGGGCTCGGCCCTCGCGCCGGGAGCGCAGGGCCTCGAGCTCGAGGCGATCAACACCGATACCAACACCGGTGCGTGCGAGGCCGCCCTCACCGGGGCGGTGAGCGTCGAGCTCGCCTTCGAGTGCCTCGACCCGGCCGCCTGCGCCGGGCCCCAGGTCTCGATCTCGGGCACCGCGATCGCGGGCAACGGCTCCGGCAGCGTGACCGGCTACACCCCGGTCAGCCTCGACTTCGGCAACGCCGCCGACCGCACCGCGCCGTTCACCCTGAGCTACCCGGATGCCGGCGCCATCCGGCTGCACGCCCGCTACGACGTGCCGCTCGGCAGCGGGCCGGCCTCGGGCAACCTGATGCAGGGGGCGAGCAACCCCTTCGTGGTCCGTCCGTTCGGCTTCGACCTCGACTTCTCGGGCGATCGCGCCGCCAACGGCACCGCCGGGGTGTCCTACGCGGCCGATGCCACCGGCAGCGCCTTCGAGAAGGCCGGCAACGGCTTCCCGACCACGGTGCGGGCGGTGACCTGGAGCGCCGCCGACGACGCGGACGCGGACGGCGCGCCCGACCCGGGCGCCGATCTTACCGACAACACCGCCACCCCCGGCTTCGGCCAGGAGGCGGTCCCGGCCACGGTCGACATCACCCATGCGCTGGTCGAGCCGCTCGGCGGCGCGACCGGGACGCTGGCCGGCGGGGCCGCGGTCGGGGGATTCAGCGGTGGCGTCGCCAGTCCGACGCTGAGCTGGAGCGAGGTCGGCATCATCGACCTCACCGCGCTGACCGCCAACTACCTGGGAAGCGGCCAGGGCGTGCTCGGCAAGGCGCTCAACGTGGGGCGCTTCTATCCGGCGCGCTTCGCGGTGGCCGACGCCGGGTTCGCCTTCCGCGACGGGCCGGACGCGGCCTGGACCTGCCCGTTCACCTACATGGACCAGACCTTCGCCTTCGCCACCGACCCCACGGTCACGGTCACCGCGGTCAGCGCGCTCGGCACCCCGACGGTCAACTACGACCGCGCCGACAGCGCCGGCAACCCCTTCTGGCGTCTCGCCGGCCTGCTCGCCGGTCGCGGCTACAGCGACAATGCCGCCACCACCGCGACCCTCGACGCCCCGGCGCTCGGCACCGTGACCCTGTCCGGGGAGGGCGACGGCGACGGGGCCGGCACCTTCACGATCACCGGCGAGGGCTTCAGCTATCTGCGCCCGGGCGTCCCGATCCCGCCGTTCCCGGCCGACGTCACCCTGACGATTCCCAAGGCGGACCTCACCGATCTTGATGGAGTATGCTATGATTCCTCCGTAACTATCTGTAATGCCAATGATGTAGCAGGCGCGGGGATGGACTACAGCATCGCCGGGATCGGCGCGACCGAGCAGCGCTTCGGGCGCCTGAACCTGGTCAGCGCGGCCGGCTCCGAGCTGCTCGCGCTCGGGCTGCCGATGCGTGCCGAGCACTATGGCGCGGCAGGGGGGTTCGTGCCCAACGCCGACGACAGCTGCACCGCCATCGGCACGGCGTTCATCGACCTGGTCAACGACCAGGCCGACCCGCCGATGGGCACCGCGAGCATCGCCATCGGCGGCGGGAGCAGCACCGCGACGGTGGCCAACGTGCCGTTCGTCAATGGCGAGGGCGGGCTGAGCTTCAGCGCGCCCGGTGCCGGGAACACCGGCTACAGCGACGTGACCTTCCGGCTCGGACTCGGCACCGGCGCCGGCCAGCCCTGGCTGCAGTTCGACTGGGACGGCGACGGGGCGCACGACAACGACCCGGCGGCGCGCGCGAGCTTCGGGATCTACGAGGGCTCGCGGCTGCTGATCCATATCCGCGAGCCGTGGGACTGGAACTGAGCGCGGCCCGCGCGGCCGGAGGGCAGGGGAGGAGGGCGAGGGGGCCGCGCCGGGCGCCGTCGCCGAGGCGAGCGGCAGGACGGCTGCCAGCGGCGGCTTCCGGAAGGGACGGCGCGGAGGCGAGGTTCGAGCCGATGGGCTGGCTGCGCAGAGACACGGCGAGGGAGCGGTTTGCGGCGGTCGGGTTCGGGCCCGACGGGGTGGCGGTGGCCTGCGTTCACCGCCAGCCAGGCGTCCCGCCGGTGCTCGAGCGCTGTGAGTTCGCCGAGGTGGCCGGCGCCGGGGGCTGGGGCGAGGCGCTGGCCAGGCTGGCGCGCCGCCACCGGCTGCGCCGTCGCGACTGCTCGATCCTGATCGAGCCCGAGGCCTACTCGCTGCTCCTGATCGAGGCCCCGGAGGTGCCGGCCGAGGAGCTGCGCGCCGCGGTACGCTGGCGGATCAAGGACCTGATCGACTTCCACATCGACGACGCGGTGATCGACGTCTTCGACGTCCCCGCCCACAAGGCCTCGGCGAGGGCGCGGATGATGTACGTGGTCGCCGCCCGGGTGCCGCGGGTCGGCGAGAAGACCGAGCTGGCCCGTGCCGCCGGGCTGCGGGTGCAGGTCGTCGACATCCCCGAGCTTGCCCAGCGCAACATCGCCGCCGCGCTGCCCGAGGATGTCGCCGGCGTGGCCCTGCTCCACCTGGGGGCCCGCTCCGGGCTGCTCACCCTGACCCGCCAGGGGACGCTCTACCTCGCCCGCCGGGTCGAAACCGGGCTCGAGGCGCTACCCGACGGCGGCGGCGGGGCCGATCACCCCGAGGTGCGCGACTGGCTCGACACCCTGGTCGTCGAGGTGCAGCGATCGCTCGACTACTACGAGAGCCACTTCGCCCAGGCACCGATCTCGGCGCTGGTGCTCGCTCCGCTGGCGCGGCCGGTGGAGGGGGCGGTGGACTACCTCGCCGGCCAGCTCGCCCCGGCGGTGCGCCTCCTCGATCTCGATGATCTGATCGACATGCGCCGGCCGCTCGAGCCCGAGCTCCAGGCGCGCTGCTTCCCGGTCATCGGCGCGGCGCTGCGTCACGAGGAGCGCACCCTGTGATGCAGCAGATCAACCTCTACCAGCCGATCTTCCGCAAGCAGCGGCGGGTCTTCTCGGCCCGGGCGATGCTCACCAGCCTGCTCGTCGGGCTGCTCGGGCTGGCCGCCATCTACGGCTACGGGGCGTGGCAGCTCGGCGGCCTCGAGGCCGAGGTCGCCCGCCTGGTCGGCGAGCGCGAGCGGGCCGCGGCGCGGCTGGTCACGCTCGGGCGCGATCTGCCTGCCCGGCGGCCGAGCCAGGTGCTCGCCAGCGAGATCGACCGGCTCGAGCGCAGGCTCGCCGGGCGGCGAGCGCTGGTGGCGATGCTGTCCGGGCAGATCGAGGCCGGACACCGCTTCTCGGCGCTGCTCGCCGGGCTGGCACGACAGCGGGTCGAGGGCCTGTGGCTGACCGGCCTGCGGGTTGCCGCCTCCGGCAGCGAGCTCGAGATCGAGGGCAGCGCCACGGCCCCGGAGCTGGTCCCGCGGCTGGTCGCCGGGCTGGCCAGGGAGCCGGAATTCCGCGGCCGCAGGTTTCGAACGCTGACCATCGAGCGCCCCGAGGAGGCGCCCGAGCGGATCGACTTCGTGCTGCGCACCGCGGCCGGCGAGGGGCGCGGCGGATGATGGGCCGGCTCAAGGCGCTGGCCGCGCGCATCGACGCGCTCTCGCTGCGCGAGCGGGCGCTGGTCTTCGCGGCCCTGCTCGGGGCCTTCGGCTGGGCCTGGAACGAGCTGCTGTTCGCGCCGCTCGATGCCCGCCGGGTGGAGCTCGCCGGGCGCGTGCCCGAGCTGCGCGAGGAGATCGCCAGGCTCCACGCCCAGGCCACCGAGCTCGCCGAGCTGCGCAGCCGCGACCCGGACGCGGCCAACCGCCGGCGCCTCGCGGCGCTGCGCGCCGAGGCCGCCAAGGTCGACTCCGAGCTCGCCCGCCTCACCGATCGACTGGTGCCGCCGGAGCAGATGACCCGGGTCATCGAGGCGGTGCTGACCCGCCAGCGGGGGCTGCGCCTGGTGCGCCTCGAGGGTCTCGGCGCCGAGCCGATCGGCGCCCTTCCGGCGGCGGGTCGCAAGGCGGCGGATGCCCGGCCCGGCGGGGGCGGGCCGGCGGCGGGCGGCGCGGCGCTGCTCTACCGCCACGGCCTGCGGGTGGTGTTCGAGGGCGGCTACCTCGACACGCTCGCCTATCTCGAGGCGCTCGAGGGGCTGCCCTGGCGCTTCCTGTGGGAGGAGATGAGCCTCGAGGTCGAGGAGTATCCGCTCGCCCGGGTGGCGGTCACGGTGCGCTCGCTGAGCCTCGACGATGCCTGGATCGGGGTGTGAGGATGGGCGCCTGGGGCTGGCTGGCGGCGGGGCTTCTCGGGGTCGCGGCAGCGGGCGCGCGCGGCGCGCCTCTCGCCGACCCGACCCGTCCGTTCGGCTACCGGAGCGCGCCGGCGGAGCCGCCGGCCGAGGCGGCGGCCGCCGGGGAGGAGCAGCAGTGGAGCGTGGCCATGATCCGTTATGCCCGGGGCGCGCCGATGGCGCTCATCAACGGGCGGGCGGTGGCGGTCGGCGGGCGGGTCGGCGGCGCCCGGGTGGTGCGGATCGCGCCCGGCTCGGTGGAGCTCGAGCGCAACGGCGAGCGCTTCGAGATCGCGCTCTCGATCGCCGACGTCAAGCGCCCGGCGGCGCTCGCTCAGGGGAGGTGAGCTGAACGTGCGCGCCCCGGTGGCTGCGATCGTCGTGGTGGCGGGCCTGCTCGCCGGCTGCCAGGCCACCCCCCCGGTGGACAGCAGCGCGCTCGGCGAGGTCGAGGGGTCGCTCGCCGAGGCCGTCGCCTCGCAGCCGGCAGCGGTGGCGACCCCGGCCGCGGTCGAGAACGAGCTGCTGCCCCGCTTCCGGATCGAGACCGGCGAGGGCGAGGCGGCGCCCGAGCAGCGCTTCGACATCTCCGTGCAGGGGGCGCCGGCCCAGGAGTTCTTCATGGGGCTGGTCAAGGGCACCCCCTACAACATGGTGGTCCACCCGGATGTCGGCGGCTCGATCACCCTCGAGCTCAAGCGGGTGACCATTCCCGAGGTCATGGACATCGTGCGCGACGTCTACGGCTACGAGTACCAGCGCGGGCCCGGCGGCTTCCGCGTCCTGCCGGCGCGGCTGCGCACCCGCATCTTCGAGGTCGACTACCTCAACGTGGTGCGCTCGGGCTCCTCCGAGACCCGGGTGAGCTCGGGCCAGATCACCTCGACGGCCCGGGACGGCGGCACCGACGGCAGCGGGGACTCGACGAGCACCACCAGCGGGTCGTCGCGCTCGACCAGCGTGACCGGCACCCGGATCAAGACCCGCCAGCCCGAGACCAGCTTCTGGAGCGAGCTCGACACCTCGATCCGGGCGATCCTTGGGGATGCGCCGGGGCGCGCCGTGGTGGTCAACCCGCAGTCCGGGGTGGTGGTGGTGCGGGCGATGCCCGGCGAGCTTCGCGAGGTGGAGCGATTCCTGCGCACCACCCAGGTGATCGCCGAGCGCCAGGTGATCCTGGAGGCCAAGATCCTCGAGGTGGTGCTCGATGACGGCTACCAGCAGGGCATCGACTGGCGGGCGCTGTTCAAGGTCGACGGCAAGAGCGTGACCGCCGGCCAGGCCGGACCGGCGAGCCTGGTCAGCGGGGTCCGCGGGGTGCTCACCGACCAGAACCTGCAGCTCAGCGCCGGCGAGGTGGCGAGCCTCGCGGGAGCGGCGGCGAGCGGCCTCGGCGGGGTGTTCGCGGCGGCCATCGCGTTCAGCGACTTCAACGCGCTGATCACGCTGCTCGATCAGCAGGGCACGGTGCACGTGCTCTCGAGCCCGCGGGTCAGCACGCTCAACAACCAGAAGGCGGTGATCAAGGTCGGTTCGGACGAGTTCTTCGTGACCGATGTCTCCTCGACGACCACCACCGGCACCGCCACCACCACCACGCCCTCGATCGAGCTGACCCCGTTCTTCTCGGGCGTGGCCCTCGACGTGACGCCCCAGATCAGCGCCGACGGCGAGGTGCTGCTCCACGTCCATCCGACCATCAGCGAGGTCCAGGATCAGGAGAAGACCGTGACCCTCGGCGGCGCGACCCAGGTCCTGCCACTGGCGCAGAGCTCGGTGCGCGAGTCGGACACCATGGTGCGCGCGCGCAGCGGTCAGATCGTGGTCATCGGCGGGCTGATGCAGAATCGCTACGAGCGCACTCGCAGCGACTCGCCGCTCAGCGCCGTGCCGCTGCTCGGCGCGGCGTTCAGCCAGCAGCGCGAGCGGACCCGCAAGACCGAGCTGGTGATCCTGATCAAGCCGGTCGTGGTCTCGGGCGGCGCCGAGTGGAGCGAGCTGCTGCGCGGCAGCGCGGGACGGGTCGAGGCGATTGGCGAGCGGATGCGCCGGCTCGATGAGGTCGGGCGGCCGCCTGCTGCGGGGGCCGGCGATGTACCGTGAGCACTTCGGGCTGCGCGAGCCGCCCTTCAGCCTGACCCCGGACACCGCCTACTTCCTCAATCGCGCCGGCTACCAGGATGCGCTCAACGTGCTGCTGGTCGCGCTGCGCGGCGGCGAGGGCTTCGTCAAGGTGGTCGGCGAGGTCGGGACCGGCAAGACCCTGCTCTGCCGCAAGCTGATCAACACCCTCGGCAGCGGCTTCTACTGCGCCTACATCCACAACCCCTATCTCGAGCCGGGCGCGCTGCTCGAGGCGGTCGCCGACGAGCTGCGGGTGCCCGACAGGGCCGCTGCCGGGCAGCACGATCTGCTCAAGCGCATCGGGCGCCGGCTGGTCGACCTGCACGTGGCCGGCCGGCGGGTGGTGCTGTGCCTCGACGAGGTCCAGGCGATGCCCCGCGAGACCCTCGAGATGATGCGCCTGCTCACCAACCTCGAGACCGAGAAGCGCAAGCTCATCCAGGTGGTGCTGTTCGGCCAGCCCGAGCTCGACGAGGTGCTCGCCGGCCCCTCGGTTCGCCAGCTCCGCCAGCGGATCACGTTCTCCTACCGGCTGCTGCCGATGAACCGCCCGGCCTGCGATGCCTACGTGGCGCATCGCCTGGCGGTGGCCGGCAGCGACGGGCGGAACCTGTTCACTCGCGGCGCGCTCGAGGCGCTCTACCGGGCCAGCCAGGGGGTGCCGCGGCTGGTCAACATCCTCTGCCACAAGGCGCTGATGGCCGCCTACGGAAAGGGGCTCGAGCGGGTCGATCGGGCCTGCATGCGGCGCGCCATCCGCGACACCGCGGCGCTCGAGCAGGCCCCGCGGCGCGGCTGGCTGCGGGCTCCGCTGCGCTGGCTGCGGGCCTCGCTGGCGGTGCTCGTGGTGCTCGCCGGGGGCGGCGGCATGTGGTGGCTGGCCCACCTCCAGGGCATGGTCTGATGTCGCTGATCAACGACATGCTCAAGGACCTCGAGGCTCGCCAGGGCAGAGTCTCGGCAGGGGCGGCGGGGGTCGCCGACCTCGGGGCCGCGGATCTGGTCCCGGGCTCCGGGCGGCGCGCGGCGCTGCGCCGGGCGCTGCTCGGCGCCGGGCTGCTGGCGGTGCTGGCGGTGGCCGGGTACCCGGCGCTGCGCCAGGGGCTGGCGGGCGCGATCGACGCGCTCGGCGCCGTGCTCGCCGGCAGCGGCGGGCTCGCCCGCCCGGCCGCGGGTGCGCGGCGTGCCCCGGCGCCTGCGCCGACGCGGCCGGTCGCCGAGGCGCCGCCCCCGCCGGCGAGCACCCCGGCGCGTCCCGACCCGGTGTCCTCTCCGGCCGGCCCGTCCCGTGCGCTGGCCGCAGCGCACCGCCGCGGCGGGCTGCGGCTCGCCGAGGAGTTGCGCTGGCTGCCGCCGACGCCGGCCTCGGCGGGCGGTGCCCGGGCGCGAGCGGCCGGGGCGGAGCGCTCGCAGCGACGCGCGGCGGCGGATCAGGTGGCGGGCGAGCGGCGAGGCGCGGCGGGACTGCCGGGCGCTTCGGGAGTCCGCCGCCAGCCCGCCGGCGCGCCGCCGAGCCGTGCCGCGAGGCCGGGCGGAGAGTCCGGCCAGGCGCCCCGGGCGGGGCCGCGGGAAGCCGCCACCACCCGCAGCGGCGGGGAGGCGAGCGGGTCGCTGCGCAAGCGCCCGGTGCCGATGAGCCCCGCGGAGCGCGCCGAGCTGCTCTACCGCCGCGCGCTGGCCGCGATCCGCCGCGGCGAGCAGGGCGAGGGCGAGCGGCTGCTCGGCGCGGCGCTCGAGGTCTGGCCGGCGCACGTGGCGGCACGCGAGCTGGCCGCCGCCCGCGCGATCGCGGCCGGGCGCCTCGAGCGGGCCGTCGCGCTGCTGCGCGCCGGGGCCGAGGTGGTGCCTGCCGAGCCGCGCATCGCCAAGCTCGAGGCGCGGGTGCTGGTCGAGCAGGGCAAGGTCGGTGCGGCGCTCGCGGCCCTCGACCGGGCCCTGCCGGCGGTCACCGAGGACCCCGAGTACCACGCCTTCCGGGCCGCGCTGCTGCGCCGTCTCGGCCGCCACGACGAGGCGGCGGCCGTCTACCAGGCGGCCCTCGAGGTGCGCCCCGGGGAGGCCGCCTGGTGGGTGGGCTACGGGATCGCGCTCGAGGCCGGGGGGCGTGGCGGGGAGGCCCGCGAGGCCTATCGGCGCGCCGCGCGGCTGCCGGGGCTCAGCGAGCGGCTGCGCGGCTTCGTTCGCGCCCGTCTCGGTGGTCCGGGGTGAGCCGCCCGGCGTCGGGTTTCGTATCGGCAGCGAACGGCTGGTGCGAACCCTCGCTCCATCCCGGGCGTAGGTCGGGCGCCGGCCCGACGCCGGGCCTCGCCCCGGCAGCGAGGGTCTGGTGCGATTCCTCGCCCGATCCCGGGCAGAGCCCGGGCTACGAGACCCCCCCGAGCCCGCACCGCCCTGGTCGGGCGCCGGCCCGGCGTCGGGTCTCGCCCGGCAATGAACGTCCGGCGCCGCCCCTCGGCTCGAGCCCTCTCGTAGCCCGGGCT
>CAZRGU010000028.1:2014-21079 GCA_964599705.1 uncultured Ectothiorhodospiraceae bacterium | reverse complement strand
CCTCAAGGTCGCCGACATCATCGATCAGACCGGGATCCAGAGCGGCGGGCTGCCGGCCTCGCTCGACCTCACCGCCCTGAACGGGGGCGATATCGATGCCGATGGCAGCAACGACGGCTTCATCCTCAACGGCACCTCGCCTGGCAACAATAAGGGCCATGCTGGAGCAGCGGTGGCCGGCGGCGACTTCAACGGCGATGGTCGGCCCGACGTGGTGATCGGGGAGCCGCTCTCCGATCCCAACGGGTCAGGCGCGGTCGGTTTCGATTCCGGAACCGTATACGTGTTCTACGGGACCGGGACCGTGACCGCGGTACCCGGCATCACTTCCGGAGGTGCAGATCTTGGCGCCCTGTCCGGCACCAATGGGATCAAGGTCAACGGGGCGCAGGAGTTCGATCATGCCGGCGCGTTCCTGGCCACCGGTGACGTCAACGGAGACGGCAAAATCGACGTGGTGGTCAGCAACGACAACAAGAACAACCCCGACGTGGACGGGGTGCTCGGTGCCAGCGGGCTCGCCACCTTCGAGCTCAGCGGCATCGATGGCAGCAACGGCTTCACGCTGACCGGCCTCGATGGCAGTGGGACGACCGCGCGCAACGTGCCGGTGGCCACCGGCGACATCACCGGGGACGCGCGTGTCGAGATCGCGGTCGGCGAGCCCACCTTCGGCTCCGGGCAGGGGCGTGCCTCGCTGGTCCTCGGCAGCAGCAATGTCGCGGCCGACCTTCACAACAAGGACATCGCCACCGACACCTCGATCCTCAACTTCCTTGGTGGCACAGGGAGCCAAGCCGGCGCGGGGGTCGCCATCGGCGACGTGACCGGGGACGGGGTCGCCGACTTTGTCATCGGTGCGCCGGGCAGCGACCGCGTCTACGTGGTGTTCGGGAGCGCCATCGAGGCGGCGATCGCCGAGGGCGCCTCGACGAGCACGCTGCCCAACGTCTTCGGCACAGGCTTCGACCTCACCTCGCTCGCCTCCGGCGACGGCAGCAAGGGCTCGGTGATCACTAGCGGCAGCGCGCTCTTCTTCGATACCGCCAAGAGTGGCTCGGCGGTTGCAGTGACCGACATGAACGGCGACGGGATCGGGGACCTCGTGATCGGCGAGCCGGGGTTCGACCCGGCGGCCGGGAAGTACGACGCAGGCCGGGTCGTCGTGCTGTTCGGCAAGATCGGCGGGTTCGGCGCCACCACCGACGTGGCCGCCGGCCCGGCGAGCGGTGACGGCTTCACCGTCACCCTCGACGGCAGCGGCGGAACCTACGGTGCCGGCCTCGGCGCCAGCGTGGCCGCGGCCGGGAACTTCAACGGCGACATGGCCGCTGGCAAGCCGCTCATGGACATCGTCATCGGGGCGCCCAACTACGGCACCGATCAGGGCCGTGGCTACCTCGTGCTCGGCTCCACCAGCCTTGCCAACGTCGACGGCGAAGCGCTGGGACCGAGCGAGGGGATGAAGCTCATCGGTCCTGCCAGCACCGCAGCGACCGGCAAGTCGGTGGCCGGGATCGGGGACTTCGACGGCGACGGCTTCGCCGACATCGCCATCGGCGCCCCGAACGTCACCGGGCCGGGGGGGACCCAGGCGGGGCAGGTCTACGTGGTGTTCGGGCGCTCGACCAGCACCGTGCACCTCGGCCCGGGGGACGACGTGTACACGGACGGTGACGGGCCGGAGTTCATCGTCGGCGACGCGGGTGACGATGTCATCCACGGCGCAGGCGGGGACGACGTCCTGGTCGGAGGCTACGGCAACGACCTGCTCGACGGTGGGGCGGGCACTGACGCCCTGATCGGGGGTGCCGGTGACGACGTGCTGGTACGAGGATCCGGCGACGGGCAGATCGATGGCGGTGCCGGGGTCGATACCCTGCGCCTGGATCCGGGCAACGTCGTGCTCGACCTCGAGGGGCTCGCCGGGCGCTCGCTGACCGGTATCGAGCGCATCGACCTCGGCTCCGGCGGACACCAGCTCACGCTGAGCGCCGGCGACGTGCTTGATATCGGCGAGAGCCCGATCCCGGGGCTCGGCGGGGAGCTCGGAGCGAGCCGCGACGTGCTGGTGGTCCGCGGCGACGGCGATGATGCGGTGACCGCAACCGGCTTCGGACCCGGTCACGCCGCGCCGGTCGACGTGGTGACGCTCGACGGTGCCGTCTTCGACCACTACACCGTCGGGACGGCCCACCTGCTCGTCGAGCAGACGGTCGGTCAGACCCTGATTGCATGACCTGAGGGAGAGTTGTGGCCTGGTCCGCCGACATCCGGCGGCCCACGGCGAGACGAGGTGTCCATGCAGCCACGGGCGAGCGGTGGGGCCAATCAGGCTCGAGCGGATGCTGTTGCGCCCCGCCTCGAGCTGATCCCCTCACGCCAGCTCGTCCCCTGGATGGCCGAGCATCAGGTGAGCATCGCATTCACCACCTACCAGGCGGGGAAGCTGTTCCTGCTCGGGCGCCGGGAAGGCGAGCAGCTCACCGTGTTCGAGCGCAGCTTCAACCGCTGCATGGGGCTGTGCGCGAGTGGCGAGCGACTCTATCTGAGCACCCTGTACCAGCTCTGGCGCCTCGAGAACTACCTCGAGCCCGGGGCCGAGCTCAGGGGCTACGACCGGCTCTACGTGCCGCAGCTCGCCTACACCACCGGCGATCTCGACATCCACGACATCGTGGTCGAGCCGAAGGATGGGCGGGTCGTGTTTGCCAACACGCTGTTCAGCTGCCTCGCCACGCTGAGCGAGCGGCACAGCTTCGCGCCGCTGTGGACCCCGCCCTTCATCTCCCGGCTCGCCGCCGAGGACCGCTGCCACCTGAACGGGGTCGCGCTGCGCGACGGGCGGGCCCGCTACGTCACCGCGGTCGCGGCGACCGACATCGCCGACGGCTGGCGGGAGCGGCGCCGGGACGGCGGCGTGGTCGTCGACGTCGAGGCGGGTGAGATCATCGCTTCGGGGCTGTCGATGCCCCACTCGCCACGCTGGTGGGGTGGTCGGCTGTGGCTGCTCGAGTCGGGCAGCGGCCGGTTCGGCTACGTCGATCTCGACCGCGGGCGGTTCGAGGCGGTGGCCTTCTGCCCGGGCTACCTGCGCGGCCTCGCGTTCGTTGAGGACTGCGCGGTTGTGGGGCTGTCGAAGCCGCGCGAGCCGGCCACGTTTCGCGCCCTCCCGGTGGGCGAGCGCCTGGCCGCGGAGGGCGTCGAGCCGCGCTGCGGGCTCGCGGTCATCGACCTGCGCAGCGGTGATGCCGTGCACTGGCTGCGCATCGAGGGCATCGTCGAGGAACTCTACGACGTCGCGCTGCTGCCCGGGGTGCGCCGTCCGATGGCGCTCGGGTTCCAGACCGACGAGATCCGGCGGACGCTCTCGGTCGGTCCGGGCCCCGGCGAGCGCTGACGGTCGACCGGCCGAGTGGACCGGGCGGCCCGCGAGGCCGGACGCGCCATCCCGGACGAGGGGAACCCGAAAAGAAAGAGGGGTACCCTTGTCGGGTACCCCTCTGGAGGGCGGTGGCTGGGCGGCCGGCTCGGGCTCAGGGGAAGACCCGCCTTCCGGTCCGCGAGCCGTCAGCCTGTCTGCTGGCGGCGACGACGCCGGCGAGTGGTCGCCGCGAACCCGGCCAGGCCGAGGCCGATGAGCAGCAGCGAGCCCGGCTCGGGGGTGCGCGCGTCCCAGATGATGTCCGCGGAGCGGGACCCGGCGATGAGGTCGAGCTGCGGGTTGCTGCTCGTCGCGCTGCCGTTGGCGATGAAGTCGTTGATGCCGAAGTCGTTGGTCCCGCCGTGGCCGGTGTGGGCCCCGTTGTCGCCCAGCACCGGCGTGTCGTCGATGCTGTCGCCGTCCACGTCGGTGAACACGGTGGGCACGATCGGGTCGCCGGTGCCGCCGCCGAACGGCGCCTTGAGCAGGCTGTCGATGTCGAAGTTGAAGACGATTCCGGAGCCGTCCCAGGTCGTCTGCGGGAAGTAGTTCGGATCGACGATGCTCTCGCTGCCGCCGCCGGCGCCCAGCCCGGTGTCACCGGTGGGGCACAGCGGGTCGACGCCGACTCGCGCGGCGGTGCAGACCTGACCGACCGCGAACAGGTTGCCCGACATCGACGCGCTGACCGAGGTGGAGTTGGTCCCGATGTCGCCCAGCGCGGGGTCGGTGATCGAGATGGTGCTGTCCGGGGCGTCGGTGCCGTCGGCGTTCAGCTCCTTGATCTTGATGTGCCCCTCGAGCAGCACGTCGCCGTCGTTCCAGTCGCCACCGGCCGTCAGGCTGGTGCTCGTATCGAATGCGGGGTTGCGGCGGATACGGAAGAAGTTGTCCGCGCCCGGGGTGGCAGTGAGATTGTTGAGGAACGTCATGGTGCTGAACTTGGCGTTCCGGGCCCCGCCAGCGAGGTTCGCCGGGTCGGCGAGGAAGGACACGTCGACCGGCAGCGAGATCTCGAGCACGATGTTGTCGAGCAGCCCGGCCGGCTGGCTGGTGCCGCTTCCGCCGAGCAGGGTGTTGGTGAGATGCGCCATCAGCCGCAGCGTGGGGGTCTCGGCGGCCACTCCCTGGGTGAGGGTATAGTCTCCGCTGATCCCGCCCTTGATGACGTTCTCGGCCCAGAAGACGACATTGGTCACCGTCCACTGATCCTGGGTGGTCGGGCTCGCGCCGCCCGCCGCTCCGTCCGGATCGAACTGGATGAGGGCCTGCGAGGAGGCCGGCGCGAGCAAGGCGAGCGCAATGCCCGTTGCGAGCAAGGTGCCTTTTCCGAGTCTGCTGATCATGTCTGTCATTCCCCTGATTGTGTCTCGCGGTTCCCGAGTCGAGTCGTCTCTGGAGACCGTGGCGCGGCGCGTTTCGCTCTCACAATCCGTCCGCTCGCCGTATCACAAGCACGTTCCGTGCCATAGGGGATTGAATGGTTGAAAATCAATGAGTTATTGGATTTTGGCCGGCCCCCTCCGGGTGCCCGGAAGTGGGAGTGTAAAGATTTCCGACAGCGATCGTGCCGATCCGGGCAGCGATGGACCACGCTGGTCCTCATGGGGCCTCTCGGAATGGGTATAACTAGTCGGACAAACAATGAGATAGGGTGGTCTGGAGGCCTCGCTGACGAATGTAAAGAATTCCGACAAGCGTGCCGCGCGGTGCTGCGCTTGGCAGGGCAGGGGCGGCCACGTACCATCCTTCGCGAGTCCCGCCCGCCGTCGTCCCGCCATCATCCCGGCATCGTGAGGAGAGCGATGAACCCGACGATCCAGCACGTCCAGCTCGCGTCCGGCCCGCGTCGTGGCCCGGGGACACCGTGGCGCCTCGCCGCGCTCGCCCTCGTCGCGCTGCTCGGGCTGGCCGGCTGCGGCCTCGGCGGGCCATCCCCCGACGAGTACGTCGCCCGGGCGCTCGAGCGGCTGCGCGGCGGGGATCTCACCGCGGCCGTCCTCGAGCTCAAGAACGCGCTCGCCGCCGACCCCGAGCACGCCGAGGCGCGCTGGCAGCTCGGCCGCATCTACACCCGCCTCGGCTTCGGGGCCGAGGCCGAGAAGGAGCTCGAGCGGGCGCTCGCGCTCGGGAAGGGCGACCGCGAGGTTCGCGTCACCCTGGTGCGAGCCCTGCTCATGCAGGGACGCAGCAAGGAGGCGCTCGAGCGCCTTGCCGACCCTGCGCTCGGTGCCGCAACGGCCACGATGATCGCGCTCCGGGGACTCGCCGAGCTCGGGCTCGACCGCGAGGAGGAGGCACGCGGCGACTTCATGCGTGCGCTCGCGACCGAGCCGGGTAATCCCGACGCGCTGCGCGGGCTTGCCCGGCTCGCTGCCCGCGGGAGGCGAACCGAGGAGGCCAGGGGATACCTGAAGCGGATCGTGGCGGAGACGCCCACCGACACCATGGCCTGGCTGATGATGGGTGATCTGGCGCTCGGGCGCGGCAGGCTCGACGAGGCGCTGGCCAGCTACCAGGCGGCCTTCGATGCCATGCCCTTCAGCCTCGACGCGCGCCTCGGCCTGGCCAAGACCCTGCTCGCCCAGGGCAAGGCGGATGAGGCCCTGGAGCACATCGGGGTGCTGGCCCGCACCGTGCCGAAGAGCATCACCCCGACCTACCTCAGGGCGGTCGCCGAGCGCCTCAAGGGGCGCGGCGAGGAGGCGAGGAAGCTGCTGCGCGAGGTGCTCAAGGCGGTGCCCAACCACGGCCCGAGCCTGCTCCTGCTCGCGGTGCTCCAGGCCGAGCGAGGCAACCTCGAGCAGGCCGCCGACGGCCTGCGCGCCTACCTGGTCGAGCGCCCGGGTCATCTGGCCGTGCGCCTGCGCCTCGCCGCGCTGCTGGTGCGGATGGCCGAGCCGGAGCGTGCGGTCAAGGTTCTCGAGGAGGCACCGGCCGGCGCGCGGGATGACCCGCGGCTGCTGGTGATGCTCGGCAATGCCTTCATGGCGATGCGCGACTTCGACGCGGCCACCGCTCGCTATGAGCAGGCTGCGGCCCGGGTACCGGCCTCGGCGGCGGTGCGCGCCCGGCTGGGGCTGAGCCGGGTGGCGGCCGGTGCGGTCGAGGAGGGGCTCGCCGAGCTGCGCTCGGCGGTGCGGCTCGCCCCCGACTCGGCGCGCGCCGGGCTGACCCTGGTGAGGGTCTCGCTGTCGGCCGGGCGCTCCGAGGAGGCGCTGCGAGGCGCTCGCGAGCAGGTCGAGAAGCGCCCCGAGAACCCGGTCGCGTTCAACTACCTGGGCCTCGCCTACGAGCAGCGCGGCGAGATCGCGAAGGCCCGCGAGGCCTTCGAGCGGGCGCTCGCCATCGAGCCACGCTATGCCGCGCCGGCCCTCAACCTCGCCCGTCTCGACCTGCGCGCCGGGCGCACCGAGGAGGCCGAGCGGCGCTACCGCACGATCCTCGAGCACCACGAGAACCAGCCCCTTGCCCTGGTCGCGCTGGCCCGCATCGAGAAGGCGCGCGGTGATCTGCGGGGGGCGCTCAAGCTGCTTGAGCGGGCGCGTTCGAAGAACCCGCAGGCGCTTGCCCCGCGCCTCGACCTGGTCGGCGAGCTGATCGACCTCGGGCTGCCGGCGCGAGCGCTGGCCATCGCCCAGGAGGCCTACCGGATCGCACCGCAGTCCCCGGCCGCGCTGGCCGTCTACTCCGAGGCCCTGCGCGCCGCAGGCCACGGCGAGGCGGCGCTCGAGGCCGCGCGGCGCGCCGCCGCCGGAGAGCCGCGCGAGCCCTCGGCGCACCTTCGCTTGGCTCGAGTCCAGCGCCTGCTCGGTGACCTGGAGGGCGCCCGCGCCTCGGTGGAGCGTGCACTGGCGCTCGCCCCGGACGACCCGAAGGCGAGCCTCGAGCTCGGGCGCATCGAGCTGACGGCTGGCGACATCGCCAAGGCACGGGCGCTGGCCCGGCGGCTGCTCGCCGCCGATCCCGGCTCGGTCGAGGGGCTGACCCTGCTGGCCCGGGTTCACCTGCGTGCCGGCGAGTTCGAGCAGGCCGGTGCGGTGGCGGCGCGCCTTGCCAAGCTCACCCCGGGCCGCGCCGAGCCGCTCAACCTCCAGGCTGCGGCGCTGGTCGGCGCGGGGGCGCTCGAGCAGGCGCGGGCCACCTACCGGCAGGTGCTCGCCGCTCATCCGAACGACCTCACCGCGCTGCTCGATCTGGCCCGCCTCGATCAGGCGGACGGCCGGCTGGCCGAGGCCCGCAGCGGCTATGAGAAGGTTCTGGAGGTCCAGCCGGGGCACGCGACGGCGGCCCTGCGCCTGTCCCAGATCGCCGAGAGCGAGGGGCGCATCGAGGATGCCGTTGCCCTGCTCGAGCGGGCGCGCGCGGCCAACCCGCGCGCCCTCGAGCCGCGCCTGGTGCTGGCGAGCTACTACCTGCGCTCGGGTCGCGCGCAGGAGGGGATGGCGCTCGCCAGCGAGGCGGCGACCCTCGCCCCGGGGAGCGAGCGGGCGCTGCTGACGCTGGCCCGGGCGCAGATGGCGGCCGGTCGGCTGGAGGCCGCGCTGGCCACCACGAGCGCGCTGGTCGAGCGCTTTCCGCGCTCGGCACGGGCGCACCTGCAGCGAGGCCTGGTGCTCGCTCGTCGGGGCGATGAGCGAGCCGCCGAGCGGTCGATCAGCCGCGCCCTCGAGCTCGAACCGAAGCTCGCCGCCGCGAAGGTCGCGCTCGGCGGGATCCACCTGCGCAGCGGCCGGCTGGCGAGCGCGCTGCGCCTGGCCCGCGAGGTCGAACGCCTCCAGCCGCGCCTGTTCACCGGATTCGCCCTCGAGGGCGACGTCCTCCTGCGCCAGGGGCGTGCGGCCGGGGCCGCACGCGCCTACCAGGCGGCCCTCGAGCGCGGGGCAAGTGGCTGGCTGGTCGTCAGGCTGAGCCAGGCGCGCTGGGCGTCCGGCGACCGGGATGGAGCGCGCGCCGCGTTGCGCCGCTGGGTGAGGGCGCGTCCGGGCGACGCCGCGGTGCGCGAGCGCCTGGCCGATCTCGACTACCTGAGCGGGGATCGGACGGCAGCGATCGCCGGACTGGAGACGCTGCTCACCACGGAGCCCGAGCGGATCTCGACCCTGAACCGGCTCGCCGCCCTGTACCAGGAGGCCGGTGATCAGCGTGCCAGCGAGCTCGCGCGCCGGGCCTTCGAGCTCGCGCCCGACTCGGCCGAGGTGCTCGACACCTACGGCTGGATCCTGGTGGAGGGGAAGGAGATCGCCAAGGGGCTCGATCTGCTGCGCCGGGCGGTGGCCGCCGAGGCGCAGCTCGCCAGCGCAGCGGCGCGGGCCACCGTGCGCTATCACCTCGGCGAGGCCTACGCGCGCAGCGGCGACGTCGAGCGGGCCCTCGAGGAGCTCGGCACGGCGCTGGCCGCGAGCGCGACCTTCCCTGAGCGGGCGGACGCGGAGCGGCGACGCCGCGAACTCGAGCTGCTCCGCGGAATGCAGACCGGCAGCTCGTGAGCGGAGAGAATGTCGCTTCGCGCCTGAACTTCCATCGCTAACCTACGGTATTATCGGTAGAATTCCTTCAGGTCGACTCGGATGGATCCGTGGACAGGCCGGGGAGCTGCCACTACACTCAAAAGCATTGGCGCCAGCGACGCAACGCTGGGGCGCCGAGCCGCGTGGGCGGCCGACCACGCTTCTGCGGCGCCGGGCGTGGACATCACCAACGGGAGGACAGGTCTGATGGAGACAGGAACCATCCGCCGGATCGCCGCGCTGTGGTTCGTGGCTGCCGCGGGTCTGCTGGCCGGCTGCTCGACGCCGGGCGAGCCGGCATCGTCGCTGCCCCAGCCGGCCGAGAAGGCCTACGACTACGTCATCGGCCCCGGCGACAGCCTGAGCATCTTCGTGTGGCGCAACCCCGAGCTCTCGCAGACCGTGCCGGTGCGCCCCGACGGCAAGATCTCGGTGCCGCTGGTCGAGGACCTGCCGGTGGCCGGCAAGACCACCACCGAGCTCGCCCGCGAGATCGAGAAGGTGCTCTCGACCTACATCAAGGACCCGCTGGTCACGGTGATCGTCAGCAACTTCCAGGGCACCTTCAGCCGCCAGGTGCGGGTGGTCGGGGCGGCGACCGAGCCCAAGGCGCTGCCCTACCGCGACGAGATGACCCTGCTCGACGTGATGATCGCGGTCGGCGGGCTGACCGAGTTCGCCGACGGCAACAAGGCACGGCTGGTGCGCACCGTCGGGGACCGCACCGAGACCGCGGTGGTGCGGCTCGACGACCTGCTGCGCGACGGGGACATCAGCGCCAACGTGCCGGTGGCCCCGGGCGACGTGCTGATCATCCCGGAGGCCTGGTTCTGAGCGCTCGCGCCAGCGGGCGGTCGGGGCCGGAGCGCGGCCCGGCGCTGGTTCCTGCCCGCGAGGCGGGCAGCCGGAGGGAGCCGCGGCGCGCCGCGCCCGGCCCCGCACGGCGCCCGCGCGCGACCCCCCGGAGCTGACGGGCTCGCGCCATGGAACAGAACATCGCCCTGGCGCTCAACTACGTGCGCATGGTGTGGCGCTACCGCTGGGTGGCGCTGGTGACCGGCACGACCATCTGCCTGCTCGGCTGGGCGGTGGTGGCGCTGCTGCCCAACCAGTACGAGGTCACCGCCAAGGTCTATCTCGACACCCGCACCCTGCTCAAGCCGCTGCTCAAGGGGCTGGCCATCGACGCCGACGCGGTCAAGGACAGCACCCTGCTGATGCGCCGCACCCTGCTGGTGCGGCCCAACCTCGAGCAGGTCGCGCGCAAGACCGACATGGACCTCAAGGCCAAGACCCCCGAGGACTTCGAGCGCCTGCTCACCTCGCTGGCCAAGCGCATCAGCGTCAAGGGCACCGCGCGCGACAACATCTTCGTGATCGGCTTTCGCGACTCCAGCGCCCAGCTCGCCAACAAGGTGGTCGAGGCGATCCTCAACCTCTTCGTCGAGCGCTCGCTCGGCGAGAGCCGCAAGGACACCTCCAAGACCAAGCAGTTCATCGAGCGCCAGATCGCGGAGTACGAGGCCCGGCTGCAGGCCGCCGAGAACCGCCTCAAGGAGTTCAAGCAGCGCAACATCGGCCTGATGCCCTCCGAGGGCAAGGGCTACTACCAGCGCCTCCAGGACCAGATCGACCAGCTCAAGCAGGCCCAGCTCGATCTGCTCGAGGCCCAGAACCGGGTCGCCGCGATCAAGGGCCAGCTCGCCGGCGAGCGCCCGACCCTGAAGATCACCCCGGGGCCCGGAGCGGGCGAGGCCGACACCGGGCCCCAGACCCCCTTCGACCTGCGCATCCAGGAGCTCGAGAGCTCGCTCGACCAGCTCCTGCTGCGCTACACCGACAAGCACCCGGACGTGATCTCGAGCCGGCGGCTGCTCGCCGAGCTCAAGGCCAAGCGCGACGCCTACCTCGAGGAGCTGGCCGCCCAGGCCGGGGACGGTGACGGCGGCAAGGCCGAGGCGCCGTCCGGCCCCGCCTACGAGAACCCGGCCTACAAGGCGCTCACCGCCAGCCTCGCCGAGGCCAAGGCCGAGGTCGCGGCGCTCCAGGCGCGGGTGCTCGAGTACAAGGGCCGCGCCGAGGAGCTCAAGAAGCGGGTCGACACCATTCCCCAGATCGAGGCCGAGCTCGCCAACCTCAACCGCGACTACGAGATCAACAAGAAGAACTACGACGAGCTGGTCAAGCGGCGCGAGGCGCTCAAGATCGGCCAGGAGGCCGGCGAGACCACCGACTCGGTGCAGTTCAACGTGATCGAGCCGCCGCGTGTGCCGCTCGTCCCGGTCTCCCCCAACCGCCCGCTGCTCAGCGCCGCGGTGTTCGTCGCCGGCGTCGGCTCCGGGGTCGGGCTGGCCCTGCTGCTCGCCCTGCTGCGCCCGGCCATCTACACCCGCGACAGCATCCGCGAGTTCACCGATCTGCCGGTGCTCGGCGTGGTCTCGCGGCTGTGGACCCCGCGCGAGCGGCTGCGCCGGCGCCTCGAGGTGACCACCTTCGCGGTCGGCTGCCTGTTCCTCGCCGGGGTCTTCGGCGGCCTGATCGCGCTCTACCAGACCAACCCCGAGCTGCTCGATCGCCTGCACCAGCTCGACGTCTCGGCCAAGCTCCAGGCGCTCAAGGACCAGTACCTGTGAGCATCATCGAGAAGGCGCTCGACAAGCTCGACGGCAGCCGCCCGGCGCAGCAGCCGGCCGATGGCGGGGAGCCGCGCGGCGAGCAGGCGCCTGCCGGCCTCGACGAGCTCGAGCTCGACGAGCGGGTGCTCGCCGAGCTCGAGCGCGAGGAGGTCGATCTCGGCGAGCCGCAGGTCGAGCCGGCCGGGAAGCCGCACCCGCCGGGCGCGCCGGGGGCCGCGCCGGAGGCCGAGGCCGGCCCCGTCCCGGCAGGGACCGGCGGGCAGCCGCCGGCCGCTGTGGGGGCGGGCGCCGGCGCACCGCAGCGCCCGGCGCAGGCCCCGGCCGCCCCGCCCGGGAGCGGCGCCCGCGAGCCGGCCGCGCCCGGGGCCGGGCGCGAGGGCGGCGCCGGGGCCTCGACCATGCGCACCGTCGAGCTCGACTTCGAGGCGCTGGCCGCCTCGGGCTTCATCACCCCGCAGACCAGCCACACCCTGCTCGCCGAGCAGTTCCGGGTGATCAAGCGCCCGCTGCTGATGCGCCTCGAGCAGCCGGCCGGCGAGCGTGCGGTGCCGGTCAACCTGATCCTGGTCACCAGCGCGCTGCCCGGCGAGGGCAAGACCTTCAACAGCCTCAACCTCGCCTTCAGCATCGCCATGGAGCTCGACCGCACGGTGCTGCTGGTCGATGCCGATCCGGCCAAGGCCGACGTCTCGCGCCACCTCGGCATCCCGCGCGGGGCCGGGCTGACCGAGTACCTGGCCGGCGAGAAGACCGACCTCGCCGAGCTGCTGGTGCGCACCAGCATGGCGAAGCTCGTGGTGCTGCCCTCGGGGCGGCGCTTCTCGAACGTCACCGAGCTCTACGCCAGCGAGCAGATGAGCCGCCTGACCCGCGAGCTCGCCACCCGCTACCCCGACCGGGTGGTGATCTTCGACTCCGCCCCGGTGCTGGCCACCAGCGGGGCGAGCGTGCTCGCCCACCGCGCCGGGCAGATCGTGGTCGTGGTCGAGGCGGTGCGCACCCCGCAGGGGGCGGTGCGCGAGGCGCTGCACCTGCTCGAGCCGGCCGAGAACATCTCGCTGGTGCTCAACAAGAGCCGCGAGCGCTTCGGGGGCGGCTACGGCAAGGGCTACTACTACGGCTATGGCTACGGCTACGGCTATGGCTACGGCACCGAGAAGGTCAGGGACCGGGCATAGCCGCGCCCCGGCGCGCGGCGCCCTGGCGGCGGGCGCGGCCGCCGCGCTCGCCCTGGCGCTCGCCGCCGGCCCGGCCGAGGCCGGGAAGTGGCGGATCACGCCGCGCATCTCGGCCCAGGAGACCTTCTCGGACAACATCGATCTCAGCCCCGGGGGCGGGCGGCCGGACTGGGTGAGCGAGGTGCGCCCCGGGATCGACATCCGCGGCACCGGCCGGCGGATCGATCTTGACCTCAGCTACAACCTCCAGGCCCTCGACTACGCGCGCGGCAGCCGCTCCTTCCAGCTCAACCACCAGCTCCAGGCGATCGGCAACGCCGAGCTCTACCGCCAGGTGCTGTTCCTCGACTTCAGCGCCTCGATGCGCCAGGAGAACACCGGCAACACCGGCCGGGTGGCGGGCGACACCCGCTCGGCGACCGGTGGCACCGCCGACGTGATCACCGGGTCGCTCACCCCGATCGTGCGCCACCACTTCGGGCGCTGGGCCGACGCCGAGGTGCGCACCACCTTCTCGCTGGTCGACAACTCGGGGGCGAGCGGCAGCAAGACCCGCAGCCTCGAGGCGCGCATCGACTCGGGCTCGCGCTTCGCCCGGCTGCCCTGGAGCGTGACCTTCTCGCGCCGCCGCGAGCACGGCGACAGCGGCGCCCGCTCGGTCTTCCAGCGCCTCCAGGCCACGGTGCGCTACCGGATCAGCCGCCGCTACGAGCTCAACCTGCGCGCCGGCACCGAGAACAACAGCTTCGCGCGCCGTGCCGGGAGCAGCCCCAGCGGGCTGACCTGGCGGGCCGGGGCGGTGTGGAACCCGACCCCGCGCACCAGCATCGATCTCGGCTTCGAGGACCGCTTCTTCGGCACCGCCTTCTCGCTCGACGCGCGCCACCGCTCGCGCCGCGCGGTGCTCACCGCGCGCTACGCCGAGGACACCACCACCAGCAGCCAGATCCAGCTCCAGCGCCAGCTCATCCCGCTCACCGACGCCTTCGGCGAGCCGATCCTCGACCCGGACAGCGGCCAGGCGGTGCTCATCCCCACCGACACCCCGGCGCTCAGCGAGGAGGTCATCGTGCGCCAGCGCCTCGATGCCGGGGTGACCGTCAAGGGCCGGCGCAGCGAGGCCAGCCTCAAGCTGTTCAACGATCGGCGCGCCTTCCAGCTCACCGGCGACTCGGAGCGCACCTTCGGGCTGTCGGCCTCGGCGAGCCGGCGCCTGTCGCGCCTGATCGGCGCGCGCCTCTCGGGGAGCTGGCAGCGCACCAAGCCGCGCGCCGGCGGCCCCCGCGAGACCCGCTTCGAGCTCGGCGCCGGGCTCTCGCGCCAGCTCTCAGGCTCGATCTCGCTCAACCTCGACCTCCGCCACCTGCGCCAGATCTCGGCCTCGGCGAGCGGCGACTACAGCGAGAACCGGGCCAGCGCCAGCCTCAGCGCGCGGTTCTGAATCGCGCGCCGGGCGGCGGGGGCGACCGCGAGGCGCGCCCGGCTTATACTTAGCTGTTCCGGTCATCGGGCCGATCGACGAGCAACGTCCCCGCGCGCGGCGCCACGCATGTACGAGCAGTTCTACGGGTTCACCACCAAGCCGTTTCGCCTCAGCCCCGATCCGCGCTTCTTCTTCAACAGCGCCGGGCACAAGCGCGCGCTCGCCTACCTGCGCTACGGGATCAAGCAGGGCGAGGGCTTCATCATCATCACCGGCGACGTCGGCACCGGGAAGACCACCCTGGTCGGGGCGCTGCTGCGCATGCTCGAGCGCGAGAACGTGGTCGCGACCAACATCGTCACCACCCAGATGCAGGCCGACGACCTGCTCAAGATGGTCGCGGCCGGCTTCGGGCTGCCCTACCAGCGGGTCGGCAAGGCGGCCGTGCTGCGCAGCCTCGAGGCGTTCTTTCGCGCCTGCCGCGCCGAGGGCAAGCGCGCCCTGCTGGTCGTCGACGAGGCCCAGGGGCTGCCGCGCAAGGCGATCGAGGAGCTGCGCATGCTCTCCAACTTCCAGGAGGGCGGGCGGATGCTGCTGCAGAGCTTCCTGCTCGGCCAGCGCGAGTTCCGCACCACGATGCGCTCGGAGGGCTTCGAGCAGCTCCGCCAGCGGGTCATCGCCGCCTACCACCTGCGCCCGCTCGGCGCCGAGGAGACCCGCGGCTACGTCGAGCACCGGCTGCGGGTGGTCGGCTGGAAGGGCGACCCGCAGATCGACGAGGAGGTCTTCGCCGGCATCTACCACTTCACCGAGGGGGTGCCGCGGCGCATCAACACCCTCTGTGACCGCCTCCTGCTGCTCGGCGCCCTCGAGGAGCTGCACCACATCGACCGCGCCGCCCTCGAGACCGTGACCCGCGACATCGTCGAGGAGCAGGGCGGCGGGGATACTGGCGAGTACGCCGTGGCCTCGCTGCGCCAGGAGGTCACGGCGCACGCGCCGCCGGGCGCTGCGCGGGCCGCCGGCGCCGCCGCGCAGCCAGCGCCCGGGCCGGCCGGCGCCGACACCGAGCAGCGCCTGGCGGCGGTCGAGACCTCGATGGCCTCGCTCACCGACGCGGTGCGCGAGGAGCTCGCCCTGCTGCGCAAGGCGCTGATGGGCAAGGCCCAGGGCGACGACGAGTGAACGAGCGGCGGGGCAGGCCGCCCGCTCCCGCAATGGAGGCCCCCCGGCGATGACCGATTTCACCGTCCAGCCCGTGATCCTCGCCGGCGGCTCGGGGACGCGCCTGTGGCCGCTCTCGCGCGAGTCCTTCCCCAAGCAGCTCCTGCGCCTGCGCGGCGCCGGCACGCTGCTCCAGGACACCGTGCGCCGCCTCGACGGGCTCGACGGCGGGCCGAGCACCGTGGTGCGCGAGCCGATCGTGGTCTGCAACGAGGAGCACCGCTTCCTGGTCCTCGACCAGATCGAGGCCATCGAGCGGGCCCCCGAGGCGGTGGTGCTCGAGCCGGTCGGGCGCAACACCGCACCGGCGCTGTGCCTGGCCGCCGAGCTGGCGCTCGCCGCCGGCACCGACCCGGTGCTGCTGGTGATGCCCGCCGATCACGTCATCGAGGACCGCGAGGCCTTCCACGCCGCGGCCGCGAGCGCGGCACGCCTGGCCGCCGAGGGGGCGGTGGTCACCTTCGGCATCGTGCCGACCCGGCCCGAGACCGGCTTCGGCTACCTGCGCACCGGCGCCGCGGTCGGCGCCCACGAGGGCGCCTTCCAGCTCGAGGCGTTCGTCGAGAAGCCCGACGCCGAGACCGCCGGCGAGTACCTGGCCAGCGGCGAGTACCTCTGGAACAGCGGCATGTTCGTGGTCCGCGCCTCGGTGTGGCGGAGCGCGGCCCGAGCGCACTGCCCGGACATCGCCACGGCCTGCGCCGAGGCGCTGCGCGCGGCCGAGAGCGACGGGCGCTTCGTGCGCGTCGGGCGGCGGGCCTTCGAGGGCTGTCGGGCCGACTCGATCGACTACGCGGTGATGGAGCCGCTCAGCGCCGCCGAGGAGGCCGGCGAGATCTGGGCCGCGGTGGTCGCCCTCGACGCCGGCTGGTCGGACATCGGCTCGTGGTCGGCGCTGCTCGAGATCGGCGAGGGCGACGAGGCCGGCAACGTCCTCGAGGGCGACGTCTTCACCCACCAGACCCGCGACTCGCTGGTGATCGCCGGGCAGCGGCTGGTGGCGACCCTCGGGGTGCGCGACCTGGTGGTGGTGGACACCGCCGACGCGGTGCTGGTGGCCCGCAAGGACTGCGCCCAGGACGTGCGCCGGGTGGTCGGCTGGCTCGAGGCCCGCGGGCGCGAGGAGGGCAAGTCGCACCGCCGCGTCTACCGCCCCTGGGGCTCCTACGAGCAGCTCGATGCCGGCGAGCGCTACCAGGTCAAGCGCCTGACGGTGAAGCCCGGCGCGGCGCTCTCGCTGCAGATGCACCACCACCGCGCCGAGCACTGGGTGGTGGTGCGCGGGACCGCCCGGGTGACCCGCGGCGAGGAGGTGATGCTGCTCGGCGAGAACGAGTCGACCTTCATCCCGCTCGGCACCCGCCATCGGCTGGAGAACCCGGGCAAGGTCGAGCTCGAGGTGATCGAGGTCCAGTCCGGCAGCTACCTCGGCGAGGACGACATCGTGCGCTTCGAGGACCGCTATGACCGCTGAGGGTGTCAGCTCGGGTCGAGGTCTCGAGGGGCCACCTTGAAGGTTCGCTACTACCACGACCCGGAAACCGGGGCGCCACACATCGACAACCACGCGGTGTCGGCATCGGAGGTCGAGGAGGTGCTCAGCGCTCCAGGCGAGGACAGGCCCGGTCGGGACGGGTCGCGGATCGCGCTGGGGCGGACCCGTGGCGGGCGATACCTGAGGGTGATCTACGTGCCGGACGAAGAGCCGGGCAGTGTGTTCGTGGTAACCGCGTATGATCTGAGGGGCAAGCCGCTGCTTGCCTACCGGCGCCGCATGAGGCGGAGGATCCGATGAGAGAGAAGCGATTTCCCAAGGGGTGGGACGAGAACCGAGTAGCGAGCCTGCTGGCGTACTACGAGGGTCAGTCCGAGGAGGAAGCCGTGGCCGAGGACGAGGCGACACTTGCGGATCACTCCCAGACGCTGATCGAGATCCCCTCAGACCTGCTGCCCGCGGTCCGCGACCTGCTCGCCAAGCGCAGCGGCGTTGCGTGAGGCGAAGCTCGGGCTCGTCGGGGTATTGCGCGTAGGGCAGCTACCTCGGCGAGGACGACATCGTGCGCTTCGAGGACCGCTATGACCGGTGAGGGGGTGGAGGACTTGTTGCGCAATCGTACGAGATCACGTACGGTTGAGGGGGTTGATCAGCGGGGTACCTCGATCCATGACGACGCTCACGGTCAGTGAGGCGCGCGCCACCCTCTACCGGCTCATCGACGAGGCGGCCGCCTCGCACCGCCCGATCCGCATCACCGGCAGGCGCAACAGCGCGGTGCTGGTCTCCGAGGACGACTGGAGCGCGATCCAGGAGACCCTCTACCTGCTCTCGATCCCGGGCATGCGCGAGTCGATCCGCGAGGGCCTGGCGACTCCCATCGAGGAGTGCGAGCAGGAACTCGACTGGTGACGTGGAGGCTGGTCTTCACCCGCCAGGCCCGCAAGGATGCACGCAAGCTGGCCGCCGCCGGCCTGAGGTCCAGGACCGAGCGGCTGCTCGCCGTGCTGCGCGAGGACCCGTGGACCCGCGAGCCGCGCTACGAGCGCCTGGTCGGCGACCTCGCCGGGGCGTGCTCGCGGCGGATCAACATCCAGCACCGGCTGGTCTACCAGGTCATCGAGGCCGAACAGGTGGTGAAGGTGCTGCGCATGTGGAGTCACTACGAGTGAGCGGGCCGCTCGCCTCTGCGATCCTCGCCATCCCCGCCGGTGCGGCCCGTGGCCACGCCTGAGCTCGAGACGGTCGGCGCCCCGCTGACCCGCGCGCCCGGCTGGCCGGGGACGCTGGTGGCGCTGCTCGCGGCGCTGGCCGGCGCCGGGCTGCTCTACGCCGGCACCGCGCGCGGGCTCGCCGAGCTGTGGTGGAACAGCGACTCCTACGGCCACGGCCTGCTGGTGGTGCCGATCACGGCCTTCCTGCTGTGGCGGGAGCGCCGGCGGCTGGGCGCGATCGTGCCCGAGCCGGGCTACGCCGGCGCGCTGCTCGCCCTGGGCGCGGCGCTGCTCTGGTGGGCGGGACGGGCGGCGAGCGTGCTGATCGCCGAGCAGGTGGCGCTCTACGCCATGCTGCCGGCGGCGGTCATCGCGCTGGCCGGGTGGCGCGTGGCGCGGGCGGCGGCCTTCGCGCTCGCCTACCCGCTGCTCGCCATCCCGGTCTGGGACGTGCTGATCGCGCCCCTGCAGGACGTCACCGCCGGGGTCTCGGTGTGGGCGCTGCGGGTGCTCGGCGTGCCGGTCTTCGTCGAGGGCAACTTCTTCACCATCCCCTACGGGCGCTTCGAGATCGCCGAGGTCTGCGCCGGGCTGCGCTACTTCCTCGCCGCGCTCTCGATCGTCACCCTGTTCGCCCACCTCGAGCTGCGCGCCTGGTGGCGCCGGCTCGCCTTCGTCGCGCTCGGCATCGCCACCGCGGTGGTCTTCAACTGGGTGCGGGTGGTGGTGATCATGTACATCGGCTACGCGAGCCGCATGCAGAACCCGCTGGTCCAGGACCACCAGACCTTCGGCTGGCTGCTGTTTGCCGGCGCCCTGGTGCCGCTGTTCTGGGTCGGCTACCGGCTCGCCGATGTCGCCCGCGCGCCGCTGCCCGGCGAGCCGGCCGCGCCCGCCGGCGAGCCGGCCCGCGGCCGGCTCGCCGTGGCGCTGCTCGTGCTGCTGGCCGCGGCAGGAAGCG
>CAZRGU010000028.1:0-1914 GCA_964599705.1 uncultured Ectothiorhodospiraceae bacterium | reverse complement strand
GCCCGCGGCCGGCTCGCCGTGGCGCTGCTCGTGCTGCTGGCCGCGGCAGGAAGCGGCCAGGCGCTCGCCCGCTGGACCCTGGCCGGCGAGGCGCCGGCCCCGCTGCTCGCCGCGCCGCGCGACCTGCCCGGCTGGCGCGGGCCGCTCGCCGAGTCCCCCCCGGGGGGCTGGCGGCCCCGCTACCGCGGAGCGGCGGCCGAGCGGCTCGACACCTACCGCGCCGATGCCTGGCCGGTCTACCTCTACCTCGCCGCCTACGGGCGCGAGCGCCAGGGCGCCGAGCTCATCAACGAGCTCAACGGGCCGTTCGACCCGGACGCGCTCGATGACGTCGGGCGCGCCCGGCTCACCGTCGAGCTCGGCGGGCGCCGGCTCGCGGTCGACGAGGTGCGGCTGCGGGCCCGCTCGAGCGGCGCCGAGCTGCTGGTCTGGCAGTGGTACCGGGTGGCGGGCGTCAACACCACCAGCCGCCCGCTCGCCAAGCTGCTCCAGCTTCGCGGGCTGCTCGAGCGCCGGCCGTACTCCGCGGCGGTGGTGCTCGCCACCCCGGCGAGCGATTCCGGCGAGGCGGCCCGCGAGACGCTGCGCGCCTTCCTGGCCGCGGCGGGAACGAAGATCGAGAATGCGCTCACAGTTCCACCGGCCGGCGGCCGATAGCATGGCTGGGATGCAGCCGCCACCGCGCAACGCCCTCTCGGTCGACGTCGAGGACTACTTCCAGGTCTCGGCCTTCGAGGGGCACGTCGCGGGGGCGCGCTGGGAGGCGCTGCCGTGGCGGGTCGAGGCCAACACCGACCGGGTGCTCGCGCTGCTCGCCGAGCACGGCGCGCGGGCCACCTTCTTCACGCTGGGCTGGGTCGCCGAGCGCTTCCCCGCGCTGGTGCGCCGGATCGTCGGGCAGGGCCACGAGCTGGCCAGCCACGGCTGGTCGCACGTGCGCATCACCCGCCAGAGCCCCGAGGAGCTGCGCGCCGACGCCGGGCGCACCAAGGCGCTGCTCGAGGACACCGGCGGCTGCCCGGTCGCCGGCTACCGCGCGGCGAGCTTCTCGATCGGGCGCGACACCCTGTGGGCCCACGAGGTGCTCGCCGATCTCGGCTACCGCTACAGCTCGAGCATCTTCCCGGTGCGCCACGATCTCTACGGGATGCGCGAGGCGCCGCGCTTCCCGTTCGCCTGCGCCGGCGGGCGCCTGACCGAGCTGCCGATGAGCACGGTGCGGGTCTTCGGCCAGAACCTGCCCTGCGCCGGCGGCGGCTACTTCCGGCTGCTGCCCTACGCCTACACCCGCTGGGCGCTGCGCCGGCTCAACCGCCGCGAGGGGCGCGCCGCGCTGTTCTACTTCCATCCCTGGGAGCTCGACCCCGGCCAGCCCCGCCAGCGCGGGCTCCCGGCCCGGGCGCGGCTGCGCCACTACACCAACCTCGAGCGCATGGAGCCCAAGCTCGCCCGGCTGCTCGGCGAGTTTCGCTGGGGGCGGATCGACGAGGTGCTGCTCGAGGCGGCGACTCGACCCGAGCTGCCCGAGGGCGCCGGGCGGGCCACCCTCGGGCTGGCCGCCGAGACGCCGCCCCCGGCCGGGGCCGGCGAGGGCGGAGGCGGGGCGTGAAGGCGCCGCTGCTGCTGCTCTGCCACCGCATCCCCTACCCGCCGAGGAAGGGCGACAAGGTGCGCACCTACCACCTGCTGCGCCTGCTCGCGCGCCGCTACGCGGTGCACCTGGGCACCTTCGTCGACGACCCCGACGACTGGCGCCACGTCGAGGCGCTCGGCGAGCACTGCGCCGATCTGCTGGTCCGCCCGCTGCGCCCGCTCGGCGCGCGTGCCCGCTCGCTGCGCGGGCTGCTCGCCGGCTCGCCGCTCACCGTCCCCTACTTCGCCGATGCGCGGCTGCGCGCCTGGGTCGAGGAGCGG
>CAZRGU010000027.1:0-21670 GCA_964599705.1 uncultured Ectothiorhodospiraceae bacterium | reverse complement strand
GTCGAGGGAGTGCTCGCCGCCGAGGGCCGGCTGCTGCGCTGAGCGGCCTGCTGCGCTGACCGGATATCTCTCACCGATGCGGGCTAGGATCCGCCGGTCCGGCGCGCGCTGGGCCCACAAGCAGCGGAGCACGCCCGATGAGCAGCGACCCGATCGGCCCGCCACCCACCAACCAGGCATTCGCCAGCGATTCGCTCTACGGCACCACCGTCGAGCCGACCTACTCGGGGGCGCTGAGCTTCTTGCGCCGCCGCTACACCCGCGAGCTTGCCGGGGCCGATGTCGCGGTGACCGGGATCCCGCTCGACCTGGCGACGACCCATCGGCCCGGGGCGCGCTTCGGCCCGGCCGCGATCCGCGCCGCCTCGGCCCAGCTCACCTGGGGCCCGCCCTGGCCGTGGGGCTTCGACCCCCGCGAGCAACTGGCCGTCATCGACTACGGCGACTGCTACTTCGACTTCGGCCGCCCGGAGGCGATCCCGGTCCAGATCGAGGCCCACGCCAGCGCCATTCTCGAGCGTGGCGCGCCGCTGCTCGCGCTCGGCGGCGACCACTTCGTGAGCCTGCCGCTGCTACGTGCCCACGCTCGCGTCTACGGCCCGCTCGCCCTGATCCACTTCGACGCCCACAGCGACACCTGGAGCGACGACCCGCCGCGCCAGGACCACGGTACGATGTTCTTCCACGCCGCCAACGAGGGCCTGATCGAGCCCGGCTGCTCGGTCCAGATCGGGATTCGCACCCACAATGCGGATCGGAGCGGCTTTACCTGGCTCGACGCCGACTGGGTCCACGAGCACCGCGTGGCGGCCCCCGCCGCCGAGATCACGCGTATCGTCGGGCCGCGCAAGGCCTACCTCACCTTCGACATCCACTGCCTCGACCCCGCCTTCGCACCGGGCACCGGCACCCCGGTGGTCGGAGGCCTGAGCACCGCCCAGGCCCAGGGCATCCTCCGGGCCCTCACCGGAATCGAGCTGGCGGCCATGGACCTGGTCGAGGTCTCCCCGGCCTACGACGTCGCCGAGATCACCGCCCTCGCAGCCGCCTCGCTGGCCGTCGACTACCTGTGCCTGCGAGCCTGCGACCTGCCGGCCAGGTTCCCCCGCGCACGGGGGGATCGACCGCGGCAAGAGCGCCAAGTGCACCGCGGCCAGCAATGCTACCGGCGTGGGGAGTAGCCCGAGGCGCGATGAGCGACGCGCTGGGACTCGATCTGCTGAGAGCCGCCCATCGTTCCAACCGCACGATCGTCCGCGAGATCGCGGCTCCCGCCTCACCCACCCGGCTCTCCCCGTGCCACTTCCGCTCCGAGGTCATCCCTGACTGGCGTTGCGCTCGGAGCGCTTGGCGCGCGATCGCCTGGCGATCCTCGAGGCGCGAGGGAGCACGTCCCGTCAGGGCGGCGTCTCGGTACCCTTGCTCCGCGCATCGGTGAGATATCCGAGCGAGGCCTGACCCCATGACGCCCTACAGGCGCACCCTGCGGTAGACGCAGCGGATGTATACCCGCTGCGGGCGGGCGAACAGCTCCCAGTACTCGTCGAGGAAGCGCAGGTACTCTTCAAAGGTCATGGTCTTCCCTCAGCCGCGCGAGCGTCGGCCACTCCGAGAAGAGGTCCGCATAGCGCTTGATCCGTTCCCAGTCGAGGTCGCGATGACGCTCGATCAGGGCGGCGATGTCGGCCTGATCCTGGAGCGCACGCCGCGGGTTGTTGACGTAGGCCTGGATCTTGAGGCCGATGATGTCCTCGGCCCGCAGGCACTTCACCCCGAGCGGGGCCACGAGGGTCGCCTGCGCGAGCATCTCCCGCGTCGGCGGTCGATTGGCGAGGAGCAGGTCGAGCGCGCCGTAGCCGGCGAAGTGAAGGGTCTCGGGGGTCTCGCCACGAAGCACGAAGCCGGCCGCCGCGAGGGACTCGACGGCGGCCGCCCGCTCGCTTCCGGGTACCAGCAGGTCGGCATCCAGCGTCGCCCGATGCACGCCCAGGGCGCCAAGCGCCAGCCCGCCGATCAGCGCATGGTCGATCCCGGCGTCCGTGAGCGCACGGTGGGCCTGGATCAGCGTATCTCGAATGCCGTGCACGGCGCGATGATGCCACAGCCGGCGGGCATCACGACGTGCACGCTGACTCAGCCGCTTCCCGGCTCGCTGACCACGCCGCGCAGGGTGAAGCCGGCGTCCTCGACGGTGCGCTCGAGGGTGGCCCGATCGAAGCGGGTGCCGGGCTCGACCCGGACGATCACGTGGCCGTTGGGGATGTCGACGTCGATGCCGGTCACGCCCTGCAGGTCGCGGAACTGCTTCTCGATGCCGTAGGCGCAGTAGGGGCAGGCCAGCCCATCGACCCGCAGCACGTAGGCCGGGGCGGATCCGCCGGCGTGCTCGGCCGCCGTGCTCGCCAGCGGCAGCGACAGCGCCACGGCCAGCAGCAGCCAGCGGGCGAGGCCACGGCTCGATGGGGTGCTCGTTGTCATGTCGTCGCCCTCCTGCAAGGCGCTCAGAAATGCGCGATGAGCTGAACGCGCAGGCGGTAGTTGCTGGTCGCCTGGGAGCCGTTCAGGTTCTGGACCAGTGGAAGCTGCACACCGACCTTGGCGCCGAAGTTGCGGTAGGTGACGAACAGGCCCGGGGAGGCGAACAGCCGGGTGCCCCCCGAGTCGGCCCGATCGGTGCCGTTGCGCCGATCCCGCCAGGCATACTCGCCGTTGAGCTCGACCATCCCGACGACGTCGAGGCTGCGGTAGTCGGGGGCGTTGAAGCGCCGCCCCAAGATCGCGCTGAAGTGCGCCGAGCTGCCCGGGCGCAGCCCGCTGTCGTCCTCGCCGTGGACCTTGCCCCAGCCCTCCAGCCACCAGTACCAGGTGATCGCCTCGTGGCTGTAGCCGAGCCCGAGCATGCCGTCCCAGGTGTCGCCGCCAGTGATCCAGTTCCTGGCCCGCCGATCACCGGTCGGCGGGCTGATCACGGCGAAGGCGCTCAGCCCGTCGTCGTAGCCGAGCCCCTGGTCGCCCCACAGCTCGTAGCGGGTCTCGAGGGCCAGATCCCCGGCGCCGCTGAAGCCCGGGTTGTTGACGTAGGGCAGCCGGGCTCCGACCGTCCAGTGGGCGGTCGCACCGTAGAACACATTCAGGGTGAGCGCCCGCTGGGTGCCCGCGGTGGTGTCGTTGAGGTCCTCGGAGAGCCGCGTCTCGATGCCGCCCTTGAACAGCGGGTGGGGGCTGGGCGAGAAGAGCGGGTCGTGGGCGGCGGCGGTACCGGGCAGGGCGGCGCCGGCCGCCACGACCAGCCAGGCCAGCACCGCGGCCCGGGCGCCGATCCCGCGCCTGGCAGCGAGCATTGATTGCAGTCTGATCGGAGCGGAACGCTTCATCGCAGTCTCCTCGGATCGAGCCGCTCGCGGCCGTGGCGCACGGCGGCGAACGGGGGTCGATGCGTATTCAATCCCTGGAGCATGCTCCAGAGTCAAGCCGCCCCTCGCTCCCCGCTGCGAGCGCGCAGCGCGGGATTGATTCCGGGGCACGCGCCCGGCGCCGGCCGGGATCGCTCACCGGTGCGCGAGGCGGGGGTGTCGAGACGCCGGGCGGGGCACGCTCTGCTACCCTGGCCGCAGCAAGGCGCCCGTCCGCAGGACCGGGGCGCCGGTCGGAGAACCGGCATGGCTCGTGGATACCGCATCGGCGAGGTTGCGAAGCGGCTCGGGATGAGCGTCGACACGCTGCGCTACTACGAGCGGATCGGCCTGCTGCCCGCGGTCCAGCGCAGTGCTTCGGGGCTGCGCTACTACGGCGAGCACGACCTGGCGCGGCTGCGCTTCATCCGCCGTGCCCAGGCCATGGACTTCAAGCTTGCCGAGATCGCCTCCCTGCTCGAGCTGCGCGAGGCCCCGCAGCGCTCGCGCCCGGCGGTTCGCGCCCTCGCCGAGGGCAAGCTGGCCGAGATCGACGCGCGTCTCGCGGCGCTGGCCGAGCTGCGCCGCGAGCTCGGCGAGCTGGTCAGCGCCTGCGCCCGGGCCGGCGAGCGCTGCCCGATCCTCGAGGGCATCGAGCGGCGCTGACCTGCGCCACCCCTTCAGTGCACCGCGGCGAGGCGCTCGGCGGCCATCCGCTCGGCGATCACGCTGGTCGGGAGGCGCTCGGCCTCGGCGCGCTGGAAGCACTCGAGGAGATTGTCGGCAATTCGCTCGAGGCGCGCCAGCAGGCGCTCGCGGTCGAAGCCCTCGCGCTCGCAGGCGACGTCGATCAGCCCGCCGGCGTTGATCACGAAGTCGGGCGCATAGAGGATCCCGCGCGCGGCCAGGAGCTCGCCGTGACGGGGCGCGGCGAGCTGGTTGTTGGCCGCGCCGGCGACCACCGCGGCGCGCAGCCGGGGCACGGTGTCGTCGTTGATCACCGCCCCGAAGGCGCACGGCGAGAAGACATCGCAGTCGAGATCGAAGACCGCCTCGGGGTCGGCCGGCTCGGCGCCCGGAAGCTCGGCGAGCGCGGCGGCGAGGCGATCGCGGTCGACCTCGGCCAGCCACAGCCGGGCGCCGGCCTCGGCGAGCAGCCGCGCGAGGCGCAGGCCGACGTGCCCGACCCCCTGGATGGCGACCCGCACTCCGGCCAGGTCGTTGCGCCCGAGGCGGTGCCCGACGGCGGCACGGATGCCGAGGAACACCCCGTGGGCGGTGGCCGGCGACGGGTCGCCGCTGCGCCGCCCGCCGTCGCCGGTCGGCTTGTCGGCGATCCCGACCACGTGGCCGGTCTCCTCGGCCATCAGCCGCAGGTCCTCGACCGAGGTGCCGGCGTCCTCGGCGACGATGTAGCGCCCGGCGAGCCGCTCGACGCAGCGGCCCATGGCGCGCAGCAGCGCCGGGCTCTTGTCGCGGCGCGGGTCACCGAGGATCACCGACTTGCCGCCGCCGAGGGCGAGCCCGGCGACCGCGGCCTTGCAGGTCATGCCGCGGGCCAGGCGCAGGCAGTCGCCGAGCGCCGCCTCCTCGCTCGGGTAGGGGCGCATCCGGCAGCCGCCGAGGGCGGGCCCCAGGCGGGTGTCGTGGATGGCGATGATCGCCTGCAGCCCGGCCTTGCGGTCGCGGCAGTAGACGACCTGCTCGTGGTCATCGAAGTCGGGGGCGGAAAACACGCTCATGGCATCCTCCTGCGGGTCACGCCGCGCGCGGCCGCTCGCGGCGGGCGCCGAGCGCGGCGAGCAGCTCGGCGCGCCGGGCGCGGGCCTGCTCGGCGGCCGCGGCGCGCACCGCGCCGAAGCCGCGCACCTGCTCGGGCAGGGCGGCCAGCGCGCAGGCGCTCGGGTGGTTGTCGGGGTCGAGGCGGGCCAGCACCTCCTCGATGCTCTCCTCGTACTCGGCGAGCAGCGCCCGGTCGAGGCGCCGCTCGGGGCTGCGCGCGAACGGGTCGAGCGGCGTGTTGCGCAGCCGGCGCAGGCGCGCGAGCAGGCGCATCGCGGCCAGCACCCAGGGCCCGAAGGCGCGCTTGCGCGGCCGCCCGGTGACCGGGTCGGGACGGGCGAGCAGCGGCGGGGCGAGGTGCACCTCGATGCGGTAGTCGCCCTCGAAGTGGCGCTCGAGGTCGCGCCGGAACTCGCCGCTGGTGTAGAGGCGCGCCACCTCGTACTCGTCCTTGATGGCCAGCGCCCGGAAGTAGCCGCTGGCCACCGCCTCGAGCAGCCCGCTGCATCCGGGGGCGCGGCGCCGCTCGGCGACCCGGACCCGCTCGAGCAGCGCCCGGTAGCGCTCGGCGTAGGCCTGGTCCTGGTAGGCGGCAAGATACCGGGCGCGGCGCTCGATGCGCGCGGCCAGGTCCTCGCGCGGCGGGGGCGGCTCGATCCGCTCGGCGAGGCGCTCGCGCACGGCGGCCTCGTCGAGCGCCGCCCAGCGCCCCCAGGCGAGCGCCGCCTTGTTCATCTCGACGGCCACCCCGTTGAGCTCGATGGCCCGCTCGATGGCCTCGAGCGAGAGCGGCAGCAGCCCGAGCTGCCAGGCGTAGCCGACCATGAACAGGTTGGCGGCGATGGCATCGCCGAGGGCCGCCGTGGCCAGGGTGCCGGCATCGACGAAGCGCGCCCGCCCGCGCCCGACGGCGCGGGCCACGGCGCGGCGCAGCGCCGCGGTCGGGAACGGCGCGTCGGGGTCGCGGACGAAATCGGCGGTCGGGGCCGGGTGGTCGTTGACCACCGCGTGGCTGCGTTCGCGGTCGAGCTTGGCCAGCGCCTCGAAGCCGGCCGCCACCACCAGGTCGCAGCCGAGCAGCAGGTCGGCCTCGCCGGCCGGGATGCGCGGGGCGTGGATCGCGCCCGGCTCGGCGCCGATGCGCAGGTGGCTGACCACCGCGCCGTACTTCTGGGCCAGCCCGGTCATGTCGAGCACCGTGGCCGCGCGCCCCTCGAGGTGGGCGGCCATGCCGAGCAGCGCGCCGACCGTGACCACCCCGGTGCCCCCGACCCCGGTGATCAGCACGTTGTAGGGGCGCTCGAGGGCGGGGCGGGCGGGCGGTGCGGGCAGCTCGCCGGGCGGGCCGAGCCCGGGCGGGCGGCGCAGGCGAGCGCCGTGCACGGTGACGAAGCTCGGACAGAGCCCCTCGAGGCACGAGAAGTCCTTGTTGCAGGCCGACTGGTCGATGGCCCGCTTGCGCCCCAAGGGGGTCTCGCGGGGGATCACCGAGAGGCAGTTGGACTGCACCGAGCAGTCGCCGCAGCCCTCGCAGACCGCCGCGTTGATGAACACCCGCCGCGGCGGGTCGGGCAGCCGCCCGCGCTTGCGCCGGCGGCGCTTCTCGGCCGCGCAGGTCTGCTCGTAGATGAGCACCGTGACCCCGCGGCGCTCGCGCAGCTCGCGCTGCACGGCGTCGAGCTCGCGGCGGTGGTGGACGGTCACCCCGGGGGCCAGCGCGGCGCGCCGGCGGCGGTACCTGCCGGGCTCGTCGCTGACCAGGGCGATGCGCTCGACGCCCTCGTCGCGGAGCTGGCGGGTGAGCTGGGGGACGGTCAGCGCGCCGTCGAGCGGCTGGCCGCCGGTCATCGCCACGGCGTCGTTGTAGAGGATCTTGTAGGTGATGCTGACCCCGGCGGCGAGCGCGGCGCGGATCGCCAGCAGCCCGGAGTGGAAGTAGGTGCCGTCGCCGAGGTTGGCGAAGATGTGGGCGGTCTCGGTGAACGGCGCCTGGCCGATCCAGGGGGCGCCCTCGCCGCCCATCTGGGTGAAGGTCTCGGTGCCGCGCTCCATCCAGGTGGCCATGTAGTGGCAGCCGATGCCGCCGGTGGCGCGGCTGCCGGCCGGCAGCCGGGTCGAGGTGTTGTGCGGGCAGCCCGAGCAGAAGTGCGGCTTGCGCTCGATGACCGGGCGCGGGCGGGCAAGCGCGCGCTCCTTGGCCTCGAGGAAGCGGAGCCGGGCCTGGATGCGCTCGCTGGTGAAGAAGCGCTCGACGCGCGCCGCGATCACCCGGGCGATGCGCGCCGGGGTGAGCTCGCCGCTCTCCGGCAGCACCCAGCGCCCCTGCTCGTCGAACTTGCCGATCACCCGCGGGCGCACCGCCGCGCTCCAGTTGTAGAGCTGCTCCTTGAGCTGGTTCTCGATCACCGCGCGCTTCTCCTCGACGACCAGCACCTCCTCGAGCCCGCGGGCGAAGGCGCGCACCCCGTCGCGCTCGAGCGGCCAGCTCATCCCGACCTTGTAGAGGCGCAGGCCGATGGCCGCGGCGAGCTCCTCGTCGATGCCGAGGTCCTCGAGGGCCTGCAGGCAGTCGAGGTAGGACTTGCCGGTGGTGATGATGCCGAGGCGCGGGCGGGGCGAGTCGATGACCAGCCGGTCGAGGCGGTTGGCCCGCGCGAAGGCGAGCGCCGCGTAGAGCTTGTAGCGCTGCAGGCGCAGCTCCTGCTCGAGCGGCGGGTCCGGCCAGCGGATGTGCAGCCCGCCGGGCGGCATCTCGAAGTCCTCGGGGATGCGGATGGCGACCCGCTCGGGGTCGCAGTCGACGGTCGCCGAGCAGTCGACGGTCTCGGCGATCGCCTTGAAGCCCACCCAGCAGCCGCTGTAGCGCGACAGCGCGAAGCCGATCAGCCCGTAGTCGAGCAGCTCCTGCACACCGGCCGGGTTGAGCACCGGGATGCGCGCGTCCATGAACGCGTACTCGCTCTGGTGGGGCAGGGTCGAGGACTTGCAGGCGTGGTCGTCGCCGGCCACCACCAGCACCCCGCCGTGCGGTGCGGTCCCGGCGGCGTTGGCGTGCTTGAAGACGTCGCCGCTGCGATCGACCCCCGGGCCCTTGCCGTACCAGAGCGCGAAGACCCCGTCGTAGCGCGCCCCGGGATGGAGGTGGAGCTGCTGGGTGCCCCAGATCGCGGTCGCGGCGAGCTCCTCGTTGAGCCCCGGCTGGAAGCGCACGTGGTGGCGCTCGAGGTGCTCGCGGGCGCGCCACAGGTTGAGATCGAGCCCGCCGAGCGGCGAGCCGCGGTAGCCGGAGACGAACCCGGCGGTGTTGAGCCCGGCGGCCCGGTCGCGGCGGCGCTGCACGATCGGCAGGCGCACCAGGGCCTGGATGCCGCTCAGATAGATCCGTCCCCGCTCGAGGGTGTACTTGTCGTCGAGTCGTACCTGGGCGATGGCCATCTCCCCTTACCTCCTGCGCTCGGTGGTGGCGCGCGCGGCGGCGCGCGCGGGCCCGGCGCGGCGGGCGCGCCGGGGCGGGGCGCGGGCGCTCAGGCCGGCGCCGCGCGGCGCGAGGTGGACCTTGCGGGTCGGGTCGGGGAGGGGCGGGCGTGCGCGGCGCGCACGCCGGGCGTGGTGGTGGTGCTCATCTCGGTCCCTCCGTCACAGGATCGCTGTGCAGCCGGAGCCGGCCGCCGCGCTGCCGGGTGGGGCCGCGGCGGCCACCTTGCGCCCGCCCTCGTGAGGCGTTGCGCGGTGACCACTCTACGCGGCCGATCGGGCGGCATCAAGGACCCCCCGATGCCGGCCGTCGAGCCGGGCCGGCGGTCTTCAGAAAAGGAAAACCTTTCTCGTTGTCAGGTTTGGCGCCGTTGAACTAAGCTTTGGTGATGGCCACGCGACACACTGACCGGTTGTCGCAGGGCGCGTCTCGCGAGCGTCGGCCGATCCGCCACTGGCCGCTCTGGCTTGCATTCGCCGCCGCCGCCCTCTATTGGCTGGTGGAGTCCCTCTTCGGCGCGGCGCTCATCCCCGGCCTCCCGCTCGGGTCCGCGGTGCTCGCCCGCGAGCACCCGGGCTCGCTGTGGTCGCGGCTGAGCGCGGTGGGGCTCATCCTGCTCGCCGGGGTGCTCTCCGATCACCTGGTCGCTCGGGTTCGCCGCCTCGAGCAGCACACCCGCGGCATCAACCGCCTGCTGCGCCTGCTCGGCGATGTCAACCAGCACCTCCAGCGCCAGCCGAGCGAGCGTTCGCTGCTCGAGGCCGCCTGCCAGGCGGCGGTGCGCTCCGGGTGCTTCTGCTGCGCCTGGGTCGCGGCGCGCAACGGCGCCGGGCTCCACCTCGGCGCCATCGATGCCACCGATCCGAGCTGGCTGGAGCGGGTCCGCGAGGAGGCGGGGCCGCGCTGGGCCGAGCGCTGCCCGCTGGCCGCCCAGGCCCACGAGGAGGGGGTGCGCAAGGAGTGCCAGCTCCGCCCCCACGGCGCTCCGCCGCCGCGCTGCCCGGAGGTCTGGCGCGAGGGGCTGGTGGCGATGGGCGCGACCCGCGCGCTCGCCCTGCCGCTGCACCGCGGCGAGGAGGCCTACGGGGCGCTGGTCGTCCACGACGACGGCGGGGAGCCGTTCGGCGAGGAGGCGCTGGCGATCCTCGACGAGATCGCCGAGAACGTCTCGACGGGCCTCGGCAACATCGCCCACCGCCGCGCCGAGGAGCAGGCCTACGCGGCGCTCGACCTGCGGGTCGCCGAGCTCGAGCGCTTCCGCAAGGCGAGCGTCGACCGCGAGCTGCGCATCAAGGCGCTGCGCGAGGAGGTCGAGCGGCTGCGCGCCCGCCTCGCCGAGCGCGGCGGGCCGCCGTCGTGAGCGTTCCGCCCGACCGCGGCCCGAGCGCCGGCGAGGTCGAGGCCCTGCGCGCCGAGGTCGCGGAGCTGCGCGCGACGCTCGCCGCGCGCGCCGAGGCCCAGCAGGACATGGAGCGCACCCGCGAGGCGCTGCTCTCGCTGCTCGAGGACGTGCGCGAGTCGAACCAGCGCCTCGAGCGGGCCCGGCGCGAGTGGGAGCGGACCTTCGACGCGGTGACCAGCCCGCTGATCGTCCACGACGGCGAGGGCCGGATCCTGCGCGCCAACCGCGCCTACGCGCGCTGCGCGGGGCTCGCGGTCGAGGATCTCAACGGGCGCCGCTACACCGAAACCTGGCCGCTGCCGGCCGAGATCGAGCGGGTGGTGGCGCTCGACGAGGGCGAGCGCGAGCACACCCTCAGCGACGGGCGGGTGGTGGTCGAGTACTGCTACCCGGGCGGCGGCGAGGGCGCCGAGGAGTTCAGCGTCTGCCTGTTCGACGACGTGACCCGCGAGCGGCGCGGCGAGCAGCGCCTGCGCGCCAGCCTCGAGGCGACCATCGGGGCGCTCGCCGCGACCGTCGAGGTGCGCGACCCGTACACCGCCGGCCACGACCACCGGGTCTCGGACCTGGCCTTCGCGATCGCCGGCGAGCTCGGCCTCGAGGCCGAGCGCCGCGCCGGGGTGCGGCTCGGGGCGCTGGTCCACGATCTGGGCAAGATCGCCCTGCCGGCCGAGATCCTGGCCAAGCCGGCGCGCCTGACCGCCGCCGAGTTCGAGCTGGTCAAGAGCCACTCGCAGCTCGGCTACGAGGTCCTCAGGGGCGTCGACTTCCCGTGGCCGATCGCCGAGTGCGTGCTGCTGCACCACGAGCGCCTCGACGGCAGCGGCTACCCGCAGGGCCTGACCGACGCGGCGATTCCGCTCCACGCGCGGATCATCGCGGTGGCCGACGTGGTCGAGGCGATGGCCACCCACCGCCCCTACCGCCCGGCGCTCGGCATCGACGCGGCGCTCGACGAGGTCGAGCGCGGCCGCGGCGAGCGCTACTGCGAGCGGGCCGTCGCGGCCTGCCTGGCGCTGTTCCGCGAGCGCGGCTACCGGTTCCCGGAGTAGCGCCGGCCCGGCGTGCTCAGCGCCCGGCCTGCTCGGCGAGGAAGCCGAGCAGCAGCGCGTTGAAGGCCGCCGCCTGCTCGACGTTGACGAAGTGGGCGGCCCCCGGGATCACCTCGAGGCGCGAGCCGCCGATGGCCCGCTGGATCTGCTCGGCGGCGGCCACCGGGGTACCGGGGTCGTGCTCGCCGACCACCACCAGGGTGGGCACGGTGATGGCCCCGATCCGCTCGCGCAGGTCCATGTCGCGGATCGCCGCGCAGCAGGCGCAGAAGCCCTCGACCGGGGTGGCCACGACCATCGCCCGGATCCGGGCGACCTCCTCGGCGAGCCGCTCGCGCCCGGCGGGCGTGAACCAGCGCTCGATGGTGGCCTCGGCCACCGCCTCCATGCCCCCGGCGCGCACCGCCGCGATGCGCGCCTCCCAGACCTCGGGGGGTGGCATGTGGGCGGCGGTGTCGCAGAGCACCAGCGAGGCGAGCCGATCGGGGTGCCCGGCGCCGAGGAGCTGGCCGACCATCCCGCCCATCGACAGCCCGCAGAGGTGCACCCGGTCGATGCCGAGCGCGTCGAGCAAGCGCAGCGCGTCGTCGGCCAGATCCTCGATGCGGTAGGGGCCGGGAGGCACCGCCGAGGCGCCGTGGCCGCGGTGGTCGTAGCGCAGCACCCGGAAGCCGGCCCCGCGCAGCGCCGCGATCTGCGGCTCCCACATGGTCAGATCCGAGGCCAGCGAGCCGGCGAGCATCACCACCTCGCCCGCCGGCGGGCCCTCGAGGCGGTAGCTCAGGGTGGTCGATCCGATGTCGATGCCGGACATGGGCGCTTCTCCCCTCATTCGTTGCAAGGGGATCGATTCTACTCGGCCGCCGCCGGCCTCAGCTCGCCCTCGAAGCGCAGCCAGCGGGCCGCCTCGGCCAACGTCCAGCCCTTGCGCCGCGCGTAGTCCTCGAGCTGGTCGCGCTCGACCCCGGCGACCGCGAAGTAGCGTGCCTCGGGGTGGGCCAGGTAGAGGCCGCTGACGCTCGACTCGGGGGTCATCGCGAAGCTCTCGGTCAGCGCCACCCCGATGCGCCGCTCGGCCTCGAGGAGCGCGAAGAGCGTGCCCTTCTCGGTGTGATCGGGGCAGGCCGGGTAGCCGGGAGCGGGACGGATCCCGCGGTAGCGCTCGGCGATCAGCTCCTCGCCGGCCAGCGCCTCGTCCGGGGCGTAGCCCCACAGCTCGCGGCGCACCCGCTCGTGGAGGCGCTCGGCGAAGGCCTCGGCGAGCCGGTCGGCGAGCCCCTTGGCGAGGATCGCGTGGTAGTCGTCGTGGGCGGCCTCGAAGCGCTCGACCAGCGCCTCGATGCCGAACCCGGTGCTGACCACGAAGGCCCCGACCCAGTCCTCGAGGCCGCTCTCGAGCGGGGCGACGAAGTCGGCCAGCGCCAGGTTCGCCCGGCTGCGGTCGCGGACCCGCTGCTGGCGCAGGGTGTGCAGGGTGGCGAGCCGCTCCCCGCCGACCCGGTCGGCGTAGAGCGCGATGTCGTCGCCGACCGCCGCGGCCGGCCACAGCCCGACCACCGCGCGCGCCTCGAGCAGGCGCTCGGCGCAGATCCGCTCGAGCAGCGCGCGGGCATCGTCCATCAGCTCGCGGGCGGCCGGGCCGGCCTGCGGGTCCTCGAGCACCCGCGGCCAGGTGCCGGGCAGGTCCCAGCTCCTCAGGAACGGGGTCCAGTCGATGTAGGGCACCAGCTCGCTGAGATCGTAGCGCGCGAAGGTGCGCAGGCCGGTCATCGCCGGGCGCGGCGGGCGGTAGGCCGACCAGTCGATCGGGGCGCGGTTGGCGCGCGCCGCGGCCAGGCTCACCCGGCGGGCGGTGCGGGCCTGGGCCTCGCGCTGGTGGCGCAGGGCGGCGTACTCGGTGCGAATCTCGGCACCGTACTCGGCGCCGCCGGCGCCGAGCAGCCGCGAGACCACGCCGACGGCGCGCGAGGCGTCGGGGACGTAGACCAGCGGGCCCGAGTAGCGCGGCGCGATCTTGACCGCGGTGTGCAGCCGGCTGGTGGTCGCCCCGCCGATCAGCAGCGGCACGCTCATCGCCTCGCGCTCCATCTCGGCGGCCAGGTGGCACATCTCGTCGAGGCTCGGGGTGATCAGCCCCGAGACCCCGACGATGTCGGCGCGCTCCTCGCGGGCCGCGGCGATGATCCGCTCGGCCGGGACCATCACCCCGAGGTCGACCACCCGGTAGCCGTTGCAGCGCAGCACCACGGCGACGATGTTCTTGCCGATGTCGTGCACATCCCCGCGGGCGGTGGCCAGCACCACCGTGCCGGCCTCGCGCGGGGTCCCGCCCGCGCCGGTCATGAACGGCTCGAGGTGGGCGACCGCCTTCTTCATCACCCGCGCGCTCTTGACCACCTGGGGGAGGAACATCTTGCCGGCCCCGAACAGGTCGCCGACCACCGCCATGCCCTCCATCAGCGGCCCCTCGACCACGTCGAGGGCGCGCGCCGCGGCGCGGCGCGCCTCCTCGGCGTCCTCGACCACGAACTCGTCGATGCCGTGGACCAGGGCGTGGACCAGGCGCTCGCCGACCTCGCCCTGGCGCCAGGCCAGGTCGCGCTCGGGGCGCGCGCCGCGCGCATCGACGCTCTGGGCGGCCTCGAGGAGGCGCTCGCCGGCATCGGCGCGGCGGTTGAAGATCACGTCCTCGATGCGCTCGCGCAGCCCCGGCTCGATGTCCTCGTAGACCGGCAGCCGCCCGGCGTTGACGATCGCCAGGTCGAGGCCGGCGCGCACCGCGTGGTAGAGGAACACCGCGTGCATCGCCTCGCGCACCGCGTCGTTGCCGCGGAAGCTGAACGAGAGGTTCGAGATCCCGCCCGAGACCAGTGCCCCGGGGAGGCGACGCTTGATCTCGGCGGTCGCCTCGAGGAAGGCCCGCCCGTAGTCGTCGTGGGCGGCGATCCCGGTGGCCACCGCGAAGCAGTTGGGGTCGAAGATGATGTCCTCGGGCGGGAAGCCGACCGTCTCGGTGAGCAGCCGCCAGGCCCGCTCGCAGACCGCCACCCGGTGCTCGACGGTCTCGGCCTGGCCGTGCTCGTCGAAGGCCATCACCACCACCGCGGCGCCGTAGCGGCGGATCCGCCGGGCCTGCTCGAGGAAGGCCGCCTCGCCCTCCTTGAGGCTGATCGAGTTGACCACCCCCTTGCCCTGCAGGCAGCGCAGCCCGGCCTCGATGGCGGCCCACTTCGAGGAGTCGATCATCACCGGGATGCGGGCGATGTCGGGCTCGGCCGCGATCCGGTCGAGGAAGCGGGTCATCGCCGCCGGGGCGTCGAGCAGCGCCTCGTCCATGTTGACGTCGAGGATCTGGGCGCCGCTGGCGACCTGCTCGCGGGCGACCTCGACGGCCCGCTCGTAGTCGCCCTCGCGGATCAGGCGCGCGAAGCGCCGCGAGCCGGCGACGTTGGTCCGCTCGCCGACGTTGACCAGCAGCGAGTCGGGGCCGATGACCAGCGGCTCGAGCCCGGCCAGGCGGCAGCGCGGGGACAGCTCCGGGACCTTGCGCGGGGGCAGCCCGGCGACCGCCTCGGCGATCGCGGCGATGTGCTCCGGGGTGGTCCCGCAGCAGCCGCCGACCAGGTTGACCAGCCCCTCGCGGGCCATCGCCCCGATCACCGCCGCGGTCTCGGCGGGGCGCTCGTCGTAGCCGCCGAGCTCGTTCGGCAGCCCGGCGTTCGGATGGCAGCTCACCCGGGTCTCGGCGCAGCGGGCCAGGGTCTGCAGATGGGGGCGCAGCTCGGCGGCGCCGAGCGCGCAGTTCAAGCCCACGGCCAGCGGGCGGGCGTGGCGCAGCGAGTACCAGAAGGCCTCCGGGGTCTGGCCCGAGAGGGTCCGCCCGCTGCGATCGGTGATCGTTCCCGAGACCATCACCGGCAGCCGCTCGCCGGCCCGCTCGAGCTGCTCGTCGATCGCGTAGAGCGCCGCCTTGGCGTTCAGGGTGTCGAAGACGGTCTCGACGAGCAGCAGGTCGACCCCGCCCTCGAGGAGCGCCGCGACGGCCTCGGCGTAGATCGCGCGCAGGTCCTCGAAGCGCACCTCGCGCCGCCCCGGGTCCTCGACGTCGGGGGAGAGCGAGGCGGTGCGGCTGGTCGGGCCGAGCACCCCGGCGACCCAGCGCACCCGCCCGTCGGCGGCGTGCGCCGCGTCGGCCGCCGCGCGCGCGATCCGGGCCCCGGCGAGGTTGATCGCGGCGACCTCGGCCTCCAGCCCGTAGTCGGCCTGGGAGATGGCGTTGGCGTTGAAGGTGTTGGTCTCGACGATGTCGGCGCCGGCGTCCAGGTAGGCGGCGTGGATCGAGCCGATCAGCTCGGGGCGGGTGAGGTTGAGCAGGTCGTTGTTGCCGGCCAGCGGGCGCGGGTGGGCGGCGAAGCGCTGGCCGCGGAAGGCCGCCTCGTCGAGCCCGGCGGCCTGGATCTGGGTGCCCATCGCCCCGTCGAGGACCAGGATCCGCTCGGCCAGCGCGCCCTCGAGGGCCGCGAGGCGGGTCGCGCGGGCGCTCACCGGGGTGCCTCCGCGACCAGCCGCTGGGGGGCGGCGGCCGGGCGCAGGCCGAGCATGTGGCACAGCGCGCGGGTCAGCTCGGAGCGGTTCAGGGTGTAGAAGTGGAACTCGCGCACGCCGTGATCACGCAGCCGGGTGCAGAGCTCGGCGGCCACCGTGGCCGCGACCAGGGCGCGCACCTCGGGGGCCTCGTCGAGGCCCTCGAACAGATCGGCCATCCAGGGCGGCACGCTCGCCCCGCAGCGCGCCGCGAAGCGGCGCAGCCGCGCGTAGTGGGTCACCGGCAGGATCCCGGGGACGATCGGCACGCCGATGCCGGCCGCCCGGACCCGCTCGAGGAAGCGCAGGTAGGTGTCGGGCTCGAAGAAGAACTGGGTGATGGCGCGGGTCGCGCCGGCGTCGATCTTGCGCTTCAGGTGCTCGATGTCGGCGCCCGGCGAGCGCGCCTCGGGGTGGACCTCGGGGTAGCAGGCCACCGTGATCTCGAACGGCGCGACCCGGGCCAGCCCGGCGACCAGCTCGCCGGCGTGGGCGTAGCCCTGCGGGTGGGGCGTGAAGCGGGTCGCGCCGCCGGGCGGGTCGCCGCGCAGCGCGACCAGGTGGCGCACCCCGCTCGCCCAGTACTCGCGGGCCACCGCGTCGACCTCGGCGCGGCTGGCGGCCACGCAGGTCAGGTGGGCGGCGGGCGTGAGCGCGGTCTCGGCGAGGATCCGGCGCACCGTGGCGTGGGTGCGCTCGCGGGTGCTGCCCCCGGCCCCGTAGGTCACCGAGACGAAGCGCGGGGCGAGCGGGGCGAGGCGCTCGATCGAGTGCCACAGGGTGCGCTCGGCCGCTTCGCTCTCGGGCGGGAAGAACTCGAAGGAGACCTCGAGGTCGGGGTGCAGCGGGGCGCTGCTCGCACGCCGGTGGCGGGCCAGCCGCCGGGCGGTCTCCTCGGTCTGCTCGGCGAGCAGTCGGCTACCGGTGACAGGCATCTCAGGCGACCTCCAGGCGGTGGTGGGCGGGGGCGTCGGCGCGCTGCTCGGCGCTCCACACGGTGACCGTGAGCTGCCCGGTGGCCGCTCCGGCCGGCTGCAGGTGGCGGGCCCGCGGGTGCTCGAGGCCGGCGGCCTGGCACCACGCGGCGACCTCGGCGACCGCGAAGCCGAGCCGCCGGTGGGCATGCTCGCGGCGCAGGAACTCGAGCCCGTGGGGGGCGAAGTCGACCACCAGCAGCAGCCCGCGGGGGCGCAGCACGCGGGCGGCCTCGGCGATCGCGGCGGCCGGATCGGTGAGGAAGTGGAGCACGTGGTGCAGGGTCACGCAGTCGGCGAACCCGGCCGGGAGATCGAGGTGGTAGAGGTCGCCGCGGCGCACCTGGCAGTGGCCCAGGCCGGCGGCGTCGAGCCGGGCGCGGGCCAGGGCCAGCATCTCGTGGCTGAGATCGATGCCCAGCCCGTGGGCGATGCGCGGCGCGAAGACCTCGAGGACCCGCGCCGTGCCGGTGCCGCAGTCGAGCAGGGTGTCGATGCGCCGCTCGCCGAGCGCGGCGAGCATCGCCTCCTCGACGGCGGCCTCGGGGACGTAGAGGGCGCGCAGCCGATCCCAGCGCTCGGCCTGGGCGGCGAAGTAGCGGGCGGCGGCCTCCTGGCGCTCGGCGCGGATCCGCTCGAGGCGCTCGCGGTCGCGGGTCAGCCGCGCGTCGTCGCCGGCGGGCAGCAGCTCGAGCACCCGGCGGGCCAGCGCCGCGCCGGTGCCGTCCTCGGCGAGCCGGTAGAAGGCCCAGCTCCCCTCCTGGAAGCGCACCAGCAGACCGGCCTCGACCAGCAGCCGGAGGTGGCGGCTGACCCGCGGCTGGCTCTGGCCGAGGATCCGGGTGAGCTCGGTCACGGTCAGCTCGGTGCGCGCCAGCAGCGCCAGCAGGCGCAGGCGGGTCGGCTCGGCGGCGGCGCGCAGGGCGGCGAGCAGCGGCTCCATGGTCGGCTCCCGGGGAGGTACGGGGCGAGTATACGCGCAATCGACTTGCACGCACAAGCATATAAAGATGTCGTTATTTATTATTTGCTGGGCATCGTGAAGGGGAATGACCCCTCCCCCGGGGCAGCGCAGCCCTGCCGGCCGGCGAGCTGGAGCGAACGCCACGACCGGGACGAAGGCCGGTCCGAGCCCGGCGGCGGGCTCCGGGGTTTCCCGTAGCCCGGGCTTTGCCCGGGATCGGACGCTGGCCCGGCACCGGAGGATCGGTGCCGGGCGAGGCCTTAACGTCGGGCTTCGCCCGACCTACGGGAGCGGCGGCCGGAGGGCTCGGCGTCGGGCTTCCCCCCCACCTACGAGGCGGCGGCGCGCCCGGGGCTCGGCGGCCGGCTCCACCCGGCCAACGGGAACGGCGGCCAGCGCGCTTCGGGCCTTCCCCCGTAGCCCGGGCTTTGCCCGGGATCGGTCGCGGGCCGGGCACCGGGGGGGATCGGCGCCGGGCGTGGCCTCAACGTCGGGCTTTGCCCGACCTACGAGGCGGCGGCGCGCCCGGGGCTCGACGGCGGGCTCCGCCCGACCTACCGCCCGACGAGAGCATGGGGCGTGCGCTGGCGCTCGCCGGCGCGTGCGCTGCCTACGGGCAGCTCGGTCGCTTGCCGATCTCGACCTCGTGGGGCTCGACCGAGACGGTGAAGTCGCCGTAGTCGTAGACCATCTCGCCGGCCACCCCGTTCTCGTAGAGCACCAGGCTCATCTCGAAGTCGGCCAGCGGCTCGCCGCCGCCGGGAGGGAAGTAGGCGAGGCGCACCGGCCAGCGGCGCAGCCCGGCCAGCGGCCCGTGGCGGCGCGGCGCCAGCGCCCGGCCGAAGAACGCCGAGACCTCGTAGAGCCCCTCGGAGGTGCTGCCGTCGAAGACCGGACGCAGCAGCCGGCGGCGGCCCGCGGCGGCCGCCTCGATCAGCGCGTTGATGTGCTCGACCGGGAACAGGGTCCCGGGCGGCAGCCGCTCGACGCGCGGCTCCGGGCGGCTGTAGCGGGCCTCGCCACCGCCCGGCGGGTCGAGGCGCGCCACCCCCGCGGCCTCGTCGGTCGGCTCGCGGTCCTCGAAGCTGCGCGAGTCGAACCACAGCTCGCGCCCGTCGGCCGACTCCCAGGTCACCAGCCGCGCCAGGTGCTCGCTCTCTCCGTCCTCGCTGCTCAGCAGCCGAAAGCCCAGGAACTGGCTCGAGGTCCAGCCCTCACACGAGGCCTGGTAGCGCACCTCGAGGCGTCCCTCGACGGCCAGCACGTCGGAGCCCGGATCCGACCACCTGCGCGACAGGTGGTAGCTCGCCCGGTGCGGGACCAGCCCGAGCGCGGCGGCCGGCTCCGCGAGGAGCACGGCGATCAGCATCACGCCGGCGAGCGCTGCGAGTCGTTGGACCATGGTCGGGCCAGGCCGCGGGTGGGAAGGGCGCGCGCATTGTAGCGCCACCGGCTGGCCCCCCGGGCAAGGCCGGCCTGGCCCTATGCCGGGCCCGCGGCGCGGGGGTAGCGTGCCGCCCGACCAGCGACGGCCTGGCGGCCGGGGGAGGACGAGATGAGCAACCCGTTCCCGAGCCACGCGCAGGTGGTGGTGATCGGCGCCGGGGTGGTCGGCTGCAGCGTCGCCTACCACCTCACCCGGATGGGCTGGCGCGACGTGGTGGTGCTCGAGCGCAAGCAGATCTCGTGCGGCACCACCTGGCACGCGGCCGGTCTGGTCGGCCAGCTCCGTGCCACCCACAACCTGACCCGGCTCGCCCAGTACACCCGCGAGCTGTTCGCCCGTCTCGAGGCCGAGACCGGTCAGGCCCTGGGGCTGAAGAGCAACGGCTCGCTGTCGGTGGCGCCGACCGCCGAGCGCTTCGAGGAGCTGCGGCGCGGGGCCTCGATGGCGCGCCGTTTCGGCCTCGAGGTCGAGGTGATCAGCGCCGCCGAGGCGCGCGAGATGTACCCGATCCTGAACGCCGACGACCTGGTCGGGGCGGTCTACCTGCCCAAGGACGGGCAGCTCAACCCGGCCGACGTCTGCCAGGCCCTGGCCCGCGGCGCGCGCTCCGGCGGGGCGCGGATCATCGAGGGGGTCAAGGTCACCGGGATCCTCACCGAGAACGGGCGGGCCGCGGGGGTGCGCAGCGAGCGCGGCGAGATCCGCGCCGAGCACGTGGTCAACTGCGGCGGCATGTGGGGGCGCGAGATCGGCGCGCTGTGCGGGGTCAGCGTGCCGCTGCACGCCGCCGAGCACTTCTACATCGTCACCGAGCCGATCGCCGGGCTGCCCGGCGACCTGCCGGTGCTGCGCGACCCCGAGGGGTACTGCTACTACAAGGAGGAGGCCGGCAAGCTGATGGTCGGCTGCTTCGAGCCGCGCGCCAAGCCCTGGGGCATGGACGGGATCCCGGAGGACTTCTGCTTCGACACCCTGCCCGAGGACTGGGAGCACTTCGAGCCGATCATGGAGCGCGCCCTGCACCGCGTCCCGTTGCTCGGCGAGGCCGGCATCCAGCTCTTCTTCAACGGGCCCGAGTCGTTCACCCCCGATGATGCCTACCTGCTCGGCGAGGCCCCCGAGCTGCCCGGCTTCTACGTCGCCGCCGGCTTCAACTCGGTCGGCATCCAGTCCTCGGGCGGGGCCGGGCGGGCGATCGCGGAGTGGATCGTCGACGGCCATCCCTCGATCGATCTGGCCGACGTCGACATCCGCCGGATGCAGCGCTTCCAGGGCAACGCCCGCTACCTGCGCGACCGCACCGTCGAGGCCCTCGGGCTGCTCTACGCGATGCACTGGCCGTTCCGCCAGCCCGAGAGCGCCCGCGGCGTGCGCCGCTCGCCGCTCCACGAGCGCCTCGCCGCGCGCGGCGCCTGCTTCGGCGAAACGGCCGGCTGGGAGCGCCCCAACTGGTATGCGCCGCCCGGGGTCGAGCCGCGCTACCAGTACAGCTACGGGCGCCAGAACTGGTTCGAGCACTCGGCGGCCGAGCACCGCGCCACCCGCGAGGGGGTGGCGCTGTTCGATCAGTCGAGCTTCGCCAAGTTCCTGCTCCAGGGGCCGGACGCCGAGGCGGTGCTGCAGCGGGTCTGCGCCAACGACGTCGCCGTCCCGCCCGGCCGGGTGGTCTACACCCAGTGGCTCAACGAGCGCGGCGGCATCGAGGCCGATCTGACCTGCACCCGGCTCGCCGAGGACGCCTACCTGGTGGTCACCTCCGCCACCGCCCAGGTGCGCGACTTCCACTGGCTGCGCGCGCGCATCGGCGAGGCCCGCGCGACGCTCACCGACGTCACCTCCGGTTACGCGGTGATCGGGCTGATGGGGCCGCGCTCGCGCGAGCTCCTCGGGCAGGTCAGCCCGGCCGAGCTCGGCAACGATGCCTTCCCGTTCGGGTGCTCGCGCGAGATCGAGATCGGCTACGCGCTGGCGCGGGCCACCCGGATCACCTACATGGGCGAGCTCGGCTGGGAGCTTTACGTGCCGAGCGAGTTCGCGCTCGGGGTCTACGATGCGATCTGCGCGGCCGGCGAGCCGCTCGGGCTGGTCCACGCCGGAATGCACGCCATGAACTCGCTGCGCATCGAGAAGGCCTACCGTCACTACGGGCACGACATCACCACCGACGACAACCCCTACCAGGCCGGGCTCGGCTTCGCCGTGGCCCTCGACAAGGGGGTCGAGTTCATCGGCCGCGAGGCCCTGGCGCGCGCCCGCGAGGCCGAGCCGCTGCCGCGCCGGCGCCTGGTCCAGCTCATCCTCGAGGACCCCGAGCCGCTGATGTACCACGAGGAGCCGATCTGGCTCGACGGGCGGATCGCCGGCGCGACCACCTCGGCGATGTACGGCCACACCCTCGGCGCCTCGGTCGCCCTGGGCTACGTCGAGCACGACGACGGGGTCAGCGCCGAGCTCGTCGCCGGGGCCCGCTTCGAGGTCGAGATCGCCTGCCGGCGCTACCCGGCGCGCGCCTCGCTGCGCCCGCTCTACGACCCGCGCGGCGAGCGGATCCGGGGCTGAGCGACCCTCTCCGGCCGCCCCGCCCGGGCCCGGCGGGGC
>CAZRGU010000026.1:20289-21686 GCA_964599705.1 uncultured Ectothiorhodospiraceae bacterium | reverse complement strand
CTAGCCCGCATCACTCACCGATGCGCGAGGCGGGGGCGCCGTGGATCCATCACCAGATGAGGGAGTGATTCGATGATGAAACCGTCCGACCTTTCACTGCGCGCCGCCGGCGCGCTGCTCGGCGCCGTGCTGGCCGGCGCCGCCGGCGCGGCCACCACGGTCTACGTGCCGCTCGGCGATGCCAACCAGGTGCTGGTCATCGACGCCGGGAGCGACCAGGTGGTACGGCGCATCGACGACGTCATCAACCCCCACGGGCTGGCGGTCACGCCGGACGGCAAGCGCCTGCTCGCCGGCTCGATCAGCAAGGGCCTGCCGGGTGCCGGCGCCACCCCGCCCAAGCCCGAGGCGATGTCCGAGGAGGCCCACCAGCGCCACCACGGTGGCGGCGGCGCGGCCGGTGGCGGGATGGGCATGGGCGGCGGCGCGATGGGCGGAGCGATGACCGCCCGGTCGGCGGGCAAGGGCGCCGCCGGCGGGCACGTGGCCCTGATCCGCGCGGCCGACGGGACCATCGAGCGGCGCATCCCGGTCATCGCTCCGGTGCACCACACGGCGATCGCCCCGGACGGGCGCCTCGGCTTTGCCACCCATCCGGCCGCCGGGGGGGTGAGCGTCATCGATCTGGCGCGCGGCGAGGTGGTGGCCACGGTGGCGACCGGGCCGGGGGCCAACTACGTGGTGGTCAGCGCCGACGGCAGCCGGGTCTATGTCAGCAACAGCGGCAACGCCACGGTGAGCGAGATCGATGCCGATGGCTGGCGGGTCCGGCGCACGATCGGCACCGGCGCCAAGCCCGGGCACATGGTGCTCTCGGCCGATGGCAGGATGCTGTTCGTCAACAACGCCGGCGACGGCACGATCTCGTTCGTCTCGCTCGACAAGGGCCGCTCGGTGGCCAGCTACCCGGTCGGGGCCGAGCCGCACGGGGTCGACCTGAGCGACGACGGGGGCACGCTGTTCGTCAGCAGCCGCGGCGAGGATCGGCTCACCGCGATCGAGGTGGCCAGCGGCCGGCGCCGCGCGGTGGCGCTCGGGCCGGCTCCCTACCACGTCGCCGCGGTGCGCGGAACCGGCAAGCTGTACGTGTCGAGCCGCGAGCGGCCGCTGCTGTGGGTGCTCGATCAGCGCAGCCTGGAGGTGCTGGGCGAGATTCCGATCGGCGGCACCGGGCACCAGATGGCGATCGCGACGCAGTGAGCCACGAGGGCTTGACCTGAGTGCTACACCCAGGTCCTAGACTGACGGCCAGCGCGTTCGATGTCGGGCGCCATGACTCGGGAGCACCGGATGATGGAGTGGGTCAGCGAGAACTGGATATGGCTGCTGCTGGGCGGCGCGATGATCGGCATGCATCTGTTCGGCCATGGCGGCCATGGCGGGCGCGGCGGTCACGG
>CAZRGU010000026.1:0-20189 GCA_964599705.1 uncultured Ectothiorhodospiraceae bacterium | reverse complement strand
GGTCACGGTGGCGGTGGCGGCTGCTGCGGCGGCCACGGCAAGGACAAGGGGGCCGGGGCCGACGAGGCCCAGGGCGCCGTGCCCGGCAAGCTGCCGGCCGGTGGCGACGGCGGCACCGCGAAGTAGGGAAGTAGGGCAGTGGTCGGCGAGCCTGCGGGCGGTAGCGGGCCGGCGCTGCCCGGGCCCCCGGAGCGGTCCTCACGCCGGCGGGTGCTCGGGATCGGCGCGGCGCTGTTTGCCGCCGGCACTCTCGCCGGGGCTGGCGGCGCGCTGGTCTGGGCCGGGGAGAGCCGGGCGTTTCGCGGCTATCTCCGCCGGCGCCAGCGCGAGGCGCTCGCCGCCCTGGCCGCCGAGGTGGTCCCACCCGACGGGGTCGAGCTGCCGCTGCGCTTCGGCGACTCGGTGCAGCGGCTGGTGGCCGCCGGGGCGATCGCCCCGGCGCGCTTCGAGCGTCTCTACGCCCCGCGCGGCGGTCTTCCCGAGTGGGTGCGGGCGCTCTTCGAGGGCGCCTCCGAGGAGCCGCTGCGGATCAGCGCCGGGAACGCCTCGCTGCTGCTCAACCTGCTCTGGCCGCTGGGACTGGCCAACCGGACCGGCTTCAACGCCCGCAGCCCGCTGGCCGGCCCCGACGGCGGGCGCTTCGCGAGCACCGGTGGCTGGACGCTGGGCGCACGCCCGGGCGGCGAGCTGTTCAACAGCGCCGCGGCGCTGGCGCTCGACGCCGAGGCCGAGGCGGCCGTCGAGCAGGCCGCCCGGGCCAGCTTCCGGCCGTGCTGCGACAACTCCGCCTTCTTCCAGGACTGCAACCACGGCTCGGCGCTGCTCGGCCTCTACCAGCTCGCCGCGGCCGAGGGCGCGCGGCCGGCCGCGCTGTTCCGGATCGGCAAGATCGCCAACAGCTACTGGTATCCGCGCCAGTACCTGGCCGCGGCGCTGTACTTCCGCGCGGTCGAGGACCTCGCCTGGCGCGAGGTCGATCCGGCGCGGGTCATGAGCCGACGCTACTCGTCGGCGAGCGGCTGGCGGCGCAATGTCGACGGGCGGCTGCGCGCCGCCGGGCTGCGCCCCGACTCTGGCTCATCAGGCGGCGCCGGGTGCGCGGTCTGAGGGAGGATCGAGACGATGATGACCTTCTGGCTGATCGCGAGCGCGATGATCGTCGTTGCGCTGCTCCTGGTGCTGCCCGCGGTGCTCGGTCGCCGGCGCCGCCGCGATGCGGCGCTGAGCCGCGAGCAGCTCAACCTCGCCACCTACCAGGATCGGCTGCGCGAGCTCGACGAGGCCCGTGCCACCGGCACGCTCGACGACCCCGACTATGCCCAGGCCCGCGCCGAGCTCGAGCGGGCGATGCTCACCGACCTGGAGCGCAGCGGCGCGGCGGCCCCGGAGGGCCCGCCGCGGCGTGTCGCGAGCCCGCTGGTTGCGGTGGTCATCGGGGTCGGCGTGCCGCTGCTGGCCTTCGGCCTGTACCTCCAGCTCGGCACACCGGACGCCCTCGAGGGGGTGCCGGTGGCGCGCGCCGCGGCCGTCGACCGGGCCTCGGTGGAGAAGATGGTGACCCAGCTCGAGGAGCGCCTGCGCGCCGATCCGAGCGACGCCGAGGGGTGGGTGATGCTGGCCCGCACCTACGCCTTCCTGAAGCGCGACGAGCAGGCCCGCGACGCCTTCGCCAAGGCCGTCGAGCTCACTCCCGACGACCCCATCGCCCTGACCGGCTACGCCGAGACCCTGGTGCGCCTCGGCGACGGCAGGATCGGCGAGAAGCCGCGCCAACTGCTCGCCCGCGCGCTCGACATCAACCCCGATCTCCAGCCGGCGCTGTGGCTCTCCGGCATGGCGGCCTTCCAGCAGGGTGCGCGCGCGGTGGCGCTCGAGCACTGGCGGCGGCTGCGCGCCCTGGGCGGCCTGAGCCCGCAGGCGCTCGAGGTGGTCGACGCCTTCATCGCCCGGGCCGAGGGCGACGGGGCCGAGAAGGTCGCGGCGGCCGGTCCGCCGGCGGGCGGCGCCACGGGCGGCAAGGGCGAGGCGGGAGGCAAGCCGGCCGCGGACGGGGCGGCGAGCGTGCGGGTACGGGTCGAGCTCGACCCGGCGCTGGCCGAGCAGGTCTCGCCGGGCGACGTGGTCTACGTCTTCGCGCGCGCCGCGAGCGGGCCACCGATGCCGCTCGCCGTGGTCCGCAAGACGGTCGCCGACCTGCCGGTCACGGTGACCCTCGACGACAGCTCGGCGATGGTCGCGCAGATGCGCCTGTCGGCCTTTCCCGAGGTGGTGCTGGGGGCGCGGGTGTCGCGCAGTGGCACCCCGGCGGCGAGCTCCGGCGACCTCCAGGGGCTGAGCCCGCCGGTGCAGGTCGCCGAGGCCGAGCTGGTCGAGGTCCGGATCAGCGAGGTGGTGCCGTAGCGCCTCTCCCCGGCCGGCGGGGCGGTGCTGCGGTGGCGCCCCGACTCGCCGGCCCGCGACGCTCGGCGGCGCGCCCCGGCGGCGGGCGCCATCGGCGCCGGCCGGGCGATCCCGAGCGCCCCGTGCCGCTGGATGACGAGCCGGTAATCAGGTCGCAATGCCGCGGGCCGGTCGCGGTTGCCATGATCCGTCTCGCGACGCGGCCCCGGCCCGCACTGTCCGGGCGAGGGCCGGGTCGCGCGAGTCGACAGGCAACAGGAGAGCAACGGCATGGGTTACTTGATTGCACAGACGAGCCGGCGGGGACCTCCCAACCCCGCCCGGACCCGGCGCACCGAGCCCCCCTCGCGGGGACCCTCGATGCCCTGCCAGCCGGCCTGGGGGCGGGCCGCCAGCGCCGGGCTGGGCGTGGTGCGAGGCGCCGCCCAGCCGATCTCGGCCGGGGCCGCGGCGCGCTCGGCGATCGTCGCGGTGGCCGGGGTGGTGGTCCGGGTGCGCGCCGAGTGCGCCTCCTCGGTGGCCTCGTGGCGGGTCACGGTGCGTACCCCGGAGCACCGCCTGTTCGAGGTCGCGGTCAGCGCCCACGGGCGCTGTCTGGCGGTGCCGACCTCGCTGGTATGGGCCCACGAGCAGACCGAGGGGGTCTGAGGTGGGCTGCGCGGCGCCGGCCATTCCCGGGGACGAGCCGGTGTCGCCGGGTCCGCCCGGCTCCGGCTCGGGGAGGCGAATGATGCGCCTGCTACTGGTCGAGGACGACGAGGCGGCCGCGGCCTACCTGGTCAAGGGGCTGGCCGAGAGCGGCCATGTGGCCGATCACGCCGCCGATGGCGAGATCGGGCTGCGCCTGGCCCGCAGCGGCGCCTATGACGTCCTGGTCGTCGACCGGATGCTGCCGCGCCGCGACGGGCTGTCGCTGATCGCCGAGCTGCGCCGCGCCGGGGTCCATACCCCGACCCTGATCCTGAGCGCGCTCGGCGCGGTCGACGAGCGGGTCAGCGGCCTGCGCGCGGGCAGCGACGACTACCTCGCCAAGCCGTTCTCGTTCAGCGAGCTGCTGGCCCGCCTCGAGTCGCTGTCGCGGCGCGCGCGCACCGAGCTGGCCGCCGTGCACCTGCGCATCGCCGACCTCGACGTCGATCGCATCGCCCGCACCGTGAGCCGTGCCGGGCACCCCATCCGGCTCCAGCCACGCGAGTACCAGCTCCTCGAGTACCTGGCCCGCCATGCCGGCCAGGTGGTCACCCGGACGATGCTCCTCGAGCACGTCTGGGGCTACAACTTCGATCCCCAGACCAACGTCGTCGACGTTCACATCAGTCGCCTGCGGGCCAAGATCGATCGGGGCTTCGAGCCGCCGCTGCTCGAGACCATCCGCGGCGTCGGATACGCCCTGCGTGCGCCCTGACCCGGTCCGCCTGCTCCGCACCAGCGTCTTTCGCCTGGCGCTCGGCTATGCCGGGGGCTTCGTCGTGGTGCTCGCCGCGGTGCTGGCCTTCGCCTACTGGTCGACCGCGCGCAGCACCGATGCGCGTACCGATGCGATGCTCGCCGCCGAGCTCGAGGACCTGCGCGCGGTCCACCAGCGCACCGGGATCGAGGGGCTGGCCGCCGAGATCGAGCGGCGGGTCAAGGACTACGCGCGCGACGGGATCCACTACCTGCTGCGTGCCCCGGATGGCCGGCCGCTGGCCGGCGACCTGCCCGAGGAGAGCGTCGCCGGGGTGCCGGCCTCGGGCGAGGCGACCATCGTTCTCGAGCCACCCGGAGCCGACGGGGCACCGGCCGAGCGCCCGCCGGTGCGGGTCTTCGGGACCGAGGTCGGCGGCGGCCACACGCTCTACGTCGGCCACGCCCTGCACGTCGAGCGCGCCATCCTCACCCATGCGCTCAAGGTCTTCTCGCTGACCGCGGGGGTCGCCGCGGCCCTGATCCTCGCCGCCGGGGCGGTCTTCGGGCTGCGCGTGGTGCGGCGCATCGACGCGGTCAGCCGCACCGCGGCGCGGATCATGGCCGGCGACCTCAGCCAGCGGGTGCCGGTCGATGCCGGTGCCAACGAGTTCAGCGACCTGGCCCAGATCCTCAACCAGATGCTCGACCGGATCGAGGCGCTGCTCGCCCGGGTGCGCGAGGTCAGCGACAACGTCGCCCACGACCTGCGCAGCCCGCTGACGCGGCTGCGCAGCAACCTCGAGATCACCCTTCTCCAGCCGCGCGATCCGGACGACTACCGCCGCGCCATCCGCCAGGCGATCGGCGAGACCGAGGACCTGCTGGGCACCTTCAACGCGCTGCTCTCGATCGCGCGCGCCGAGGCCGGGCCGCGCGACGCCGAGCTGCCGCCCATCGATCTGCGGCGGCTGGCCGCCGAGACCGTGGAGATCTACGAGGCGCTGGCCAGCGAGAGCGGGGTGACCCTCGAGCTCGAGGGCAGCGAGGCGCCGCTGATGGTGCGCGCCGATCACCAGCTTCTCGCCCAGGCGCTGTGCAACCTGATCGACAACGCGCTCAAGTACACCCCGCGTGGCGGGGCGGTGCAGGTGCGGGTCGGCTCCACCCCGCCCCTGGCACGGGTCGAGGTGGCCGACTCCGGCCCCGGGATCCCGGCCGCGCAGCGCGCCCGGGTGCTCGAGCGCTTCGTGCGCCTCGACGCCGCGCGCCGCCTGCCCGGCAACGGGCTGGGGCTTTCGCTGGTCAGCGCGGTGGCCCAGTATCACCGGGCGCGCCTGCAGCTCGCCGACAACGAGCCCGCCGGCCTGCGGGTGATCCTGGAGCTCGCTGCGGTGCCGGCCGAGCCGGTGGCCGCCGGCATCTCGCAGCGGCGCCTCAAGCGAGGGCGTCGAGGCTTCCTGCCGGCGGGGCGCGCGGAGCGCAGCACGGCCAGGGCGCGGTAGGAGCGCGGCCGGCCCCGGCGCGAGCGAGGGGGCTCGCGGGGGCCGGCCCTGCGGGGCTCAGGTGGCCGGGGCGCGGAGTGGCTGGGCGGTCCGCCCGTGGCGCGGGCCGGCCCGGTTGCTCACCGGGCGCTCACCCGCCGAGGCCCGGGATCGCGGAGCGGCCGCGCTCGATCGAGGAGACGGCGCCACTGCCGGCATCGACCAGGACGACCACCGGGAGGGCGTCGCCGCGCTCGATCTCGACGCTCCAGACCAGGCAGCCGAACTCGCCGGCGAGCTCGACCCGGCCGACCTCCCCGGGGGAGGCACGCAGCGCGGCGCGGGCCGCGGCGGCCGCCGAGATCATCGCCGCCGGGACGACCCGATCGGGACCACCGCCCGGCTCGGCGAGTGGAATCGAGCCGCGGCGCGGGGCGCCGCGGCGGCTCGCGGTGCGCCCGGCGCGGCCCCGCGCCAGCGGGGCACGGGGGGCGGGAGGCGTGGCGCGCGCCGCGCTGCGGCGGCTGGCGCGCCGCGCGCTACCCGGGCGCGGCAGGGAGAGGCTTGGCCATCTGCTCATCCTGGTTTCCTCCAGTCTCTTGCGTTTCGCGCCCCTCGGGCGGCGCGGGTGGGTGACGTTGGAGGGGAGCCTAGCGCCCGGCGGCTCGGGCGGTCCTTGAGGCGGCGTTACGGTTCGTTCATGCGCCGGCGCGGACGGGATGGCGGGCCCGGATCCGGTGCGCCCAGCCCGGCGCGGACCCCGATTACCAAACCGTATAGGTCGCGACAGACGGAGGTAAGCGCGGGCGGCGATACTGGCGGGTGCCGGGGCGATGGCGCGCCGGCGCCCCGGCCGGGAAGGCCGATGCCGGCCGGCCGCAAGCGAGGCGAACAGGCACCCGATGGAATACGAGCTGCTCAGCGAGATCCTTGGCAACCTGGCGCGGTTCCTCGCCGCCCTGTCGGTGGCCCTCGTCGGGGTCTATCTCTACGACTGGACGACCCCCTTCAAGGCCCGAGTCGAGCTCGCCGAGAAGGACAACACGGCGGTCGGCGTGGACCTGATCGGCTACGTCCTCGGGATCATCGCGCTGCTCGCCGGGGCCGTGTCGGGGGCCCCGGAAGGGGCCGCGCATCCGCTCGACATCGTGGTCTTCGGACTGCTCGGCGTGGTCCTGCTGCGCCTCGGCGCGGTCACCGCCGACCGGCTGATCCTGAGCCGGTTCTCGGTCAGGAAGGAGCTCACCGAGGACCGCAACCTGGGGGTCGCGTTCGTGACCGGGGGGGTGTCGCTGGGCACCGGGGTGGTGCTTGCCGGCGCCCTCGCCGGAGAGAGCTCCGGGCTGCTGATGGGGGTGCTCACCACGCTCGAGTACTTCCTGCTCTCCCAGCTGGTGCTGGTCGCCGCCGCGCTCATCTACCTGCGTCTGGTGCGCTACCGCTACCTCGATGGCTCGCTCCACGGGGTCATCGAGGAGCTCGAGGACAACGACAACGCGGCCGTCGGGCTGGCCTTCGGCGGCTACCTCGTCGGGGTCGCGCTGGTGGTCTCGGCGGGGGTGATCGGCAGCGACATCACCAGCTGGGATGCGCTGGCCAGCGCGGTCGGCACCCTGGCGCTGAGCAGCGTGCTCGGGATCGGCACGATGCTGCTGGTGCGCCCCTTCGTCGACCGTGCCGTGGTGCCCTACGCGCCGGTCAACAGCGAGGTCGGCGAGCAGCGCAACCTCGCCATCGGCGGGCTGAGCGCGGCCTTCTATGCCGGGCTCGGCGCGCTCCTCTACAGCATTACCGCCTGATTCGAGGTCGATGATGTCGATGCCCCTCCGCCGCTTCCTCCCGCTCCTGCTGCTGCTCGCCGCGGCGGCCACCCTGGTGCTGATTCCCAGCGGGGAGGCCGAGGCGCGGCGCGGGTTCAGCGGCTTCGGGCGCTCGAGCCTGCGGATCGGGGGCTCCGGGTTCGCCCGCAAGGGGATCACCAGCCGGCGCAGCATCGGCTGGGGCCGGGCCTCGGTGCGCCGGCGCAGCGCGGCCGGGGCGGCCGGCGGGCGGGTGGCGGGCTGGGGCGGCAACATCGAGCGGCGGGTGGGGACCCGGGGCAAGGCGTTCGGGTCGCGCCGCGGGGCCGAGGCCGCCTCCCGCCAGGGGCTCAAGACGAGCTGGAAGAGCAAGCCGGCCAAGCGCCCGGACTACGTGCCGAGGCGCGTCTCGCGCGACGGCAAGCGCTACGACGTGGTGTTCAACAACGGCCGCTACGGCTACTGGGGCCCCGGCGGGGCCTGGGTCGCCCTGGGCGCGGCGAGCATGCTCGCCAGCGGCGCCGGCTACGGCGCTCCCGGCTACCGTGACCCGGCCCGCGCCGGCGCCTGGCCGGCCTTTCTCGGCACCCTGGGCCTCTTCGCCCTGGTGATGGTCCTGTCGCGGCGCGGCGGGCGCTGCTAGCGCGCCCGGGGCAGGGAAGTCGCCATGCACCTCGAGGAGCTGCGCGCGAAGGGCGTCGTGACCCTCTCCGAGCCGTCGCTGATGGCCTACCTCGGGGGGCTGCCGGAGTTCCTGGTCAGCCGGCTGCGCCGCCTCGAGCACCCGCACTTCCGCATGATCGAGGCCTTCGTGCGCCATCCGGCCAGCGGCACCGAGCTGCTGATCGTCGACCGGCTGACCGCCGGCGAGGATCCCCGGCACGGCGAGGCCCTGGCGCTGTTCCAGCAGGACCACGCCGGTCCGCTCGCCGAGCTTGCCGGCGAGCACCTCACCGCCGATGGCGAGCACTTCGTGGCGGCGTTCTCGGCGCTCTATCCGGATCCGGACGGCGGCGAGGCCGAGGTCACCTACCGGATGCTGGGCGGCGAGGAGTTTCACGGCATTCGCGACCCCGACGAGACCGGTCGGCCGCTCTCGCAGGCCCTCTACGGGACCGATGACGACGAGGAGTTCACCCTCGCGCTGGTCGAGTGGGAGGGCGACTGGATCACGGCCTGGTTCGGCAAGCCGCTGCGCACGGATCAGGTCACACCCCTTTGAGCATGGGCCGCCACCGCGCCCCGAGCGGGGCCCAGGCGGCGACCGACGGACAGAGACGGAGGAAACAACCCATGGCGGTCAGTCAAGCTGCGGTCAGCGACCGCGAGGTCGAGGTCTGCGAGCGGGTCAAGGAGCTGCTGCTCGAGCTCGAGGTCGGCTTCGAGCCCACCCCGCGCCCCGACATCCTGGTGGTCACCGAGCCCGAGACCAACATCCCGGTCACCGTGGATGCCGAGGAGACGGTGGTCTGCCTGCGGGTGATGGTCTGCCCGGCGCGCGACGACAAGGCGTTCTACCGGCGGCTGCTGGAGGCCAACGCGGGCATCGCCCACGGTCACTTCCAGATCGAGGGCGACCAGATCGTGCTCGCCGACAACCTCGAGGCGGCCAATCTCGACGGCAACGAGCTCGAGGCCTCGATCGCATCGCTGGTCACGGCGCTGGTTCAGAACGCCGAGTGGCTCGACGAGGGCTCGGCGGATTCCCGCCCACACAATGGAGAAGAGCGATGAAGGTGCTGGCATCCGTCTTCCGGTGGATCAAGGCCCAGGACGCCGAGAAGTCCGAGGCGATCGAGCGGGCCAACGCGGTGGCCTTCGCCAAGCAGGACCTCGAGCAGCTCGAGAAGGACCGCGACGCGGCCCGCGACGCGGTGGCCACCATCAAGGCCGAGATGGCCCAGCTCGAGCGCGACGTGCGCGACAAGCGGGCCGCCATCGCGGCCAAGACCGCCGACGCCGAGGCGCTGCTCGGGCGCGGCGAGGAGGAGCTGGCGGCGCGCCTGTGCGGGCTGATCGAGGACATGGAGGCCGAGCTGCCGGTGCTCGAGGCGGCCCTCGAGCGCCAGCGCGAGCTCTGCGCCCAGCAGGAGGCGCAGTACCAGCAGCTCAACCAGGCGCTCGCCGAGGCGCGGCGCAGCCTGAAGATGATGCAGACCATGGAGGCGGTGGCGCGCAGCACCGAGAAGGCCTCGAGCGTCAAGATCGGCGACGGCAGCAGCGCGCTGTCCCGCTTCAAGCAGCGCGAGGCCGCGGTGCGCATGCGTCTCGACAAGGCCCAGGCCGCCTCGGCGCTCAACGTCCCCGCCGAGCGCCGCCTCGAGGACGAGGTGCGCAGCAAGCTCGGTGGCAGCAAGGGCTCGGCGGTGCTCGAGCGGCTCAAGGCGCGCGAGCCGCGGCGACTGCCGGCCTGAGGGCTCGCCGGGAGACGCACCCCGGTCGAGCCCCGGCTCCCGGCCGCGCGGGCGGTGCCGGGTCCGGCGGCGGGGCGCGGCGATCGAGGCTTGACCTGGAGCGCACTCCAGGCAGTAGGCTCGAGTGACCGTTGCTGGCTGGCGGAAACGGGATGAGAAGGATCCTCGGCTGGGTGCTGCGCGCCGTCGCCGGGCTGGCGGTGCTGGCCGGGCTGCTCGCGGTGGTGGTCTGGGCGCTGTGGATTCCGTCGCCGCGCGAGCCCGGCTACGCCTTCGTCGGGGCCTGGGGCGGGGCGGGCTCCGGACCCGGCGAGTTCCGCGATCCGACCGGGATCGCGATCCACGGTGACGAGATCTTCGTCAGCGACGCGCGCAACGGCAGGATCCAGGTCTTCGACCGCCAGGGCAGGTACCTGCGCCAGATCGGTGCCCCGGGCGCGGGGGACGGGCAGCTCGGGCGGCCGATGAACCTCACCGTGGCCGGCGGCGAGCTCTACGTGGCCGACTACTGGAACGACCGCATCCAGGTGTTCGCCCTCGACGGCACGCCGCGCCGCGCGATCGGGCGCAAGGGCAGCGGGCCGGGCGAGCTCAGCGCCCCGGGCGGTGTCGCGGTGACCGGCACCGGGGAGCTCTACGTGGCGGACTTCTACAACCAGCGCGTCCAGCACCTGCGCGCCGACGGGCGCTTCGTCTCGCAGTGGGGGCGCACCGGGGAGACCGGGATCGGGGCCGGCGAGTTCAACTACCCGACCGACGTGGCGCTCGGCGCCGACGGGCGGGTCTACGTGGCCGACGGCTACAATGACCGGGTGCAGCTCTTCTCGCCCGACGGGCGCTTTCTCGGCAAGTGGGGGGGGCCGCTGGCCAGCAACCTCTTCGGGCCCTTCAACGGCTGGTTCGCGACCGTGACCAGCGTGACCGTCGATGGCGCCGGCAACGTCTTCGTCGCCGACTTCTACAACAACCGGATCCAGAAGTTCAGCCCCGAGGGGCGGTTCCTCACCGCCTTCGGCGAGCGCGGCAGCGGCCCCGGGCAGTTCGCCAAGGCGATCGCGGTGGCGGTGGCGGCCGACGGCACCGTCTACGCGGTCGACTTCGGCAACAACCGGGTCCAGGTCTGGCGCCCGATCGGGGCCGCGGGCGCCGCGCCGGGGTAGCGATGGCACGCGGCTACCGGATCGGGCAGGCGGGCGAGGCGCCGACACCCTGCGCTACTACGAGCGGATCGGCCTGCTCCCCGGGGTCTGGCGAAGCGCCTCGGGGCAGCGCCTCTACCGCGAGGCCGACCTCGCCCGGCTACGCTTCATCCGCCGCGCCCAGGCCATGGACTTCACGCTCGCCGAGATCGCCGCGCTGCTCGAGCTGCGCGACGCCCCGCAGCGCTCGCGCCCGGCGGTGCACGCCCTGGTGCGGGCCAAGCTCGAGGCGATCGACGCGCGCCTCGCGACCCTGCGGGCATTGAGGCGCGAGCTCGGCGAGCTGGCCAGCGCCTGCGCCGAAGCGGGCGGGCGCTGTCCGATCCTCACCGGGATCGAGCGCTCCCGGACGTCGCTTCCGGCATCCGGCGCAGCTCGGCGGCGCTGATCCCGCTGCGCCAGAAGGCGAGCGCGCCGATCCCGACGGTGGTCAGCAGCACCATGACGTGCACCACCGTGACCATCGCCAGCGCCTGCTCGTCGCCGACGCCGAGCAGCCGGAGCGCGAAGGCGGCCCCGAGCACCCCGCCTCCCGGGATGCGCACGAAGCGCGAGAGGATCATCGAGAAGCCGGCGATCACCATGATCAGCAGGTAGTCACCGGCCGGGAGCAGCACCCCGAAGGCCAGCCCGGCCCACAGGAAGTGACCGGTCGAGACCAGCTTCATGAGGAGGCTCGCTCCGATCACGGCCGCGCCACGCCAGCGCGAGCGCGGCCAGACGATCCCTGCGGCGAGCCCGCCGGCGAGCCCGGCGAGACGCCCGCCGAAGGCGCGCTCGAGCCGCGCCAGCGCCCGGCCGAGCAGCGAGGACCGGTCGCACAGCCGGTGCCGGACGAGGAACAGCCCGGCGAGCAGTCCCGAGAACAGCAGCAGGCTGCCCGCCGCGGCCAGCGCGAGCAGCACGCCCAGCCCGGGCGGCTCGGCCGGCACCCGGTAGAGGGCCGCGACCGCGGCGAGGAGCAGCGCGAACACCACCCCGTCGACGAAGCGCTCGACGGCGGTGGTCAGGAGCACCGTCGCGACCTCGAGGCGCTCGCGCCGCGCCACCAGCCAGGCCCGCACCAGCGGGCTGATCCCGACCGGGACCACGATGTTGGCGAAGTAGCCGGCCATCACCGCCCCGAACAGGCGCAGGGTGGGAACCGGGCGGAGGTCGTGGAGGATCTGGCCCCACTTCCAGCCCCGCAGCCACTGCTCGGCGGGGACCGAGGCGGCCACGGCGGCGAGCCACCACCAGTCGGCCCTGGCCAGCACCGCGAGCAGCCGGTCCGGCTCGACGCTGCGGAAGGTGAAGGCGAGCGCCGCGATCGCCAGCGCCGCGGCCAGCCCCCCCCACAGCGCGGTCCGCGGCCGGCGTGGCCCCGGGGCGGACTGGCCGTCGTCGATGGCTCGCCGGGTCGCCGTCATTCCCCCTCCCTGCGGCTCGCTGCGCGGGGTGACCCTACGGGACGCCACCGCCTCGCTGTCAAGCGCCACCGCGGGCGCGCCCGGCCGCGGGGGCCGCACGGCCTGGCGACCGCCTCGAGGTTAACCTACAATGAGACTCCTTTCGCGCCACTGGGAGCCCCGCCGTGCAGACAGCCCGGGCCGTCGTGATCGGGGCGCTGTCGCTGCTCTCCGCGCCGCAAGGCGCGCGCGCCCAGCCGGTACCGGGTGCCTACTACGGAGATCACATGCAAGGGGGTTGGCTCGGCTGGATCCTCGGTCCGCTGATGATGGTCGTGCTGGTCGCCGGCGCGGTGGCGCTGGTGGTGGTGCTGGTGCGCTGGCTGGGCGGCTCAGCGCGGGAGCCGAGCGCCCCGCCCCCGGCCGGCAAGAGCGCGCTCGAGATCCTCGAGGAGCGCTACGCCCGGGGCGAGATCGACCGCGAGGAGTTCGAGGAGCGGCGCCGGGTGCTCGGCGGCCGCTAGCGGGGGCGCGGGGCGCGCTCACCGGGCCGCGGCGAAGCACACCACCACCCGCAATCCGGGGTGGTTGTCCTCGAGCGTGACGCGCGCCTCGTGGAGCTGGGCCACCGCGGCGACCAGGCTCAGCCCGAGGCCGTTTCCCGGGGTCGAGCGGGCCGCGTCGAGGCGGTAGAAGCGGCGGAAGACCCGCTCGCGCTCGTCGGCCGGGATCCCCGGTCCATCGTCGCTGACCACCGCCCGCGCCGTCCGCTCGCGCGCCTCGATGCGCACCTCGACCCTCGAACCCGGCGGGGTGTGGTGGAGCGCGTTCTCGACCAGGTTGGCCAGCATCTGGGTCAGCAGCTCGCGATCGCCGAGCAGCTCGACGGCCGGCTCGATGTCTGCCACGAGGCTGCGGCCCTCGTCCTCGGCCACCGCCGTGTAGGCCTCGACCACGTTCTCCGCGACCGCGCTCAGATCGACCCGGGCGAAGCGGGCACGCCGCGTCCCGACCTCGATCTGGGAGATCCGCAGCAGCGCATCGAAGGTCGCCAGCACCGCGTCGCTGTCCGCGATCGCCCCGTCGATCGCGGCCTCGTACTCGGCCGGGCGGCGCGGCTTGAGCCGGCAGGCCTCGAGGCGCTGGCGCAGCCGCCCGAGCGGGGTGCGCAGGTCATGGGCGATGTCGCCGCTGACATGGTGGAGGTTGGCGACCAGCTCCTCGATCCGGGCGAGCATCCGGTTGAGCCCGTCGGCGAGCCGATCGAGCTCGTTGCCGGCGCCATCGACCGGAATCCGCCGGCTGAGGTCGCCGGCCATGATCTGGCGGGCGGTGCGATCGATGCGCTCGACCCGGCGCAGCAGGGTGACGCCGACCGCGATCCCGGCGCCGAGCACCAGCACCACGGTGATTGCCAGCGCCGAGCCGAACGAGAGCAGCAGCAGCCGGGCGCTCTGCGCCTGGTCCTCGGTGTCGTGGGTGACCAGGACGAAGGTATCCTCGTCGAACCAGCTCCCGAGCCCGCGCAGCGCTCCCCCCTGGCCGGCGCCGAGCCTCGCGGGGGGCAGGTCCTGCCATCCGGTCCGCGCCGGGATCGGCGCCAGGTCGCCGCCGATCCGGTTGCCCCCGGCGTCGAGCACCAGGATGTGGATCGGGCTGCTGGCGTGGGACTGGAGGTGGCGGGCGACCAGCCCGAGCATCGAGTCGCGCCCGTCCTGGGCGAGCTCGTCGCGCAGGACCTGGGTCTGCATCTCGATGGTCTGGGCGAGGTGTCGCTCGAGCAGCGAGAGCATCCACCAGTGGATCACGGCGAGCAGGCCGCCCATCACCAGCGCCGAGCCCACCGCCAGCCCCAGGGCCAGGCGGACCGGTACCGAGCGCAGCAGGTGACGGGCGCGCAAGGCGGCGCTCACTCCGGGGGGCGCAGCGAGTAGCCGGCTCCGCGTACCGTGTGGATGAGCGGGCTGGCGAACGGCTTGTCGACCTTGGCGCGCAGCCGGCTGATGTGGGTCTCGACGACGTTGGTGTGGGGATCGAAGTGGAAGTCCCAGACGTGCTCGAGGAGCATCGTTCGGGTCACCACCTGGGAGGCGTGGCGCATCAGGTACTCGAGCAGCTTGAACTCGCGGGGCTGGAGCTCGAGCGGCCGGCCGCCGCGGCTGACCCGGCGGCTGAGCAGGTCCATCTCGAGATCCGCGACCCGCAGCACGGTGTCGGTGGCCCCGAGCGGCGGGCGGCGAGCCAGCGCGTTGATCCGGGCGAGCAGCTCGGAGAAGGCGAACGGCTTGACCAGGTAGTCGTCGCCGCCGGCCTCGAGCCCGGCGACCCGCTCGTCGACCCCGCTCAGCGCGGTCAGGAACAGCACCGGGGTCTTGACCCCGGCACCGCGCACCGTCTTGACCACCGAGAGCCCGTCGAGCTCGGGCAGCATCCGGTCGACGATCATCAGGTCGTAGCGCTCGCCGGCGGCCAGAAACAGGCCGTCGCGGCCGGTGGCGGCGAGATCCACCGTGTGGCCGTGCTCCTTGAGCCCGTTGGCGATGTAGGCCGCGGTCTCGGCGTCGTCCTCGATGAGCAGGATCTTCATGCCAGGGCTGCCTCGTCAGCGATCCCGGCGCCCGACGCGCACGGTGCTGGCAGTCTCCCCGCCGGCGGCTTGGCCGGCGGTGGCGGGAACTATACGAAACGGTAAGCCGGACTGCCCGGCGACTCCACGTTCGGCCTTTCTCAACTTCTCGTAACCTCACGGCAAGCGCCACGAGAGCCGCGCGGCGCTACCGTCGGCGGACGTGGCTGGCGGGCGGGTCGGGACTGTCGATCGGCGCACCAGGCACCGGCCGCTCGCCGCCGCCGGCCGGCGGGGCCGGCGGCCGGGCACGGCCGGGTGCCGGCGGGCACTCCGCGTCCGTGAAGGGGTCGACGCATCAGGAGGGTTGCAACGTGTCGCTTGAGAAGACGATTCATGCCGTGCTGGCCACCGCTCTGCTCGGCGCCCCGGCGCTGGGCAGCGCCCAGAGCACCGAGGAGCTGGCCCGCGAGGTGCAGGCGCTGCGCGAGCAGGTCGAGGCGCTCACCGCGCTCAAGCCGTCGTTCGCCGGCTTCATGCCGGGGTTCGCCGAGCGCTTCCACGTGCTGCACGCCGCCGGCGATGCCGGCGACTGGGCGGTGGCCGGACACGAGTACCAGGAGCTGCGTGCCCAGATGAGCGCGGCAGCCTATGTCGACGCCGAGAAGGGCCAGCTCTTCGCGGCGATGCTCAGCGCCGGGTTCGACGAGATTGGCGAGGCCATCGAGTCCGGTGACAAGAAGCGCCTGGGCAGCGCGCTCGGGCAGACCATCGCGGCCTGCAACGCCTGCCACCAGGCCACCGGCAGCGGCTTCATCAAGGTCACCCTCGACACCGGGCCGGTGCTCAGCCTGCGCCACTCGCACGTGTTCAGCGCCACCGCCGCGGGCGGTCACGCCCACGGCGAGGCCGAGCAGGGCGGTCACGTGGAGGGGGAGCAGGGCGGCCACGCGGAGGGCGAGAAGGACGACCACCCCGCCGCCAGCAAGAAGACCAAGCATGACTGACTGATCGGCGCTTCGCGGCGTGGTGTACGCCGGACGCAAGGGCACGCCCCGCCGCGGGCATGCCCTTGCGTCCGGCGCGGTCGCGAACGCGGTGTCGAGGGCGCCTGCGCCGTCTCGCGGTCCGGGTGCCGTGCCGCGGCCGCGTCTCGAGGCGCACGCCGGTGAGCTATGCGGGCTGGCCGGCTACCCGGACCCGCCCGCCGGTGCGCGCAGCGCCGGCGCCGCGCTGCCCCGCTGGCGCTCCCACCAGGCCCGCGCCCAGGGCTCGATCCAGCGCTTGAGCCGGCTCGGCCGGTAGTGGCGACGCAGGGTGCCGCGCAGGTCCTGCTGGGCGCTGAAGTGGCCGAGCAGCCAGCGGAAGCCGGCATTTCCGAGGTGGCCGTAGAGGGCGCGGTTGACCAGCGAGGCATGCATCGGCGGGGCGAGCTGCGCGCGCCACAGGCTCTCGTAGTCCTTGCCGGCGATCAGGCTCTGCGCGGCCAGCACCCCGGAGCGCAGCGCGACGCGGATTCCGAAGCCCCACAGGCAGTCCTGGAAGCCGGCCTGCTCGCCGGCGACCCGGGTCGCGTCCGGGCACGGCCGGGCGGGGCGCAGGAAGCTGCCCACCCCGCCGTGGCGGCGCGGCTCGATGAGCTCGATGCCGAGCAGCCGCCGGAAGGCCTCGAGCGATCGCTCGGCGTAGCGCCAGGCACCGTGGAAGTTCGAGAACATGCAGCTCTTGAGGGTGCCTCGCCCGTCCATCACCAGCAGGTAGGCGTAGCCTCCCGGTGCCAGCGCCCGATCGCAGATCACCCAGAAGCCGTCCTCGAAGTCGGTGCGGAAGTGGTAGCCGACCGCGATCGCGTCACCCCGCGAGGGACCGTGCGCCGAGATCGCCATCGGCGCGGAGCGGTCGACCCGGCTGTTGAAGCGGACCTCGACGCCGAGCGAGCGGGCCTGCTCGAGCAGCGCGCGGTCGAGCGTGCCCTCGCCGGGCCCGCGGGCCAGCATGTAGAACAGCGGCTCATCGGAGCGCACCGGATAGCGGCGGTCCCAGGCGTCGAAGGCCGTCCCGCGCGTGCAGGCGCGATGCGCGAACTCGGTGGTGATGCCGAGCGTGCGCAGCTCGTCGAGCACGTCGGCGCGGGTGGTCCAGTTCTCGAGCCCCTGCAGGTCGTGGCCGAAACGGTGACCGACCTCGGCGAAGGCCTCGTGGACCACCACCGGCCGGCCGTTGCGAGCCAGGGTGATGGCCGCGGCCAGCCCGGCCGGGCCGGCTCCCGCGATCTCGACTGCCTGCTCCGGTGAGCCTGTCATTCGTTGCACTCCTCGGTTCTGCTGCCAGCAGTGTAGAACCTTGGTGCTACACGAAGGTCAAGGACCGGCTGCTCGAGCCGATCGAACCGTTGCCGCCCGTGGCGGTCCAAGCTGGCGTTGCCCGGGGAGCGGGCGGCGAGCGAGGAGGAGCCGGTGGTGGCGGACCCGGAGCGGATGGGCGGTGTCGCGGTGCGCGGCTACCACGCCCACGTCTACTACGATCAGGATACCCGGGCGAGCGCCGAGCGGCTGCGCGAGGCGCTCGCCCGGCGCTTCGAGGTGCGGCTGGGACGCTGGCACGATCGGCCGATCGGGCCGCACCCGCGACCGAGCTACCAGGTCGCCTTCGCCCCGGCGCTGTTCGGCGAGGTGGTGCCCTTCCTGGCGCTCAATCGCGCCGGGCTCACCGTCCTGGTCCACCCGGAGACCGGCGACGACATCGCCGATCACGGCGAGCACGCCCTGTGGATGGGCGAGGTGCTGGCGCTCGATCTCGGGCGGCTGTGAGCGGCGAGCGGCTCGACGTTCAACTTTCGGTAATCTCGGGGACACATCGGCGCCAGCCGCCGCTGCCTATCCTGCGCACCGGGTCCTGGCAGGCACCCGCCGGCGGACCCGGTATGTGATACAAATACCGCCGATCCGCCCCTTGCCTGCCCCGGCGGGCGAGCGACCCGCCACTCCGGGAGAACGAGCCATGGAGCACGCGCACCACCACCACGACCACCACCATGCGACGGGTGGGGAGACGATCCGCGATCCGGTCTGCGGCATGCAGGTCAGCGCCGAGTCCGAGCACCGCCTCGAGCATGGCGGGACGACCTATCGTTTCTGCAGCGCACGCTGCCTGGAGAAGTTCCAGGCCGCGCCGGAGTCGTATCTCGGCGCGCAGGCCACGGCCCCGGCCGCCGCGCCCGCGGGCAGCGCCTACGTCTGCCCGATGCACCCCGAGGTGCGCCAGCCCGGCCCCGGCAACTGCCCGAAGTGCGGGATGGCCCTCGAGCCCGAGCTGCCGGTCGCGGCCGCCGGGCGCACCCAGTACACCTGCCCGATGCATCCCGAGATCGTGCGTGACGAGCCCGGCAACTGCCCCAAGTGCGGGATGGCGCTCGAGCCGATGACCGTCGAGGCCGAGGAGGAGGACAACGCCGAGCTGATCGACATGTTCCGCCGCTTCCGGGTCAGCGCGGTGCTGACCGTGCCGCTGGTGATCCTGGCGATGGGACCGTACGTCGGGCTGAGCTTCGAGTGGCTGGCCCCGGAGAAGATGCTCGGCTGGTTCGAGCTGGGGCTGGCCACCCCGGTGGTGCTGTGGGGCGGGTGGCCATTCTTCGAGCGCGGCTGGCGCTCGGTGGTCCACCGCAGCCTCAACATGTTCACCCTGATCGGGCTCGGGGTCGGGGTCGCCTATGCCTACAGCGTGCTCGCCACCGTGGCGCCGGGGATCTTCCCGGACTCGTTCCGTGACGCCTCCGGGCAGGTCGACATCTACTTCGAGGCCGCCGGGGTGATCGTCACCCTGGTGCTGCTCGGGCAGGTGATGGAGCTGCGCGCGCGCAGCCGCACCGGGGCCGCGATCCGCGCCCTGCTCGGGCTGGCCCCCAAGACCGCCCGGCGCATCAACGCCGACGGCAGCGAGGCCGACGTGCCGCTCGAGCAGGTCGCGGTCGGGGATCGGCTGCGGGTGCGTCCGGGCGAGAAGGTGCCGGTCGATGGGGTGGTCGTCGAGGGCTCCAGCCCGGTCGACGAGTCGATGATCACCGGCGAGCCGATCCCGGTGACCAAGGAGCCCGGCGACCGGGTGGTCGGGGCCACGGTCAACGGCACCGGCTCGCTGGTCATCGAGGCCCAGCGGGTCGGCGGCGACACCCTGCTCGCCCAGATCGTGCAGATGGTGGCCGCCGCGCAGCGCTCGCGCGCCCCGATCCAGAAGCTCGCCGACGTGGTCGCCGGCTACTTCGTGCCGGTGGTGGTGCTGATCGCCGTGATCACCTTCATCGTCTGGGCACTGGTCGGGCCCCCGCCGGCGATGGCCTACGCGATCATCAACGCGGTCGCCGTGCTGATCATCGCCTGCCCGTGCGCGCTCGGGCTGGCCACGCCGATGTCGATCATGACCGCCACCGGCAAGGGCGCCTCGGTCGGGGTGCTGTTCAAGGACGCCGAGGCGATCGAGGTGATGCGCAAGGTCGATACCCTGGTGGTCGACAAGACCGGGACGCTGACCGAGGGCAAGCCGCGGCTGGTCGAGGTGTCTCCGGCCGGCGAGATCGACGAGGCGACCCTGCTGCGCCTGGCCGCGAGCCTCGAGCGGGGCAGCGAGCACCCGCTGGCCGCGGCGATCGTCGCGGGGGCCGAGGAGCGCGGGCTGGAGCTCGCCGGCGTCGAGGACTTCGAGTCGATCACCGGCAAGGGCGTGGTCGGCAAGGTCGAGGGGCGCCGGGTGGCGCTCGGCAACGCCCGCCTGCTCGAGAGCCTGGACATCGATCCGGGCCCGCTCTCGGCCAGGGCCGAGGCGCTGCGCGCGGCCGGCCAGACGGTGATGCTGGTGGCCATCGACGGCGGCATCGCCGGGCTGATCGGGGTCGCCGACCCGGTCAAGGAGACCACCCCGGGGGCGATCGAGGAGCTGCACGCCGAGGGGCTGCGGATCGTGATGCTGACCGGGGACAGCAAGACCACCGCCGCGGCGGTCGCCGAGCGGCTCGGCCTCGACGAGGTGATCGCCGAGGTGCTCCCCGATCAGAAGGCCGAGACGGTCCGGCGCCTGCAGGCCGAGGGCAAGGTGGTGGCGATGGCCGGCGACGGCATCAACGACGCCCCGGCGCTCGCCCAGGCCCAGGTCGGGGTGGCGATGGGGACCGGCACCGATGTCGCCATGGAGAGCGCCGGCGTGACCCTGGTCAAGGGCGACCTGCGCGGCATCGTGCGCGCCCGGCGCCTGAGCCGGGCGACCATGCGCAACATCCGCGAGAACCTGTTCTTCGCCTTCATCTATAACGGCGTCGGGGTGCCGGTCGCCGCCGGGGTTCTCTACCCGTTCTTCGGCATCCTGCTCAGCCCGGTGATCGCGGCCGCGGCGATGAGCTTCAGCTCGGCCTCGGTGGTGTTCAACGCGCTGCGCCTCAACCGCCTCGAGCTGTGAGCGGCGCGCGCCGCCCCCGGGCACGGCCTCGCGCCGCGCCCGGGCGCGGCCTCAGAGTTTGTGAAAAAACCGCGCGCCGTCGCGAGGGCGTTCCTGGGCGCCCCG
>CAZRGU010000025.1:0-22135 GCA_964599705.1 uncultured Ectothiorhodospiraceae bacterium | reverse complement strand
TGGCGGAGCGACCGCCTCAGGCGACCGCCTGGGGCGCGGCGCCCGGCTCCTCGCCGAGGTGGGCGCGCAGCATGCGCAGCATGCGGCGCAGCGGCTCGGCCGCGCCCCACAGGAGCTGGTCGCCGACCGTGAAGGCGGCCAGGTACTCGGGGCCCATGGCGAGCTTGCGCAGCCGCCCGATCGGGACTCGGAGGCTGCCGGCGACCGCCGCCGGGGTAAGCCGGGCGAGGGTCTCCTCGGGCTCGTTGGGGATCACCTCGACCCACTCGTTGGCTGCACCGAGCAGCGCCTCGACGCGCTCGATCGGCAGGTCGCGGCGCAGCTTCACGGTGAAGGCCTGGGCGTGGCAGCGCATCGCCCCGACCCGCACGCAGATCCCGTCGATCGGCACCGGCGCGGTCTCGCGGGCGAGGATCTTGTTGCCCTCGGCCGCCCCCTTCCACTCCTCGCGGCTCTGCCCGCCGGGCATCGCCCGGTCGATCCAGGGCAGCAGGCTGGCGGCGAGCGGCGCGCCGAACTGGGCGCGCGGGAAGTCCTCGGCGGCCAGCGCCTCGCCGACCCGCCGGTCGACGGCGAGCGCCCCGCCGGCCGGGTCGTCGAGCTCGGCGGCGGCCGCCGCGCCCAGGTAGCGCATCTGCGCGACCAGCTCGAGCATGTTGCGCGCTCCTGCCCCGGAGGCGGCCTGGTAGGTCATCGAGGTCAGCCACTCGACCTCGTCGGCCGCGAACAGGCCGGCCAGGGCCATCAGCATCAGGCTCACCGTGCAGTTCGCCCCGCAGAAGTCGCGCCGCCCGGCGGCCAGGGCGCGCTCGATCACGGCGGCGTTGACCGGGTCGAGGACCAGCACGGTCGACGGCTCCATGCGCAGCGCCGAGGCCGCGTCGATCCAGTACCCCTGCCAGCCGCGCTCGCGCAGCCGCGGGTGGACCTCGCGGCTGTAGTCTCCGCCCTGGCAGGTGATCACGACGTCCTGGCGCCCCAGCGCCGCGAGGTCGCGGGCGTCGGCGAGCGCACCGGTGTCGAAGCCGAGCCCCTGCGGACCCGCGCCGCCCGGGTCCGAGGTCGAGAAGAAGGTGCACTCGAGCCCCTCGAAGTCCGCGCAGGCGCGCATCCGCTCCATCAGCACCGAGCCGACCAGCCCGCGCCAGCCGACGAAACCGCATCTGAGCATCTCCGTGCCCCTCGCCGTGCAAGAATCCGTGACAGGGCAGCGACGCTAGCGCCGGCGACCGGGCGCGTCAATCGCCCCGATCAAGGAGCCGGCGAGAACGTTGCACCGCCGGGCGTTCCGCGACATGCTTGGCGGCGATGCGCCTCCGTGCCCGCCCCGCGCCCCGCGGGTCGTGCCGCCCGCGGGGCGCGCCACCTGGGGGCCGAGGACGTGGACGGCGGGCAACGCAGGCTCCGCGAGCAGCGCTGGCGCTCCCAGCTCGAGCACCTGGTGCGCGACTCGCCGTTCTTCGCCCGGCTCTGGAACAGCGCCCGGCCCGCGCCGCAACTGGCCGCCATCGCCGAGCTGCCCTTCTGCGACAAGGCGATGCTGCGCGCCGACCAGGCCGCCCACCCGCCCTTCGGCAGCTACCTGGCCAGCCCTGCCGAGCGCATCGCCCGCGTCCACCGCACCTCGGGGACCACCGGCCAGGCCATGAACCTGGCGCTGAGCCGGGCCGACGCGGCGCTCAGCGCCGAGGTCGCCGGCCGCGCCCAGCGCTGCGCCGGGCTCGGCCCCGGGCATCGGGTCGTGCACTGCCTCAACTACCAGCTCTGGATGGGCGGGCTGACCGACCACCTCGGCCTCGAGGCCACCGGGGCGACCGTCATCCCCTTCGGGGTCGGCTCCACCGCGCGCCTGATCGAGACCATCCGCGAGCTCGGGGTGACCGCGATCTCGTGCACGCCCTCCTACCCGGCGGTGCTCGAGCGGGTGATCGCCGCCGAGTTCCCGGGCCTCGCGCCGCGTGATCTCGGCCTGCGCCTGGGGCTGTTCGGCGGCGAGGCCGGGCTCGACGACCCGGCCCTGCGCGCGCGCCTCGAGGCGACCTGGGGCTTCCAGGTGCGCAACTCGAACTACGGGGTCTCCGACGTGCTGTGCAACTTCGCCGCCCAGTGCCAGGAGCAGGCCGATCTCCACCTGCTGGCCGGCGACGTGCTTCACGCCGAGTTGGTCGAGCCGCACGGCGAGCGGGTGCTGCCCTGGCGCGAGGGCGAGCGCGGCGAGCTGGTGCTCACCCACCTGGTCAAGGAGTGCCAGCCCCTGGTGCGCTTCCGCACCGGTGACCTGATCACCCTGACCGCGACCGGGCGCTGCGCCTGCGGGCGCGACGCGCCGCGCTTCCGGGTCAGCGGGCGCAGCGACGAGATGGTGGTGGTGCGCGGCATCAACTGCTTCCCGACCATGATCGGGGCCGTGATCAGCACCTTCCCCGAGCTCGCCCCCGAGTACCGGGTGGTGCTGCGCGGCGACGGACCCTACGATGCCCTGCCGCTGGTCGTCGAGGTCGCCGAGGGGCAGGTCCCCCGGGAGGCCCTGGCCGCGCGGCTCGGCGAGGCGATCAAGCACCGCCTGGGGGTGAGCGCCGAGGTCCGGCTGGTCGCCGCCGGCCACTTCCCGCGCACCGCCGGCAAGACCCGCCGGGTGGTGCGCGAGCCCGAGGAGCCGCGACCGTGAGCGAGACCGTGCTGCGCGAGACCCGCGAGGGCATCTGCACCATCACCCTGAACCGCCCCGCGGCACTGAACGCCATGAACGCCGCGCTGCTCGAGGCGACCGCGGCGGCCTTCGATGCCGCCCACGCCGACCCGGCGGTGCGGGTGATCGTGTTCACCGGCGCCGGGCGGGCCTTCTGCGCCGGCGACGACCTCAAGGAGCACCGCCATCCGCGCGACGAGGCCGAGGCGCGCGAGCGCGTCGAGCGCATCCAGCGGGTCACGCGCAGCATCTGCCTGGGGGATCGCTTCGTGATCGGGGCGATCAACGGCTGGGCGGTCGGCGGCGGCTTCGAGTGGGCGCTGAACTGCGACCTCACGCTGTGGGCCGAGAGCGCCCGGGCCTTCTTCCCCGAGTACGCCTGGGGGATGTTCGTGACCGGCGGGGTGACCGCCCTGCTCGCGCGCATGGTCGGGCTCAACAAGGCCCGCGAGATGCTGCTGCTCGGCGAGCGCTACACGGCCCGCGAGCTGCACGAGGCGGGCGCGGCCTGGCGGGTGGTCGCCGACGAGCGCCTCCTCGAGGAGGCAAGCGCGGTCGCCCGGCGGATCGCCGCGCTGCCGCCCGCCCCGCTCGCCGACCTGCGCCGGGCGCTGCGCGCGGTGGCCTGCAGCGAGCTCGAGCGGGCCATCGAGCTCGAGAGCGAGGCCACCGTGCGGGCCTTCCTCGACCCGGCGACCAGCGAGCGGATCGAGGCCTTCCGCCGGCGCTGATCGGTGCGCCTCGCCGCCATCCAGCGCATCGTCGGGGTGCTGCTCGCCCTGTTCAGCCTGACCATGGCCGCGCCGCTGGCCGTGTCCTGGTGGTACGCCGACGGCGCGGCGCTGCCCTTCGCGCTCAGCTTCGTGCTGATCCTGGCGGCCGGCGCGGTGCTGTGGTGGCCGGTGCGCGCGGCACGGCGCGAGCTCACGGTGCGCGACGGGTTCCTGGTGGTGGTGGTGTTCTGGGTCTCGCTGGGGCTGATCGGCAGCCTGCCGCTGCTGCTCGCCGAGCGCCCGGCGCTGGGGCTCGCCGACGCGGTCTTCGAGTCGGTCTCCGGGCTGACCACCACCGGGGCCACCGTGATCACCGGCCTCGACGCGCTGCCGCGCTCGATCCTCTTCTACCGCCAGTGGCTGCAGTGGCTCGGCGGCATGGGGATCATCGTGCTGGCGGTGGCGATCCTGCCGATGCTCGGGGTCGGCGGCATGCAGCTCTACCGCGCCGAGACCCCGGGCCCGGTCAAGGACAGCAAGCTCACCCCGCGCATCGCCGAGACCGCCAAGGCCCTGTGGTACATCTACCTCGGCCTCACCGTGGCCTGCGCGCTCGGCTACTGGCTGGCCGGGATGGAGCCCTTCGACGCCATCGGGCACAGCTTCTCGACCGTGGCGATCGGCGGCTTCTCGACCCACGACGCCAGCATGCGCTTCTTCGACGACCCCGAGGTCGAGGCCGTCGCGGTGCTCTTCATGGTCCTCTCGGGGGTCAACTTCGCGCTCCACTTCGCGGCCCTGCGCGGGCGCAGCCTGCGCACCTACCTGCGCGACGCGGAGTTTCGCGCCTACGTGCTGCTGCTCGCGATGGTCTCGCTGGTCACCACCGCCTACCTGATCGGCTCCGGCACCCAGCCGGACCTCGCCGTGGCGGTGCGCGAGGGGGTCTTCCAGGGGGTCTCGATCAGCACCACCACCGGCTTCACCACCAGCGACTACCACGCCTGGCCGGGCTTCCTGCCGGTGCTGCTGCTGTTCGCGAGCTTCGTCGGCGGCTGCGCCGGCTCGACCGGCGGCGGGCTCAAGGTGATCCGGGTGCTGCTGCTGGTGCGCCAGGGGGCGCGCGAGATCGTGCGCCTGATCCATCCTCGCGCCCTGGTACCGATCAAGATCGGCTCGCAGACCATGCCCCAGCGGGTGGTCGACGCGGTGTGGGGCTTCTTCGGGGTCTACGTGATCACCTTCGTGGTGATCCTGCTCGCCCTGCTCGCCATCGGCCTCGACCAGGTCACCGCCTTCTCGGCGGTGGCCGCGAGCATGAACAACCTCGGACCGGGCCTCGGCGCGGTGGCGACCAGCTACGCCGGGCTCGATGCGGCCGCCAAGTGGATCCTGGCCCTGGCGATGCTGCTCGGGCGCCTCGAGGTCTTCACCCTGCTGGTGGTGCTCTCGCCGGCCTTCTGGCGAAGCTGAGAGGTTGCGAAAGAATCGCGCAACGACGTTGTGCCCGAGGCGAGGTGCCCGTTTGCACACTGCCCAGTGCCTTCCCACGCTCCGTTCCACGCGTAGGTCGGGCGCCAGCCCGACGTCGGGTCACGCTGCGGCACCGAACGTCCGGCGCGACCCCGCGCTCCATCCCGGGCAGAGCCCGGGCTACGAGGGGAACCCCCGGGAGGCTACCTCCCGTAGCGCTCCCAGAGCGGTCCGAAGAGGGCCTCCTCGCTGGGCCGGTCCTCACCGATCGGGGTGGCCAGGGTGGTGATGTTGAGGAAGTGGCGGTAGCTCAGGTTCTCGCTGATCGAGTTGCCCTGCCAGGTCCCGCAGCCCATGCTCAGGGTGAAGTTCAGCCCGTTGTCGAACGAGCCGCCGTTGCCGAAGCAGTGGGCCTGGTTGACCAGCACCCGGGCGCAGTCGATGGCCTCGGCGAGGCGCCGGGCATGGGCCGGCTCGGCGGTGTGGATCCCGCACGAGTGGCCGCGGCCCTTGACCTCGAGCAGGGCCCGGACCCGCTCGATGGCGTGCTCGAGGTCGCGCGCCCGGTAGCTGGTCAGCACCAGCGAGAGCTTCTCGTCGCTGAACCGGTGCCCGGGCCCGATCGCCTCCTCCTCGACGATCAGGAAACGGGCCGCGCGGGCCGCCTCGCCGAGGCCGGCGGCCGCGGCGATGCGCTCGGCGGAGCGCGCGATCAGCTCGCGGTTGAGCCGACCGCCCTGCCAGAGCACCGACTCGATGGCGGCCTTCTCGGCCTCGCTGGCCCGGTAGCCGCCGGCCCGCTCGAGGGCGGCGAGCGCCGCCTCGTAGACCGGCTCGAGGATCACCACGCTGTTCTCCGAGGAGCACGAGGTGGCGTTGTCGAAGCACTTCGAGGCGGCGATCTTGGCCGCCGCGTCGGCGAGATCGGCGCTCTCGTCGATCACCACCGGCACGTTGCCGGCCCCGACCCCGATGGCCGGGGTGCCGCTCGAGTAGGCGGCGCGCACGTTGTTCAGCGACCCGGTGACCACCACCAGGTCGCAGGCGCGCATCAGCGCCTCGGTGTCGGCGCGGGCCACCGGCGCGGGCAGCACCTGGACCAGGTCCTCGGGGGCGCCGACCCGCCCGAGCGCGGCGCGCATCCGCTCGCAGGCCCGCGCGCTGGTGGCGTGACCGGCCGGCGAGGGGGCGATGCAGATCGCGTTGCGTCCCTTGAGGGCCATCATCGCCTTGTTGACCGGGGTGGCGGCCGGGTTGGTCGAGGGGGTCAGCGCGGCGACCACCCCGACCGGCTTGGCGTAGCGGACCAGGCCGCGCTCCGGGCACTCCTCGATGACCCCCACCGAGCGCACCCGCAGCAGATCGCGCAGGGTGCCGAAGGTCTTGCGCCGGTTCTTGCGCACCTTGTCCTCGACGTTGCCGAGCCCGGTGTCGCGCACCGCCAGCTCGGCGAGCTCGCGGGCGTGCTCGGGCCGGTACAGCGACCAGGCCAGCGCCCGCACCACCTGGTCGACCTGCTCCTGGTCGGCATCGGCGAAGCGGCGCTGCGCGCTGCGGGCGCGCGCCACCAGGGACTCGACCGGGCTGGCCGGTGGCGGCTCGGCGGGCTCGTGCATCGGCGTTCTCGGGGATGGACCGGGCCGCCAGTGTGCCATACGAGCCGCCCGCCCGGGTCGGGTAGACTCCCCCGCGGCTTCCCCGCGAGGCGCACACGGAGGACGAGGATGAGCGAGCCCCCGGCCGGCACCGCGGGGGCGGCCTGGCGGCGCGGGCTGCGCGACGCGCTCGGGCTGCCCTGCGTGGTGCTCACCGCGAGCATGATGGGCTTCGGCTCGCTGGCCCGCGACTCGGGCCTCGGGCTGGGCATGGCGCTGGCCGCGAGCGCCGGGGTCTGGGGTCTGCCCGGGCAGGTGGCGATGGCCGAGCTCTACGCGGCCGGGGCCGGCGCGCTGACCGTGGTGCTGGCCGCCTCGCTGGCCAACGCCCGCTTCCTGCCGATGACCGTCTCGTTCATGCCGCACCTGCGCGGGGCGGTCAGCCGGCGGGCGATGTTCGGCCTCGCCCAGCTCATCTCGGTCAACTCGTGGACCGCCGGGCTGCGCGCCTTCCCGGGGCTCGCCCCGGCCCAGCGGGCCCCCTACTTCTGCGCCTTCGCGCTGGCCATCATGGCCGCCGGGCTGGCCGGCACGGCGCTCGGCTACTGGGCCGTGGATCGCCTGGCGCGGCCGCTGACCCTGGGGCTCATCTACCTCAACCCGGCCTACTTCGCGCTGCTGTTCGCCGGCACCCGCGGGCGGCTCGGGATCGGCGCGCTGCTCCTCGGGGCGCTGGCCGGGCCGCTCTTCCACCGCCTCTCACCGGACTGGGGGCTGCTCGCCACCGGGCTGGTGGCCGGCAGCGCGGCCTTCGTGCTCGGGCGCGGCTGGCGGCAATGAGCGGCGTCGACCTCTATCCCTGGGCGCTGGTCGGGGCGGCGATCGCCGGCACCTACCTGTGGCGCGCCCTCGGGGTGCTGGTCGGGACGAGGATCGACCCGGACGGACCGCTGTTCCGGTGGGTGACCTGTGTCTCCTACGCGATGCTCGCCGGGCTGGTCGCGCGGATGCTGGTGATGCCGGTCGGGGCCCTGGTCGAGACCGCGCTCGGCCACCGTCTCGCCGCCCTGGCGGTCGGCCTGGCGCTGTTCTTCGCCCTGCGCCGCCACCTCGCCGCGGCCACCGCCGGGGCGGTGGCGACCTTCGTGGCCCTCGAGTGGGCCGCCCGGGCCCTCACCTGACCGGCTCGCCGAGCCCGACCAGGCGGGTGATCGCCAGCGGCCCGGCGAGCAGCAGCAGACCCATCGAGGTGAAGGCCAGCCCCCAGGCCAGGCGCGAGGTGGCGCCCCCGGCGGCATCGAGCACCGCACCGAAGATCAGCGGGCCGAGGATCGCGCCGAGAAAGCCGATCACCGAGTGCATGGCCATGGTGGTGCCCTTGTAGCGGGGCTCGGCGACCCGCACCAGCCCGGCGGTGATGGTCGAGGAGTCGGCGGTGATGGTCACCCCGTAGAGGAAGGCGATCGCCACCACCAGCCACACCTCCGCCCCGGCCGCGAAGCCGAACGCCGCGCCGGTCAGCGCCGAGAGCACCATCACCGCGATCACCGTGCGCTGGCGCCCCAGGCGGGCGGCGAGCTCGTTGGTGAGCACGCTCGAGGGCAGCCCGACCAGGTTGATCAGCGCCGCCGCGCTGGCCGCGCCCCAGCTCGCACCGATGCTGCCCGGGGCGAGCGCCTGGCAGTAGACCAGGTAGGCGACGATCCAGGCGCGGAAGGCGAACAGCTCGAGGTTGTGGAGCGTGTAGGCCAGGGTGAAGCCGAGCGCCCGGCGGTTGGCGAGCACCGGGCGGAAGTCGAGCAGCCCGGTGGCCGGCGGTGCGTGAGGGGGCTGCGCCGGGCTGAGCAGCAGCGCGGCGAGCGCGAGCGCGACGGCCGGCCCGAGGGCGCTGGCCACGAAGGTCAGCCGCCAGCCGAGCGGCCCGGCGAGCTGCCCGGCGAGGAAGTAGGACAGGCTGGTGCCGACCCCGAAGCTGGCCGTGTAGAAGGCCGTGGCGCGGCTCTGCAGGCGGGACGGCAGCGCGTCGGAGAGCAGCTTGAGACCCGGCATGTAGGTGCCGGCCAGCCCCACCCCCTGGAGCAGCCGCCAGGCGCTGGCGCTCGCCACCCCGCCGGCGCTGGCGAATCCGGCCGCGCCGATCGCGGCCAGCGCCATCGACACCAGGTAGATGCGCCGCGCGTCGACCCGGTCGGTGAGCGCGGTGAGCACCGCCACCGCGGCCACGTAGCCGGCGAAGTAGACCCCGGCGATCCAGCCGGCCGCGGTGTTGCTGATCGCCCACTCGGCGCGGAACCGATCGAGCAGCGCCGGGAAGGTCGCGAAGGCCGCCATCCCCAGCACCTCGATCAGGCAGACCACGGCGATCAGCAGCGCCGGGCGCGCCGCGAGCGGGGCCCGCGGCGCCCGCCCACCGCCGCTCCCGCTCGCCTCCTGCGCCGCTGTCATCCGCGCGTCCCCTCCCTCGCCGAGCGACCCCCCGGCCCGCCCCGGTCAGCGCGTCCCGGCGGCGGGCACCCTAGGATGCCACGGCGCGCCGGCAGCGCGCGCGTTGACATTTCCCGGGGCGCAACCTAGGGTTTCCGCCCGACCCCGGGACGAAGCACGATAACGACACCGCGGGGAGCGAGACACCAGAGAGGGGTGCGGCTTGGCCAAGCTGCTCGAGGTCGAGAACCTGCGCACGCAGTTCGAGACCAGCGCCGGCACCGTCAAGGCGGTCGACGGCATCTCCTACGACGTCGAGGAAGGCGAGACCGTGGCCATCGTCGGCGAGTCCGGCTGTGGCAAGTCGGTGGGAGCGATGTCGATCCTGCGCCTGATCCCGGACCCGCCGGGGCGGGTGGTCGGCGGCTCGATCCGCTTCGCCGGACGCGACCTGCTCAAGCTCTCCGACGAGGAGATCCGCAAGGTGCGCGGCGGCGAGATCGGCTTCATCTTCCAGGAGCCGATGACCTCGCTCAACCCGGTGCTCTCGATCGGGCTGCAGCTTACCGAGACCATGGAGCTGCACCTCGGGCTCGCCCCCGAGGCGGCCACCGCGCGGGCCATCGAGCTGCTCGGCATGGTCGGGATCGGCGAGCCCGAGCGGCGTCTCGCCCAGTACCCCCATCACCTGAGCGGCGGCATGCGCCAGCGGGTGATGATCGCGCTGGCCCTCTCCTGCAAGCCCAAGCTGATCATCGCCGACGAGCCGACCACCGCCCTCGACGTCACCATCCAGGCCCAGATCCTCGAGCTGATGAAGGACCTCACCCGGCGCTTCGGGGTCGCCCAGATCATCATCACCCACAACCTCGGAGTGGTCGCCCGCTACGCCGATCGGGTCAACGTGATGTACGCCGGGCGGATCGTCGAGAGCGGGACGGCCGAGCAGATCTACCACCGCCCGCGCCACCCGTACACGATCGGGCTGCTCGCCTCGGTGCCGCGCATGGACCAGCCGCGCGGGCGCCGGCTCGTCCCGATCGAGGGCCAGCCGCCGGATCTCGCCCGGCTCGACGAGGGCTGCGCCTACCGGCCGCGCTGCGCCTGGGCCGAGGGGCGCTGCGCAGCCGGCCACCCGCCGCTCGTCGAGGTCGGCGCCGGCCAGAAGGCGGCCTGCCTGCGCTCCGCGGATCTCGCCGCCGAGCAGGAGAGGGCGGCCTCGTGAGCGCCCGGCCCGCCGAGGTGCTGGCCCCCGAGCCGCGCAAGGTCGAGAAGGGCGAGACCCTGCTCGAGGTCCGCGACCTGCGGATGCACTTCCCGGTCACCGAGGGAATCGTCTTTCGCAAGGTGGTCGGCCACGTCAAGGCGGTCGACGGGGTGAGCTTCACCCTGCTCAAGGGCGAGACCCTGGGGCTGGTCGGCGAGAGCGGCTGCGGCAAGACCACCACCGGGCGCTGCATCCTGCAGCTCGAGCGCCCGACGGCCGGCGAGGTGATCTTCGAGGGCGTGCACCTCGAGCGGCTCTCGCCCAAGGAGCTGCGCCCGCTGCGCCAGAAGATGCAGGTGATCTTCCAGGACCCTTACAGCTCGCTCAATCCGCGCATGAAGATCGGCAGCATCATCGGCGAGCCGATGCGGGTCCACGGCATCGAGCCCGACGGCGCGCGGCGGCGCAAGCGGGTCGCCGAGCTGCTCAACGTCTGCGGGCTGGCGACCCGCTTCGCCGACCGCTACCCGCACGAGATGAGCGGCGGGCAGCGCCAGCGGGTCGGCATCGCGCGTGCCCTGGCGCTCAACCCCGACTTCATCGTCTGCGACGAGGCGGTCTCGGCGCTCGACGTCTCGATCCAGGCCCAGGTGATCAACCTGCTCGAGGACCTGCGCGGGGAGTTCGACCTCACCTACCTGTTCATCGCCCACGACCTCAGCGTGGTCCGCCACCTCTGCGACCGGGTGGCGGTGATGTACCTCGGCAAGGTGGTCGAGCTGGCCGGCTCCGACGAGCTCTTCGCCCACCCGCTCCACCCCTACACCCACGCCCTGCTCTCGGCCGTGCCGGTCCCCGACCCGCGGGTCGAGGCCGCCCGCGAGCACGAGGTGCTGCCCGGCGAGGTGCCGAGCCCGATGAGCCCGCCGCCCGGCTGCGTCTTCCACCCGCGCTGCCCGCGCGCCGTCGATGCCTGCCGCCGGCGCGAGCCGGAGCTCCGCGAGCGTCGCCCGGGCCACTGGCTCGCCTGTCCCGAGGTCGAGGTATCATGAGGTTCGCACCGGCGCCTGCGCAGGGAGGTCGCGCGCCCGGAGCGTTCAGGCAACGCGACAAGAAGGAGGAGAGCACCATGAGACGGTTCCGCTACAAGTCCCTCGGCGCGCTGGCGGGCGGCTGCCTGCTCGGCCTGGCGGTGAGCGCACCGGCGCTCGCAGCCGAGACCCCGCAGTACGGCGGCATCCTGACCTTCGTGGTGGGGAGCAAGATCCCCTCCTACGACGGGCACAAGGAGACCACCTTCGGGATGATCCACCCGATCGCCCCGTTCTACAGCCTGCTGATCCGGGTCAACCCGGAAAACCCGCAGTCGCCCACCGACTTCGTCTGCGACCTGTGCGAGGGCACGGTCCCGGCACCGACCGAGGGCGGCACCAAGTACACCTTCAAGATCGTCAAGAACGCCCAGTTCCACGACGGCACGCCGCTCACCGCGCACGACATCGTCGCCACCTACAAGAAGATCATCTTCCCGCCCGAGGGGATCCCGAGCGCGCGCAAGGCGTTCTTCCGGATGGTCGAGTCGGTCAGCGCACCGGACGACTACACGGTGGTGTTCAAGCTGAAGTTCCCGTCCGGGGCCTTCATCCCGGCGCTGGCCACGCCGTTCAACTTCATCTACTCGAAGAAGGACCTCGACGAGCACGGCTACACCTGGCACCAGAAGAACATCAACGGCAGCGGGCCGTTCATCTTCGTCCAGCACCAGCCGGGGGCCTTCGTCGAGGGCAAGCGCAACCCCAAGTACCACCACAAGGGGCTGCCCTACCTCGACGGCTTCAAGGCGATCTCGGCGCCGAAGATGGCCATCCGGGTCCAGGCGATCCGCGGCGGACGGGCGGCCATCGAGTTCCGCGGCTTCCCGCCCAAGGCCCGCGACGACCTGGTCAAGGCGCTCGGCGACAAGATCACGGTCCAGGAGAGCGACTGGAACTGCGTGCTGCTCGCCACCCCCAACCAGAAGCGCAAGCCGTTTGACGACGCCCGGGTGCGCCGCGCGCTGAGCCTGGCCGTCGACCGCTGGGGCGGCTCCAAGTACCTGTCGCGGATCGCCATCGTGCGCACCGTCGGCGGGGTGGTCTTCCCCAAGCACCCGCTGGCGGCCACCAAGGCCGAGCTCGAGCAGCTCGCCGGCTACTGGCCGGATCTCGAGAAGTCGCGCGCCGAGGCCAAGCGGCTGCTCGCCGAGGCCGGGCAGTCGAACATGAGCTTCGAGCTCAACAACCGCGGCGTCGACCAGCCCTACAAGGTGGTCGGCACCTGGCTGATCGACCAGTGGGCCAAGGTCGGCCTCAAGGTCAAGCAGCGCGTCCAGCCGACCCCGCCGTTCTACGCCACGCTGCGCAAGAAGAAGGACTTCGACGTCTCGATCGACTTCAACTGCCAGTCGGTGGTCAACCCGATCGCCGACATCACCAAGTTCCTCGGCAGCGCCGGCAACAACTACGGCCAGTACGACGACCCGGTGCTCGAGGAGATGTACGACAAGCTCCTGCGCAGCGGCGACGAGGCCGAGCAGCGCAAGATCATCCGCGCCTTCGAGAAGCGGGCCCTCGACGAGCAGGCCCACGAGATCATCACGTTGTGGTGGTACAAGATCAATCCGTACCGCAGCTACGTGAAGGGCTGGAAGATCGCGCCGAGCCACTACCTCAACCAGCAGCTCGACAACATCTGGCTGGACAAGTCGCTGATGTGACGCCGGGCGGCGCCGGCACCCGCCGCGGGTGCCGGCGCCCTTCCCCTGCGGGGGCACCGCACCACGGGCAGGCATCGCCCCCGGCGGTGCTCATCGCCACCCCGGAGCGAGGGCACGCGCGCGGGCCGGCCAGCGCCGCCGGGACGAACGGCACCGAGGCACCATGTACAAGTACATCACCAAGCGGCTGCTGCTGATGATCCCGACCCTGATCGGCGCCGCGGTGCTGGTCTTCCTGCTCCTGCGCACCGTGCCCGGTGACGTCTGCGAGGTGCGCCTGGCCGGCACCGGACTGTATGCCGACCCGGCCGAGATCGCCCTGTGCCGCAAGAACCTCGGCCTCGACCAGCCCAAGATCGTCCAGTTCTACGAGTTCCTCAAGGGCTACGTGACCTTCGATCTGGGCGACTCGATGTGGACCGGCAAGCCGGTCACCTACGAGATCGGGCTGCGCTTCCAGCTCTCCATCCAGGTCGCGATCATGGCCACCCTGGTGGCCGTCCTGATCGCCATCCCGCTGGGGATCATCTCGGCGGTCCGCCAGGACACCTGGCTCGACTACGCGGTGCGGGTGTTCAGCATCGCCGGGATTGCCATCCCCTCGTTCTGGCTCGGGATCATGATCATCCTCGGGCTGCTCATCTACACCCAGGAGTGGTTCGGCGAGCCGTGGATGCCGCCGATCGACTACGTCTCGCCGTTCGAGGATCCGCTCGCCAACCTCTCGCAGCTCATCTGGCCGGCGGTGGCCACCGGCTACCGCTACTCGGCGGTGGTCACCCGCATGACCCGCTCGGCGCTGCTCGAGGTGCTGCGCGAGGACTACGTGCGCACCGCGCGGGCCAAGGGCCTGATGGAGCGGGTGATCATCAACCGCCACGCGCTCAAGAACGCGCTGCTGCCGGTGGTCACCATCGTCGCCCTCGAGTTCGCCTTCCTGATCGGCGGGCTGGTGGTCACCGAGCAGGTCTTCAACCTCAACGGGCTGGGCAAGCTGTTCGTCGAGTCGGTGCAGAACCAGGACTTCGCGATGACCCAGCAGCTGGTGATGCTGGTGGTGGTGGTCTACGTGCTCACCAACTTCGTCACCGACATCTTCTACGGCTGGCTCGATCCGCGCGTGCGCTACAGCTAGGGCAGAGACCTCGATGGCAAGCAACCCGCAGATGACGTTCGACGACGAGTTCGAGGTGCTCGAGCGCCCGCTGCTGGCCCGGGCCTGGGAGCTGTGCCGGCGCCAGCCGCTCGGCACCTTCGGGCTGCTGGTGGTGCTGGGAATGGTCTTCGCGGCGATCTTCGCCTCCTACATCTCGCCCTACGATCCGATCGCCAACGACCTCGCGCACATGCTCGAGCCGCCCGGGGAGGCCTACTGGCTGGGCACCGACCAGTTCGGCCGTGACATCCTCACCCGCCTGATCTACGGCGCGCGCACCGCGCTGATCGTCGGCTTCTCCGCCTCGTTCGTCGGCGCCACCGGGGGCCTGGTGCTGGGGGTGGCGAGCGCCTACTTCGGCGGGCGCTTCGACATGCTCCTGCAGCGGGTCATGGATGTCTTCATGGCCTTCCCGCTGATCGTGCTGGCCCTGGCCATCGTCGCCACCCTGGGCACCGGGGTGCAGAACGTGATCATCGCCATCACCATCCCGATGGTGCCCCAGTGCGCCCGGGTGGTGCGCTCCGGGGCGCTCGCCATCCGCGAGATCCCCTACGTCGATGCGGCGCGCGCCTGCGGCTTCAGCCACGCCCGGATCATCCTCCGCCACATGGTCCCCAACGTGATGGCGCCCTACCTGATCATGCTGACCTCGTTCATGGGCCAGGCGATCCTGCTCGAGGCCTCGCTGTCCTATCTGGGCCTCGGCGTCCAGGAGCCGACCCCGGCCTGGGGGCTGATGCTCCAGGGCGGGGCCGAGGAGTACGCCGAGAGCGCCCCGTGGGTGCCGATCTACCCGGGGGTGGCCATCTCGCTGGCCGTGTTCGGCTTCAATCTCTTCGGCGACGCGCTGCGCGACGTCCTCGACCCGCGGCTGCGCGACCGCTAGCCGCCAGCGACTCGATGCTGCTCGCCGGCAAGGTCGCCCTGATCACCGGCGCGGCCTCGCCGCTCGGCATCGGCCGGGCCTGCGCGCGGCTGTTCGCCGCCCACGGGGCGCGCCTGGCGCTGCTCGACCGCGAAGCGGGGGCCCTCGAGGAGGCTGTCGCCGAGCTCGGCGAGCCGCACCGCGCCTTGCCCTGCGACGTGCGCGACGCGGCCCGCTGCCGCGAGGCGGCCGATGAGGCCGCGGCCACCCTCGGCGGGCTCGACATCGTGGTCAGCAACGCCGGGCTGGTGCGCGCCACCCCGATCCTGGACATCGACGCCGCCGAGTACGAGCTGGTGCTCGACGTCAACCTGCGCGGCACCTTCCACGTCGCCCAGGCCTGCATCCCGCACCTGCGCGCCGCCGGCGGCGGGGCGATCGTGTGCGTCTCCTCGATCGCCGGGCAGGCCGGCGGCGGGGTGTTCGGGCGCGCCCACTACGCGGCGGCCAAGGCCGGCATCCTGGGGCTCGCCAAGGCGCTGGCCCGCGAGCTCGCCGGCGACCGGATCCGCGCCAACGCGGTCGCCCCCGGCCCGATCGACAACGACTTCACCCGCGGGGCGATGACCCGCGAGGCCAAGGAGCGGATCGCGGCCCAGATCCCGATGGGGCGGCTCGGCACCCCCGAGGAGGTCGCCCGGGTGTGCCTGTTCCTGGCCTCGGAGCTGTCGAGCTACGTCACCGGGGCGGTGATCGACGTCAACGGCGGGCTGCTGATCCATTGAGCGGCGCGCCGCCGGGCCCTCCCGGCAGCGACCGGCCGGCGCGGTTGTCGGCGGACTTTACACTCTCCATCGAGCCCGCCTCAGACTTCCATGTGATTGATTCAACGAGAAGTTTCCCTTCCTGCCGGACTCCGGGACGGCGCCGGCGGCAGGCCGGGCGGCCCGGCGGGGGCCACTCCTGTCGGAATTCTTTACAGCGGACCGCGAGCGGGCGCCTTCGGTCCCCCCTGCTCTCTCAACAATCAGAAGACAAACAACGAGTTATCAGAACCCCGATGTGCCAGGCCCGGATCTTGCATTTGTTCTTCCGCCGAATCAGGCGCCCACCCGCGCCGCCCCCGCGGGGTGTCGGGCGGAGCGGGCCGCCCCTCGGCTCGTCAGACTGGAACTGTGGAGAAGAACGAACGATGAGCACGCCGACGCTGTCCTGCCACCGGGCCGCCCTGGCCGCCGCCCTGCTCGGGCTCGCCTCGGCGGCCTCGGCCACGGTGATCTCGGAGACCGAGCCCAACGACACCTTCGCGCAGCGCGAGATCCTCGCCGCGGGGGTCGACGTCGTGAACGCTGCCTTCCTGGGCGGACAGCTCCTGGTTCCGTCCGACGCCACCGTCGGCGCGAGCCTCGACGCCACCGGCTCGGACTGGGACTACTACGACTTCACCGGGCTGACCCCCGGGACCTCGTTCGTGGCGGTGACCGACAACTCGGTCGGCCCCGGGGTGCTGTACCCCGACCTGACCCTCGGGGTCCTCGATGCGAGCGGCGCGGGCGCCTTCAACGTCGTGGACACCGACGACGACAGCAGCCCGCTCGGCGACGGGTATGCCTCGGCGATCGCGGGAACGGTGGGCGGCGACGGGGCGATCCACCTCGCGGTGAGCGGCTACGACGACTTCGACTTCGACGGCTACAGCGACGCCATCCCGGCCGATCCCCACGAGCAGACCGGCAACTACGCCCTGCACCTCTTCATCGGCGCCTCGGCCATCGAGGAGGTGACCGCCAACGACGTCGACTTCTTCACCTTCACCGGCCTGACCCCCGGTCTGACCTACGCGGCGACCACCCACTCGCCGGTCGACGACGTCGACACCGTGCTCGGCTACTTCTCGGAAGGCGGGGCGCTGCTCGACAGCAACGACGATTTCGGCAGCGGCTTCCAGTCCCAGCTCGCGGTCACCGCCCCGGCGAGCGGCAAGCTGACCTTCGCGGTCAGCGGCTTCGGCGACGATCCGGGCTTTACCGGTCTGCACGCCGAGAAGGGCGCCTACACCCTGACCCTCGCCCAGGTCCCCGAGCCGGCCACCCTGGCGCTGCTCGGCCTCGGCCTGGCCGGGCTCGGCTGGCGGCGGCGGGCTCAGCGCGGGTAGAAGCTGGCGCCTGCGGCGGCCAGCCGCTCGAGCAGCGGCGCCGGGACGAGGCGCGCGTCAGCGGTCCGCTCGGCGTGGCGGGCGAGCGCGTCGCGCACCCGCGCCAGCCCGACCCGCTCGGCGTGCCACATCGGCCCGCCGCGCCAGGCCGGGAAGCCGTAGCCGTAGCGCCAGACGACGTCGATGTCCCCGGCCCGCGCCGCGATCCCCTCCTCGAGCAGCCGCGCCCCCTCGTTGACCAGGGCGTAGAGGCAGCGCTCGCGGATCTCCTCGGCCGCGATCGCGCGCCGTTCGATCCCGGCGGCGCGCGAGTGCTCGACGATCAGCCGCTCGACCTCGGGGTCGGGCAGGGCCCGGCGCCCCTGGTAGCGGTAGAAGCCGGCGCCGCTCTTCTGCCCGTAGCGCCCGAGCTCGCAGAGCCGGTCGGGGATCGGGCAGTAGCGCTCCTCGGCGGGGCGACTCGCGGCCTGGCGGCGCCGGATCCGGTAGCTCACGTCGAGCCCGGCCAGGTCGGCGACCCGCAGCGGGCCCATCGCGAAGCCGAACGCCTCGAGGGCGGCATCGATGGTCTCGGGCAGCGCCCCCTCCTCGAGCATCAGGTAGGCCTGGCGGGTGTAGCGGTGGTACATGCGGTTGCCGACGAAGCCGTCGCAGACCCCGACCACCACCGCGACCTTGCCGAGCCGGCGGGCAAGGGCCAGCACCGTGGCCAGGGTCGGGGCCGAGGTGGCCTGCCCGCGCACCACCTCGACCAGGCGCATCACGTGGGCGGGGCTGAAGAAGTGAGTGCCCACTACCCTCTCCGGGCGCGTGGTGACCGCGGCGAGCGCGTCGACGTCGAGCGTCGATGTGTTGGTGGCGAGAATCGCATCGGGCCGGCAGGCCGCCTCGAGGTCGCGGAAGACCTGCTCCTTGAGGGCGCGCTCCTCGATCACCGCCTCGATGACCAGGTCGGCCCCGGCCAGCCCGCCGGCGTCGCCGACCCGCTCGATGCGCGCCAGCCGCGCCTCGGCCTCGCCGGGGCTCAGCCGGCCCTTGGCGATCGCCGAGCGGTACAGCGCCGCTGCCCGCTCGCGGCCCCGCTCCCAGGCCGCCTCGTCGGGCTCGACCACCCGCACCGGCAGCCCCGCCCCGGCCAGGCTCATCGCGATCCCCACGCCCATGGTGCCGAAGCCCACCACCCCGGCCGAGGCGACCTCCGCGACCGGGGTCTCGGGGCCCAGGCCGGCGACCTTGCGGGCCGCGCGCTCGGCGCGGAACAGGTGGCGCAGCGCGGCCGACTCCTCGCTGTCGCGGCAGGCGAGGAACAGCTCGCGCTCGCGCGCCAGCGCGGCCTCGAAGTCGAGCTCGAGCGCTCCGGCCAGCGCCTCCAAGGCATGCCCGGGCGCCGCCGGGCCGGGGCGGCGCGCGAGGCGCTCGCGGGCCGCATCGAGGATGGCCTGCGCCTCGCCAGCATCGGGGATCGGGCGCTCGCGGGTGCGCGGCGGTACGGCCCCTTCGGCGGCCAGCTCCGCGGCCCACTCGAGGGCCTCGGCGATCAGGTCGTCGCCGGCCAGGCGGTCGGCGAGCCCCAGCTCGAGGGCCCGCCCGGCCGTGACCGGCTCGCCCGAGAGGATCAGCTCGAGGGCCGGGCCGAGCCCGATCAGGCGCGGCAGGCGCTGGGTGCCGCCGGCGCCGGGGATCAGCCCGAGGCCGACCTCGGGCAGCCCGATGCGCGCATCGGCGGCGATCATCCGGTAGTGGCAGCCCAGCGCCAGCTCGCAGCCCCCGCCGAGCGCCGCCCCGTGGATGGCGGCGATCACCGGCCAGGGGGCCTCCTCGAGCGCGGCGATCACCTCGGGCAGCGGCGGGCCGCGATCGCGGTGGCCGCTGCCCAACTCGCCGAGGTCGGCGCCGGCGCAGAAGGCGCGCCCGTCGCCGGCCAGGACCAGCGCCGCGACCCCGGATGCGGCCGCGAGCCCGGCGAGCGCCGCGCGCAGCCCGGCGCGCACCTCGGCCGAGAGGGCGTTGACCGGGGGGTGGACGATGCGCACCAGGGCGATGTCGCCGTGGCGCTCGACGGTGACCGGCTCGGCCATCCTCGGCTCCTCCTGGGGGGCGCAACGGGGCCTCGAGGGTACCACCGGCGGGGACTTGCGATCCTCGCCCCGAGACCGCGACCGGGCGACCCGCCGCCGGCGGTGGCCGGCCCCGGTCCGCGGGCCCGAAGGCCCCGCCGCGACGATCTCTCGGCACCCCCGCGCCCCGCGGCGCGGCTCAAGCCCGGTGCGCGGGGCGCCGATAGCCTGCTGCGGCGGGCGGCGGCCGACGGGGTGACGGGCCGCGGCCCGCGGCTCGACGCGAGCGCCCGCGGGCCGGCCGATGCGGGGCCCGGCTGGCCAGCACCGCCTGCGCCGGCTATGGTTTCCAGGGGCCGCACGTCACCCCGCTCGACAGTCGCCGCGATACGGGAGTCCCTCCGATGTCCACCGGTACCTGGATCTCTCTCGCCGTCCTGGCCGCGATCGTCATCTGGGCCATCCTGCTCTACAACGGCATGGTCGCCGGGCGCAACCGGATCAAGAACGCCTTCGCCCAGATCGACGTCCAGCTCCAGCGCCGCTACGACCTGATCCCCAACCTGGTCGAGACCGCCAGGGCCTACCTCAAGCACGAGCGCGAGACCCTCGAGGCGGTGATCACGGCGCGCAACGCCGCCCAGGCCGCGGCCCGCACCGCCGCCCAGGCCCCCGAGGACGGCAATGCCATCCGCGGCCTGTCGGGAGCCGAGGCGGTGCTCGGCGGGGCGCTGGGACGCTTCTTCGCGCTCGCCGAGGCCTACCCGGATCTCAAGGCCAACCAGACCATGCAGCAGCTCATGGAGGAGCTCTCCTCGACCGAGAACCGGGTGGCCTTCTCGCGCCAGGCCTTCAACGACGCGGTGATGGCCTACAACACGAGCTGCGAGCAGTTCCCCGGCAACCTGATCGCGCGCCGCTTCGGCTTCCGCCACGCCGAGCAGCTCGAGCTCGAGGACCCGGCGGCGCGCAAGGCGGTGAAGGTCTCGTTCGCCTGAGCCACCGGCGGCGATGGCCGGCGGCGACTTCTTCGAGCGCCAGGACCGGGCGCGGCGGCGCACCGCGCTGCTGGTGGTGCTGATGCTCGCCGCGGTGGCCTGCATCGTGGTGATGATCGACTACGTCCTCTACCTGGGGCTGTCGCTCAACCGCCTGCCGCGCGGGACCCGGTTCAGCGATTTCCTGGCCACCCCGCTGGCCTGGCAGGTCGGCGGGGGGGTGGTCGCGGTGATCGTCATCGGCAGCATCCGGCGCCTCTACCAGCTCCGCGGCGGAGGGCGGGCGGTGGCCGAGATGGTCGGCGCGCGCCCGGTCGATCCGGCCACCTCCGACGCCGCCGAGCGCCGTTACATCAACGTAGTCGAGGAGATGGCGATCGCCTCGGGCACGCCGGTGCCGCGCCTCTACGTGCTCGAGCACGAGCGCGGCATCAACGCCTTCGTGGCCGGCTACCGGCCGCGCGAGGCGGTGATGGTGGCCACCCGCGGGGCGCTCGAGGAGCTCACCCGCGACCAGCTCCAGGGGGTCGCGGGGCACGAGTTCAGCCACATTCTGAACGGCGACATGCGCATCAACGTGCGCCTGATCGCGATCCTCGCCGGGATCCTCGCCATCGCCGTGCTCGGGCGGGGGATGCTGCGGGTCACGACCCTGGGGACGCGGCGCGACGGGTCGAGCGGCCGCGGCAACGCCGCCCCGGTGCTCCTGCTCGGCCTGGCGCTGCTGGTGATCGGCTCGATCGGGGCCTTCTTCGGGAATCTCATCAAGGCCGCGGTGTCGCGCCAGCGCGAGTTCCTGGCCGACGCCGCCTCGGTCCAGTTCACCCGCAACCCGGCCGGGATCGCCGGTGCGCTGTGGCGGATCCACGAGCACGCTCGCGGCTCCCGGGTGCTCGCCGCGCGCGCCGAGGAGGCCAGCCACATGTTCTTCGGGGCGAGCCGCCAGCCGCTGCTCGGGCGCCTGCTCGCCACCCACCCGCCGCTCGAGGCGCGCATCCGGGCCGTCGACCCGCACTTCTTCGGCAAGCTCGCCGGCGCGCGGATCCGCGAGCGCCTCGCGACCCGCGCCCCGACCCCGGAGGTGGCCCGCCCGCCGGCGGTGGCGCTCGGCGCCGCGGCGGTCGCCGCCGGTGTCGCAGCGGGGGTGGCGGCCAGCGGGGCGAGCCTTGCGGCGCGGGTCGGCGGCACCTCCCCGGAGCACCTTGCCTACGCCGCCCGGCTGCGTGACCACCTCCCCGAGGCGGTCCGCGCCGCGCTGCGCCGACCCCGCCCGGCCGCGCTGCTGGTCTACGCCCTGCTGCTCGGCGAGGTCGCCCCGGCACGCCTCGCGGTGGCCCGCGCGCTGCTCGCCCACCAGCTCGATGTCGAGCGGGCCGCCGAGGTCGTGGCGCTCGGCGCCGCGCTGGACACCGTGGAGGATCGCCGCGCCCGGCTCGCCGCCCTCGATCTCGCCATGCCGGCGCTGCGCCTGCTCGAGCCCGGCGAGCGCCGCGAGCTGCTCGCGGTCAGCGCCAAGCTGATCCGCGTCGACCGCCGGATCACCCCCTTCGAGCTGGCCCTCCAGCACGTCCTCGCCCAGCGCCTCGACCCCGATGCGGAGCAGGCCGACGCGGTGCGCTTCCGCAGCTTCGAGCCGGTCCTCGAGGACATCCGGGTGCTGCTCAGCGGGCTGGCCCGGGTCGGGGCCGATGGGCCGCGCGCGGCCGCCCGCGCCTTCCTCGGCGCCGTGCAGGGCTTCGCCCGCCAGGGCCTCAACCTCGCCCCCGAGGAGGAGTGCGGCGCCGAGCGTATCGGCGAGGCGCTCGGGCGCCTCGCCGGGCTCGCCCCGCTGCTCAAGCGCCCCCTGATCCAGGCCTGCGCGGCCTGCGTGCTCGCCGACGGCCGGGTGACGGTCGCCGAGTTCGAGCTGGTCCGCGCGGTGTGCGCCGCCCTCGACTGCCCGATGCCGCCGCTGCTCGAAGGCGAGGTGCTGGCGACCAGGAGCCACGACGCCCCCCCGGCGTAGGGCGGGCGCCAGCCCGCCGCCGGGCCACCACCCGGCACCG
>CAZRGU010000024.1:0-22214 GCA_964599705.1 uncultured Ectothiorhodospiraceae bacterium | reverse complement strand
GGGGAGTCCGGCGCCGCAGGCGTAGCCGACCCTGCGTCGAGGCGCCTGGAGGGCGGCGGGACAGGCCGCGGAGCGACCCGCTGCGAGCACGTCCCTGTGGCGCTCGGCGCTCGGCATCCGTGCCTCGCGACGGTCGCTTCGCGGCCCGCCCCGCCGCCCGCCCCGGCTTGTCGCGTCGCCGGGAGCGGGTGGATCGGCGCCCGCCGCCGTAGATTCGGGGAGAGATGCAGGCTCTACCCGGGCGGCAGCTTGTCGGCGCCGAACAGCGCCGCGGCCTGCTCGCGGGTGTAGTAGCCGCGCGCCAGATCGCGGGCCACCCGTTCGGGGTCGCGCTCGCGCGGGTCGCCGTAGCCCCCGCCGCCGGGGGTCGAGACCCGCACCGTGTCGCCGGCCCGGATCTCGATGTCCTGGTCCTTGGAGAGGTGGGGCGGCACGTAGCGCTCGCCGCCGCGGGTGACCACCACCCGGTTGACCCCGCCGTCGCGCCCGCCGAGCACCCCCTGGGGCCCGAAGCGCCCGTGGTCCATCACGAACGAGGCCCGCGCCCGGCCGCGGCGCAGGCGCACCGTGTAGTTGACCCCGAAGCCGCCGCGCCAGCGCCCGGCCCCGCCCGAGCCCTCGTGCAGCGAGTACTCCTCGAAGAGCACCGGGTAGTGCTGCTCCATGACCTCGATCGGGGTGGTCTTGGAGATGCCGATGGTCGAGCAGCCGTTCGAGATCCCGTCGCCGCGCGGGCTGCCGCCGTAGCCGCCCCCCGAGATCACGTACATCACGTAGGAGCGCCCGCGCTCCGGGTCGAAGCCGCCGAGCGCGAAGTTGCCGCTGGTCCCGGCCGGGGCGGCGAACAGCCGCTCGGGGATGGCCTCGGTGAGCGCCGCGAACACCGCCTCGGCGATCCGCTGGCTGACCTCGGCCGCGCAGCCCGAGACCGGGCGCGGGTACTCGGCGTGCAGGAAGGTGCCGACCGGGTCGGCGATGTGCAGCGGCGCGAAGGTGCCGGCGTTGATCGGCACCTCGGGGAAGACGTGCTTGACGGCCAGGTAGACGGCCGAGCGGGTGGTGGCGATGACGCTGTTCATGGGACCTGCGCACGGCGGGCTCGAGCCGGACAGGTCGAAGTGGAGGTCGGTGCCGCGCTTCTCGATGCGCAGCGCGATCCTCAGCGGCTCGTCGACGACCCCGTCGGAGTCGACGAACGCCTCGCCGTGGTAGACCCCGTCGGGGATGGTGGCGATGCAGGCGCGCATCTGCCGTTCGGCGCGCGCGCGCAGCTCGCCGATGCCGGCCTCGATGGTGTCACGCCCGTAGCGCTCGAGCAGCGCGGTGAGGCGCCGCTCGCCGACCGCGAGGGCGGCGGCCTGGGCCTTGATGTCGCCGATACGCTGGTCGGCGATGCGGATGTTGGAGAGGATGATGGCCAGGATCTCCTCGTCGAGCACCCCGCCCTTCCAGAGCTTGACCGGCGGCAGCCTCAGCCCCTCCTGCTCGACCTCGGTGGCGTTGGCCGAGAAGCCGCCCGGCACCGCGCCGCCGGTGTCCGGCCAGTGGCCGGTGTTGGCCAGCCAGCAGTAGAGCTCGCCGCGGTAGAAGAACGGCTTGACGAAGCGCACGTCCATCAGGTGGGTGCCGCCCAGGTAGGGGTCGTTGACGATGTAGACGTCACCGGGGACGAGGTCGCGGGCCCGGGCGATGACCTCGCGGGTGCCGAACTGCATGGTGCCGACGAACACCGGCAGGCCGAGCTCGCCCTGGGCGATCAGATCGCCGCTGGTGCGATGGTAGATGCCGTCGGAGCGATCGAGGGCCTCGGAGATCACCGGGCTGAAGGCGGCCCGCACGAAGGCCAGATCCATCTCGTTGCAGACCTGCTGGAGGCCGTTCTGGATCACGGCCAGGGTCACCGGGTCGAGCGTCGCGCGATCCTCGCTCACGGTCGGACCTCCTGGTGGGCGGGCACGGTGATCAGCAGGTTGCCGGCTGGGTCGACCTCGGCGCTGCACCCCGGGGGCACGGCAATGGTGGTGTCGAGCTGGGCGAGGATCGCCGGGCCCTCGATGCGGGCCCCGGCCGGGAGGCGCTCGCGCTCGTAGACCGGGGTCTCGTGCCAGGCCCCGTCGAACCACACCCGGCGCCTCGCGCGGCACGCGGCCGCGGCGCTCGCGGCGCGCTCGCCGGCGAGCAGCAGCGCCGGGTCGACGGCGTGACGGTGCCCGAGCACGGTGGTGGCGAGATTGACCAGCACCGCGCGGATCTCGGGCAGCTCGACCGCGAAGCGCTGCCAGTAGGCGGCCTCGAAGGCGCGCTGCAGGGCCTCGCGGCCGACCCCGGGCCCGGGCACGGCGACGGTGAGCAGGTGGCTCTGGCCCTGGAACTGCATGTCGGCGCTGTGGATCACGGTGATCGCCTCGAGCGCCACCCGCTCGGCCTCGATGCGGGCCCGGCCCTCGGCGGCCTGCTCCTCGAGGATGGCGCGCACCTCGGCCATCTCGAGGCTCGCCACCGGGCGGTTGACGGTGCGCACGAAGTCGTGGCGCAGGTCGGCGACCACGCAGCCGAGCGCGTTGGTCAGCCCCGGGCGGGCCGGGACCAGCACCCGCGGGATGCCGAGCTCGCGGGCCAGCGCCGCGGCGTGCAGCGGCCCGGCCCCGCCGAAGGCGAACAGGGCGTAGTCGCGCGGGTCCTCGCCGCGCTCCAGCGAGACCATCCGCAGGGCGCCGGCCATGCGATCGTCGGCGACCCGCACGATGGCGGCTGCCGCTGCGGTCGCGTCGAGCCCGAGCGGCGCGCCGACCCGCTCGGCGATGATCCGGGCCACCGCCTCGAGCGCGACCGGGGCGTCGACGGCCAGCAGCCGCTCGGGGTCGAGGCGGCCGAGCACCAGGTTGGCGTCGGTGATGGTCGGCTCGCGCCCGCCGCGCCCGTAGCAGATCGGCCCGGGGTCGGCCCCGGCGCTGCGCGGCCCGACCTGGAGCATCCCGGCCTCGTTGAGAAACGCGATCGAGCCGCCGCCGGCCCCGATCGTGTGCACGTCGACCATCGGCACGTGGATCGGCACCGCGTACTCGATCTCGAGCTCCGAGCTGACCGCGGGCACCCCGTCGCGGACCATGCCGACGTCGCAGCTCGTCCCCCCCATGTCGTAGGTGATGACGTTGGCCAGCCCGGCGCGCCGGGCGGTGTAGGCGGCGGCCATGATCCCCGAGGCCGGGCCCGACATCACCGTGTTGACCGCGCTCGCCGCGGCGACCGGGGCCGAGACCATGCCGCCGTTGCCGCGCATCACCAGCAGCTCGCCGCGGTAGCCGCGCGCGGCGAGCTCGGCGACCAGCCGCTCGAGGTAGCGGTCGAGGATCGGCTGCACCGCGGCGTTGACCGCCGCCGTGGTGCCGCGCTCGTACTCGCGGTACTCGGACAGGATCCGGTGCCCGGCGGTGAGGTAGCGGTTGGGCCACAGGGCGGTGGCGATCTCGAGGGCGCGCAGCTCGTGGGCGGGGTTGCGGTAGGCGTGCAGGAAGTGGATCACCAGCGCCTCGCAGCCGCGCGCGAGCAGCTCGCGCACCGCCTCGGCCACCCCTCCCTCGTCGAGCGGGCGGACCACCTCGCCGTCGGCGTCGATCCGCTCGTCGACCTCGAGGCGGAGCTCGCGGGGGATGAGCGGCTCGAACCAGCCGGTCAGCCCGTAGGGCCGCGGGCGGGTGCGCCGGCCGAGCTCGAGCACGTCGCGGAAGCCGCGGGTGGTGATCAGGCCGGTGCGGGCCAGCTTGCGCTCGAGCAGGGCGTTGGTGGTGGTGGTGGTGCCGTGGATGATCTGCTCGACCCCGCCGAGCGGAATGCCGGCCCGCTCGATCGCGGCGAGCACCCCGAAGGCCTGGTTGGCGACGGTGGTCGGGACCTTGGCCACGTGCACGGTGGCGCTGCGCTCGTCGACGTGGATGAGGTCGGTGAAGGTGCCGCCGACGTCGACGCCGAGGGTGGCGCTGGGGTTCATCGCTGCTCCTTCCCGGACCCGCTCACACCGAAAGGTAGGCCGAGCGCACCGCCTGGTCGGCGAGCAGCTCGCTCATCGTCCCCTGGTAGCGGATCCGCCCCTTCTCGATGACGTAGGCCCGATCGGCGACCGCCGCGGCGAAGCGCAGGTTCTGCTCGGAGAGCAGCACCGAGAGCCCCTCGGCCTTGAGCGTGGCCACCGCGGCGGCCATCTGCTCGAGGATCACCGGGGCGAGGCCCTCGCTGGGCTCGTCGAGGAGCACGCACGGCGGGTTGCCCATCAGGGTGCGGGCGATGGCGAGCATCTGCTGCTCGCCGCCGCTGATCATCCCGGCCGGGCGGTCGCCGAGCTCGGCCAGGTTGGGGAACATGGCGTAGATCCGCCCGGGGGTCCACTCGGGCAGCCCGGGGCGCGGCGCGCGGCGCCCGACCTCGAGGTTCTCGGCGACGGTCAGGTCGGCGAACACCCGCCGGTCCTCGGGCACGTAGCCGAGTCCGCAGCGCGCCACCCGGTGCGGCGCCAGGCCGGTGATCGCCCGCCCGGCGAGGCGCACCTCGCCGCGGCGCGGGCGCACCAGCCCCATGATGCTCTTCAGGGTGGTGCTCTTGCCGGCGCCGTTGCGCCCGAGCAGCACCGCGACCTCGCCGCGCTCGACCTCGAGGGAGACGCCGGCCAGGATCTGGGCGCGCCCGTAGCAGGTCTCGAGATCACGGACCTCGAGCAGGCTCACGCCGCCTCCCCGCCGAGCGTGCCGCCACCGAGGTAGACCTCGCGCACCCGGGCGTCGGCGCGCACCGCCGCGGGGGTCCCGGCCGCGATCAGCTCGCCGCGGTTGAGCACCAGGATCCGCTCGGCGTGGGCGAAGACCACGTCCATGTCGTGCTCGGTGAACAGCACCGAGCAGCCGCGCTCGGCGGCGATCGCGGCGGTCAGCGCCATCAGCTCGCCGCGCTCGGCCGGCGCCATCCCCGCGGTCGGCTCGTCCATCAGCAGCAGCGCCGGCTGGTTGGCGAGCGCCACGGCGAGCTCGACCCGCTTGAGATCGCCGTAGGCGAGCACCGCGCAGGGCCGCCCGGCCTGGCCGGCCATGCCGACCTGCGCGAGCAGCGCCAGGGCCCGCTCGCGGTAGAGCCGGGCGGTCGGGCGCCACGGGTTCCAGAGCCGGCGGTGATGGGCGATCAGGGCCATCTGCACGTTCTCGATGACGCTCATCGAGCCGAAGGTGGCCGTGATCTGGAAGGTCCGCCCGACCCCCATGCGCCACACCCGGCGCGGGGCCAGCCCGGCGATCTCGCGGCCGCGGAAGCGGATCGAGCCGGCGTCGGGGCGAAGCTGGCCGTTGAGCATGTTGAAGCAGGTCGACTTGCCGGCCCCGTTCGGTCCGATCAGGGCGACCCGCTCGCCCTCGCCGACCTCGAAGTCGATCCCGGCCACCGCGCGCACCCCGCCGAAGGCCTTGGCCAGGCCGCGCACCACCAGGGTGCTCATCGCGCCTCCCGGCGCGCGAGGCGCGCGGCCAGCCCGCGGGCGATCCCGGCCAGCCCCCCGGGGAAGAGCAGCACCAGGACGATGATCACCGCGCCGAGCACCAGCCGCCACAGCTCGAGGCGCGAGATCAGGTCGTAGAGGCCGGTGTAGGCGGCCGCCCCGACCACCGGCCCGGCGATGGTCTGGACCCCGCCGAGCAGCACCATCACCAGGGCGTCGACCGAGCGCGGGATGGCCAGGGTGGTCGGGAAGACGCTGCCCTTGAAGAACACGAACAGCCCGCCGGCCAGCCCCGCGGCGACCCCGGCGAGCGTGAAGGCCAGCCACTGGTGGCGCTGGACCGCGATGCCGATCGCCTCGGCGCGCAGCGGCGAGTCGCGCGCGGCGCGCAGCGCGTAGCCGAAGGGGGCGAACAGCACCCGGCGCAGCGCCGCGATCCCGCCCCCGGCGAGCGCCAGGGTCAGGTAGTAGTAGGCGGTCCGCCCGCCCGCCCAGGGCGCCGGCCAGATCCCGAGCAGGCCGTCGTCGCCGCCGGTGAAGGCGTACCACTGGAAGACCACCGACCAGGCGATCTGGGCAAACGCCAGGGTCAGCATCGCCAGGTAGACCCCGCTCAGGCGCACGCAGAACCAGCCGAAGGCGAGCGCCCCGAGCCCGGCGGTGAGCGGCGCGGCGAGGAGCGCCAGCTCCATGCGGGCCCCGAGGTAGTGGACCAGCAGCGCCGCGCCGTAGGCGCCGAGCCCGAAGTAGGCGGCGTGGCCGAACGAGACCATCCCGCCCGGCCCCATGATGAAGTGCAGGCTGGCCGCGAAGAGCGCCGCGATCAGGATCTCGGTGGCCAGCACCAGGGTGAACGGGCCGGCCACCGCGGGCAGCGCGGCGAGCGCCACCGCGAGCACCAGCCAGGCGGCCCGCTCGGCCCGGCCGGCCGGGCCGAGCAGCGGCTCGCTGGGGCCGGCGGCGCCGGCCGCGGCCGCCTGCGGGCGGCCGAGCAGCCCCCAGGGGCGCACCACCAGCACCACCGCCATCACCAGGAACATCAGCGCCAGGGTGATCCCGGGGAAGATCAGGATCCCGAAGGCGTTGAGCTCGCCGATCAGCACCGCGGCCAGAAACGCCCCGCCGATGCTGCCCATTCCGCCGACCACCACCACCACGAAGGCCGAGGCGATGATGTTGATGTCGATGAGCAGGTCGGCGCCGCCCTTGGGGAGCTGGACCGCGCCGCCGAGGCCGGCCAGGAAGGCCCCGACGAAGAACACCGAGGTGAACAGCCAGCCCTGGTTGACCCCGAGCGCGGCGAGCATCTCGCGGTCCTCGGTGGCGGCGCGCACCAGGGTCCCCCAGCGGGTGCGGTGGAAGAGCAGCCAGAGGGCGCCGAGCACCAGCACGGCGATCGCGATCAGGGCCAGGTCGTACTCGGGCAGGCGCCGGCCGAGGATGTCGATGGCCCCGTCGAGGCCCGGAGCGCGCGGGCCCATCCGGTCCTCGGGACCCCACAGCCACTGGGTGAGATCCTGGACCACCAGCACCACCCCGAAGGTGGCCAGGAGCTGGAAGAGTTCCGGGGCGTGGTAGATGGGCTTCAGCACCAGCACCTCGATGACCACCCCGATCAGCCCGACGGCGAGCGCGGCGAGCAGCACCGCCCCCCAGAAGCCGAGCGGCCCGCCGCCGAGCCGCCCGACCAGGGTGTCGGCGAGGTAGGCGCCGAGCATGTACAGCGAGCCGTGGGCGAAGTTCACGATCCGGGTCACCCCGAAGATGATCGACAGCCCCACGGCGACCAGGAACAGCGAGGCCGCCCCGGCCAGCCCGGTGATGAGCTGGACGACGATCAGGCTCATCGTGCTCGCCCCCCGGCCGGGGCTGCCGCCGCGCCAGCCCCGGGGGAGGGCGGTGGACCCGAGGTCACTGGGCCGGGCGCAGCTTGCGCACCTCGTCGTCGCCCGGCAGGTAGTCGGCGCCGTCCGCGTAGCGCCACTCGACCATCACCCCCTTGCCGTCCTTGAGCGCGGTGCGCCCGACGTAGGCGCCCATGGTCGACTGGTGGTCGATGGCGCGGAAGGTGAACGGCCCGATCGGCGAGTCGACGGTCAGCCCCTCGGCGGCCGCGATCAGCCGCTCGGTGTCGGTCGAGCCGGCCTTGGCGAGGATCGCGGCGACCGCCTTCATGACGTTGTAGCCGACCACCGAGCCGAGCCGCGGGTAGTCGTCGTACTGGGCGCGGTAGGCGGCGACGAAGCGCTTGTGCTCAGGCGTGTCGATCGCGTACCAGGGGTAGCCGGTCACGATCCAGCCCACCGGGGCCTCGCCCTTGAGGGCGTCGAGGTACTCGGGCTCGCCGGTCAGCAGGCTGACCACCTCACGGCCCTCGAACAGCCCGCGCAGCTTGCCCTCGCGCACGAAGCGGGCCAGGTCCTTGCCGAAGGTGACGTTGTAGATCGCATCGGGGTTGGCGCTGGCCAGGGCCTGGACCTCGGCGCCGGCGTCGATCTTGAACAGCGCCGGCCACTGGCGGGCCACGAACTCGACGTCCGGGCGGCGGGCCTTGAGCAGGCGCTCGAAGGCGGCCACCGCGTCCTGGCCGTACTTGTAGTTCGGGGCGATGGTCGCCCAGCGCCTGGCCGGCAGCTTGGCCGCCTCCTCGGCGAGCATGTTGGCCTGCACGTAGGTGCTCGGGCGCAGCCGGAAGGTGTAGCGGTTGCCCTTGGCCCAGACCAGGGCGTCGCTGAGCGGCTCGGCGGCCACGAACAGCACCTTGCGCTGGCGGGCGAAGTCGGTGACCGCCAGCCCGATGTGCGAGAAGAAGGTGCCGAAGAGCAGCGCCACGCGCTCGCGCGAGACCAGCTCCTCGGCGATCTTGACCGCCTCGCCGGGCTTGCCGCCGTCGTCGCGCGAGACGACCTCGAGCGGGCGCCCGCCGACCCCGCCGGCGGCGTTGATCTCGGCCAGAGCCAGCCGCCAGCCGTTGCGGTAGGGGTGGGTGAAGGCCGGCAGCCGGCTGTAGCTGTTGATCTCGCCGACCTTGATCGGTCCGGCCGCCGCGGCGGCCCCGGCGAGCAGCGCCGCGCCGGCCACGGTGATCGCCTTGAGCAGGGTTCTGGTCATCGGGTTCTCCTCCCTCGGTCGTGGTTGTGACGCATGAGCTGAATTCTCTCCGCTACTCCGTGGGCGAGGTCAGGCGGCGCGCGGATCGCCGGCCCGTGATCGCTGCGGGCCGGGCAGCACGCCGCGCAGGACCGGCTCGCCGAGCACCCGGAGCTGGCCGGCGAGGGCCAGCGCGGCGCCCTCGATCAGCCCCGCGGCGCGCATCTTGGCGGCACGGGCCAGGCCGCCCTCGAGGGCGCGCTCGATGACCGCCGCGGGCAGCGGCCCGACCGCGACCGTGACCAGCCGCTCGCCGAGGTCGCTGTCCGGGTCGAGCGAGCGGGCCGGGGCGCGGCGCACCGCCGGATGGGCGGCGTCGACCGCGTTGCCGATCAGGGTCGCGGCGGCGTCCGCGGCGGCCGCGTCGCGCCCGAGCACGGTGACCGCGTCGGCGATCCCGAGGCTGAGGCTCCTGCCCCCCCGCCCGCTGGTCGCCACCCCGCGCACCGGGCAGTGCGCCTCGATGGCCACCCGCGCGTCGATCGCAGGGCGCTCGGGGCAGGCCACCAGGCCGACCGTGAAGCGCGCCCCGGGGGCGAGGTGCAGGGCGATGTCGCCGCCGTCGTTGACGTAGGCGCGCTCGAGCACGCGCCCGCGCACCATCGCCGCCAGGACCTGGTCGGCGACCGCCCCGGCGACCGCGGCCATCGGGGTGACGAACGCGGCGCGGTGCGGCCACACGGCGCGCACCATGCGCCGCGCCACCGCCCCGCGCGGGCGCGGCCGGCGGGCCCCGAGCGGGGCGCGCAGCAGTGAGAGCTCGCCGACCAGCCCCTCGAGCAGCCCGCTGAAGGCGGCCCGCGCCTGGCGGTAGGCGCGGGCGCGCTCGCGCGGCGCGCCGAAGGCCTCGCAGATGAGATCGATGGGCCCGTGCTGCAGGTGCAGGCGGCGCCCGTCGGCCAGCAGCCGGGCGCGCTCGCCGCTCACCGCCCCTCCTCCCGGTCGCCGAACGGCCACGGGTTGCGCGGGTCCCAGGTGGTGACCGCCACCCGCTCGCTGCCGGCGACCTCGGCGAGCGGGCGCACCGCGCCGGTGTGCCCGCCGAGCGCGGCATAGTCGGCAAACGGCAGGGTGAACTCGATCGGGCCGACCAGCGCCGGGGTGGGGACGTGGCCGAAGGAGCGCTCGGGCATCCGCGCGACGTCGACCATCACCGTGATCCCGCCCCCCGGCCAGACGTAGGCCGGGGCCCCGCCGCAGGTCACCCGGGTCAGCGCCGCACGCACCGAGCGGGTCAGCCCGACCGGGTTCTCGGTGACCCCGGCGCGCAGGCTCCCGCCGGCCCCGGCCACGAACAGCACCGAGGTCAGGGCCGGCTCGCAGTTCTCGCCGATCCGCGCCACCGCCCGCTCGATCGCCTCGGGCATCGGCGCCGGCACCGGCTCGAGGGCCTCGTCGAGCAGGTACCAGGCGGCCTGCTCGCCGGTGGTGCTGACCATCAGCAGGCGCAGCCCCGGCCAGGCGAGCCGCGGGTCGAAGCCCTCGACGATGGCCAGCGGGTCGCGCAGGTCGGTGCCGCCCCAGCCGGTGCCCGGCTCGGCGACCTGGAAGTAGCGCCCCGGGGTCGAGCGGCGCCCGCGGATCCGGATCCCCGAGCGGCGCATGCCGAGGAAGCGCCCGGCCTGGTGCTCGGTCAGCACCCCGGTGATGTGGTCGTCGACCACCACCACCTCGTCGGCGTGGTCGCGCCACTGGCGGGCGAACATGCCGATGGCCGCCGAGCCGCAGCCGACCCGCATCCGCTGCTCCTCGACCCCGTCGATGACCGGCGCCCGGTCGGCCTGCAGGCGAAGCTGCGCGCCGCCCTCGACGGCCAGCTCGACCGGCTCGCGGTTGGCCAGGGCCAGCATCATCCGGCAGGTGACCTTGCCCTCGCGCTTGCTCCCGCCGGTGAGGTGGCGCACCCCGCCGAGGGCGAGCATCTGCGAGCCGTACTCGGCGGTGGTCACGAAGCCGACCGGCTCGCCCTCGCAGCGCACCGTGGCCTGCTCGGGGCCGATGTAGCGGTCGGTGTCGATCTTCACCTTGAGGCCGCAGTAGCTGAAGATCCCCTCGGTGACCACGGTCACCATGTCGACCCCGCGGTGGCGGCTGGCGACGATGAACGGGGCCGGCTTGTAGTCCGGGTAGGTGGTCCCCGAGCCGACCCCGGTGAGGAATGCGTCGGCGCCGGCCAGGACCTCGCCGCGCCAGCCCTCGGCGCCCTCGAGGAAGGGCACCATCTCACCGGCGGCCGCGCTCACCCGGCGGGCCAGCAGCAGCGGGTCGGTGCGGGTCAGGCGCCCGTCGAGGTTGGCGTAGCGGTCGCAGGCGCCGGTCTTGCCGGGGTGGATGTTGCACAGCACCGGGCAGGCGTCGCAGCGCACCCGGGGCACCCCACCCTCAGCGCCCATCGCTCCCCTCCCCGGCGGCGCGGATCGCGGCGCGCAGCCGCGCCGGGGTGGCCGGCACCTGCCAGACCCGTGCCCCGGTGGCGTGGTGGATGGCCGCGAGGATCGCCGGGGCGGTCGGGATCAGGGCCGGCTCGCCGATCCCCTTGGCCCCGTAGGGGCCGAGCGGCTCGGGGTCCTCGATGATCAGGGTCTCGACGGGCGGCACGTCGCCGGCGGTCGGGATCAGGTAGTCGTGGAGGTTCTCGGTGCGCCCGGGCAGGTACTCCTCCATCAGCGCCAGCCCGAGCCCCTGGGCGATGCCGCCCTCGATCTGGCCCTCGACCTGGGTCGGGTTGACCGCCCGGCCGACGTCGTGGGCCGCGGCGATGCGGGTCACCCGCACGGTGCCGAGCTCGCCGTCGACCTCGACCTCGGCGATCTGGGCGGCGAAGCCGTAGGTGGCATACGGCTTGCCCTGGCCGTTGGCGTCGAGCGGCTCGGTCGGCGGGTCGAAGGTGCCGGTCCCGACCAGCACGTCGCCGCCCGCGAGCGGCTCGAGGGCACGCGGGTCGAGGGTGTGGGTGATGGCCCCCTCGCGGACCCGGATGACGGCGCCGTCGGGCTCGATCCTCGCCCCGTCGCCGGCGTTGCAGCGGCGCAGGATCTGGGCGCGCAGGTCGCGGGCGGCGAGCTCGGCGGCCTTGCCCGAGACGAAGGTCTGGCGCGAGGCCGAGCTCTTGCCGGCATCGGCGGTCCGATCGGTGTCGCCGGCGACCAGCGCGATCGCGCCGGGCGCGACGCCGAGCGCCTCGGCCGCGATCTGGACCAGGACGGTGTTGGCGCCCTGGCCGATGTCGACCGCGCCGCTGTACAGCGTCAGCCGGGCGTCGCGGCCGAGCCCGATGCGCATCGTCGAGGGGTTGGACATCGAGGTGTTGCCGCACCCGTACCACATGCAGCCGATCCCCACCCCGCGGCGCAGCGCCCCGCGCGCGGCGCGGTTGTGGCCCTCGGCGGCGGCCCGCCACGCCCGCCAGCGCCCGCGCAGCGCCTCGAGGCAGCGGGCCAGCCCGGCGCTGGCCTCGAGCACCTGGCCGCTGGCGGTGGTGTCCCCGGCGCGCAGGGCGTTGGCCAGGCGCAGCTCGAGCGGGTCGATGCCGGCGCGCTCGGCGAGCAGATCGAGCAGCCCCTCGTGGGCGATCGCCGCCTGCGGCACCCCGAAGCCGCGGAACGCGCCGGCCGGCGGGTTGTTGGTCAGCACCGCGACGGTGTCGGCGCGCACGCTCGCGACCCGGTAGGGGCCGCTGGCATGGACCGGCACGCGGCTCGCCACGGTCGGGCCCCAGGAGGCGTAGGCGCCGGTGTCGAAGACCCCGTCGAGCTCGATGGCGAGGAGGCGCCCGTCGCGGTCGCAGGCCGCGCGCGCCCGGATCCGCGCCGGGTGGCGCTTGGTCGAGGCGGCCATCGACTCCGGCCGGGTGTAGGCGCAGCGCACCGGGCGGCCGGTCAGCCAGGCGCCGAGCGCGATCAGCGGCTGGACCGAGCAGTCGAGCTTGCCGCCGAAGCCGCCGCCGCAGGCGCTCGGCACGATCCGCACCTGCTCGGGGGCGATGCCGAGCACCGCCGCGGTCTCGTCGCGGTCCATGTACGGCGACTGGGTGCTCACCCAGAGCTCGATCCGCTCCCCGACCCGTTGCGCCAGCCCGGCCTCGGGCTCGATGTAGGCGTGCTCGACGAAGCCGGTCCGCCACTCGCCCTCGGCGACGTGGGCGGCGGCGGCGAAGGCCGGGCCCGGGTCGCCGCGCTCGAGGTGGCCGCGGGCGAGCACGTTGTCGGGGTGGGCGGGCTGGACGGGCGGCGCGCCGGGGGCGAGCGCCGCCTCCGGGTCGCCGACCGCCTCGAGCGGCTGCCAGCGGATCGGGAGGTCCTGGTCGGCGAAGGCGCGCAGCGCCTCGGGGGTGCCGAGCACGGCGAGCACCGCCTCGCCGCGGTAGCGGACCTCATCGACGGCCAGCACCGGCTGGTCCTTGATCGTCGGGTAGATGCCGAAGCCGTTGCGCCCCGGGACGTCGGCCGCGGTGAGCACCCGCTCGATGCCGGGGTGGGCGGCGGCGAAGCCGGCCAGGTCGCCGAGCTCGAAGCGCGCCCGGGCGTGCGGCGATCGCACCACCCGCAGCTCCAGGGCATCGGCCGGGTAGCGGTCGGCTCCGTAGCGCTCGCTGCCATCGACCCGGGCCCGCCCGTCGACCTTGGGCAGCCGCGCCCCGACCGCGCCGGAGCGCGCCTCGTCGGTGCCGGCCGGCTCGCCGGCGGCGGCGGCCAGCACCGCGGCGACGATCTTGCGGTACCCGGTGCAGCGGCACAGCACCCCGCCGATGGCGTCGAGCACCTCGGCCTCGCCGGGCCGCGGGTTGCGGGCCAGCAGATCGGCTGCCGCGAGCAGCATCCCCGGCGTGCAGATCCCGCACTGCGCCGCGCCGTGGCGGTGGAAGGCGGCCTGCAGGGCGGAGAGCTCGCCGTCCTCGCCGGCCAGCCCCTCGACGGTGACCACCCGGGCCCCGGCCAGACGCCCGACCGGCACCAGGCAGGCGCACACCGCGGCGCCGTCGAGCAGCACCGTGCAGGCCCCGCAGTCGCCGGCCTCGCAGCCGACCTTGGTACCGGTCAGCCCGAGGCGCTCGCGGAGCACCTCGCTGAGCCGCTCGTGGCCGGCGGCGCGCACGGTGACCGCCCGGCCGTTGACCGTGAAGCGCACCTCGCCGGTCACGGTCGCAGCGCCTCGCCGAGCTCGTCGAGCGCCCGCGCGAGCAGGATGGCGGCGGCCTCGAGGCGGTAGCCGGCGCTCGCCCGGTGGTCGTCGATCGGGGCCAGCGGGGCGAGCATCGCCGGCTCGATCAGCGCGCCCAGCCCGGCCCCCAGCGGGCGCCCTCGAAGCGCCGCCTCGAGGGCCGGCAGGCGCCGGGCGACCGGCGAGCAGGCGCCGACCGCGAGGCGCGCCTCGGCCACCGTGCCCGCCGGGCCCGCGGCCAGCAGGACGGCGACCGCGACGATCGAGATCACCAGGTAGCGCCGTGCCCCGAGCTTGCGGAAGGTGGCCCGCGCGCCGGGCGGCGGGGCGGGCACGTGGACTGCGACCAGCAGCTCGTCTGCGCGGCGCGCGGTCCGGCGGTTGCCGGTGATCAGCTCGGCGACCGGCAGGCGCCGGGTCGTGGCCTGCGAGCGCAGCTCGGCCTCGGCCTCGAGGACCAGCAGGTTGGGGATGCCGTCGGCGGCCGGCGAGGCGTTGCAGAGGTTGCCGCCGATCGTGGCGACATTCTGGATCTGCGGCCCGCCGACCTCGCGGGCCGCGGCCTGCAGCCCGGCGAAGGCCGGCGGCAGCGCGGCGCGGGCGATCTCGGCCCAGGTGGCCAGCGCCCCGATCCGCCAGCCGCCGTCAGCGGCCGGCTCGACGCCGCGCAGCTCGGCCAGCGCGCCGATGTCGAGCAGCGCCCCGTCGAGCGCCCGCCCGACCCGCGCCGGGTAGAGGTCGGTGGCCCCGGCGAGCACCACTCGCGGGCGCTCGGCGAGCGCCGCGAGCGCCTCCTCGACGGTGGTGGCGCGCAGGTAGCCGCTCATCGCCGCTCCCGCTCCTCCTGCATGGTGGCCGTCATTATTGTTTGTATACCAATCGTTTAGGTGATCGTCGCCGGCTTGTCAAGCCCCCCGGGGCGGCACCACCTCCGCCACCGGCGTCGGCGCCGCCGCGCGCCCCGTGGGCTAGCTCAGCCGGCGCAGCAGGCGCAGGAAGGTGCGCTGCTCGGCGGCGTTGAGCGGTGCCAGGGTGTGCGCCGAGATGGCCAGGCCGCGGGGGATCAGCCGCTCGATCAGCCGCCGCCCCTTGCGGGTCAGGCGCAGCGGCCGGCGGCGCCGATCGGCCGGGTCCGGGCAGCGCTCGACCAGCCCCTTGGCGGCCAGGCGCCGGATCACCCCGAGCACCGTGGCCGGATCCATCGCGGTCAGGCGTCCGAGCTCGTTCTGGCCGACCAGGCCCTGCGCGCGCATCGCCGCCAGCGCGGCGAACTGCAGCGGGGTGATCCCCTCCTCGCCGATGCCCTCGAGGAAGATCGCGGTGGCGCGCTGGTGGGCGCGACGCAGCAGGTGCCCGACCTGGTCGTAGAGCACGTACGGCGGGTCGCCCCGGGCGGAGCGCTTGCGTTCTCGGGCCACGGCGCGCACCCCTCCCTCGTATCGCGGCCGGCCTGATCGGCGCTTCTCGATCACGGTAGCACAGCTCGCCGGCCACCGAGCCCCGGGGCGGCGGGCCGGCCCCGCGGGCACCTCGCCGGGCGAGGCTTAAACCGAACTGAAATCCCGTTGATCTGGATCAAAGCCCGATGGTGCGGTGCAATGGGATGATCGCGGGTACGACAAGATCGGCCTTACCCGGCGCCGAAAGGCACTGGCCGGCCGGGCCGTGAAGCCAGGGACTCGGCACCGTCATCACCCTTTCGCAGAGGCCGCACCGGCCGGCGCCGGGTGCGGTCGGGCGGGCCCGCAACGATCGCTGGGATGGATTTGCAGGGACACTGACCATGGCACACGAGCAAGACGTCCACCGCCTCTTCCTCCACTTCCAGGAGCTGCCCTACAGCCGGCGGGTGCTCTACACGATGGCCCTGCTGGTGCTCGCGGTGGGCTACAGCTTCGCGATGATCTACCTCTATGCGTCGTACGCGAACCGCGACGGCGATCCGATGATGACCGCCCGCGACATCCAGATCGCCTATGCCGGCAACCAGGAGTCGACCCGCCTCGAGGCGGCTCTGAGCGGCACGATGTCGGGGATGCTGCCGCCCGACGAGAAGAGCCAGATCCTCGGCTGGCTGCACGGCGAGAAGACCGAGACCGGCTACCAGGCGGTGGTCGAGCCGATCATCAACAAGCGCTGCCTGGCCTGCCACGACGGCAGCAACCCGCACCTGCCCAACCTCAAGGGCTTCGAGAATCTCTCCAAGATGGCCGAGGCCGATCAGGGCGCCGACATCTTCTCGCTGGTCCGCGTCACCCACATCCACCTGTTCGGCATCACCTTCATCTTCTTCATCCTCGGCTTCGTGTTCACCCACGCCTACGTGCGCCCGGTGTGGCTCAAGTGCGCGGTGATCGCGCTGCCCTACTTCGCCCTGGTCGCCGACATCTTCTCGTGGTACGTGACCAAGTTCTATCCGCCCTTCGCCTACGTGGTGATCGCGGGCGGCGCCATCTACGGGATGTCGTTCGCCTTCATGTGGCTGGTCTCCATGTACCAGATGTGGTTCTACAAGATGCCCGAGGCGCTCAAGAACCGCCATCAGGCCGTCGAGCCGGTGCTCGGCTGAGCCGCCGCCGCAAGCGAAGGGAGACGCAGCGATGAGCAGCAGGGTCAAGCAGGCGCGCCTCGGCCTGGCGGTCTATCTGGCCGCGGGCGCGGTGGCGCTGGCGGTGGTGATGCCGGTGGCCGGGCAGGGTCCCCAGGGCTTCGTGTTCGACTCCCCCGGCGAGGTCAAGGCCGGGCGGGCGCTCGCCGAGGCCCAGTGCAGCAAGTGCCACGGGGTCGACGGCAAGGGCGGGGAGGACGCCCCCTATCTGGCCGGGCAGCGCCCGATCTACCTCTACGAGGAGCTCAAGCGCTACCAGAGCGGCAAGCGCAAGTCCGAGGAGATGAAGGAGGCGGTTCGCTTCCTGAGCGACCAGGCGCTGCGCCAGGCCGCGGCCTACTACTCGAGCCTCGAGGTCCCGCGCATCGAGGTCAAGGGCGAGGCGCCGGAGCTTCCCGACCCGGTGGCGCTCGGCGCCGCGGCGGCCGAGGAGAACTGCGACGCCTGCCACGGCGAGGGCGGCAACAGCGACACCGAGGGCACCCCGCGGCTCGCCGGCCTCCACCCCCAGTACCTGGTCAGCGCCACCCGCGCCTACAAGGACGGCGGGCGCGACGACGAGACGATGGCGCCGATGGTCGAGGATCTCGCCAGCCGCGACATCGAGAACATCGCCCTCTACTACGGGCTCCAGGCGCCCAAGCGCACCAGCGCCGAGCCGAGCGGCAGCCCGGGGGCCGGCGAGCGGCTTGCCGCCTCCTGCTCGGGCTGCCACGGCGAGCGCGGCAACAGCAGCAAGCCCGACACCCCGAGCCTCGCCGGGCAGGACCCCGAGTACCTGGCCAAGGCGACCGCCGACTACCGCGACGGCCGGCGCAAGGTGGCGGCCATGGAGTCACCGGTCGCCGCGCTCAGCGATGCCGACATCGCCGATCTGGCCGCCTACTACGCGGTGCAGACCCCCAAGGCGCCGGCGGTGCACCGGCCGCTGAGCATCGCCGAGTGGGCCGAACGGTGCGATCGCTGCCACGGGCTCGACGGCAACAGCACCGATCCGGCGATGCCGGCCATCGCCGGCCTCGACGCCAGGTACCTGGCGCGGGTGATGCGCGAGTACCAGGACGGCGAGCGCCAGCACAAGCTGATGAACGCGATGCTCGCCACCCTCAGCCAGGCGGCCATCGACGGGCTGGCCGGCTACTACGCGCGCAAGCAGCCCAAGTCGGTGGTCTTCGTGCGCATCCCCGGCAAGTGACCGAGGGCGAGCGGCAACGGACCCGGGAGCGCTGCCGGTGGCCAGGAGGGCGGCTGGCGGCGCGGGTTGTCAGGCAACCAGATGAGGAGCAACTGAGATGAAGAAGATCGCGATCGCCATTCTCGCCGCCCTGCTCGCCACCGCGATGGGCACCGCCAGCGCCTCCGGCGACGTCGCCAACGGGGCGAAGCTCGCCAAGAAGTGCGCCGGCTGCCACGGCAAGAAGGGCGAGGGCAAGGGCAAGAACCCGAAGCTTGCCGGCCAGCCTGCCGACGAGCTGCTCGCCGACCTCAAGGCCTACAAGGACGGCACCAGGAAGAACAAGATGATGAAGCGCGCCGTGAAGAAGCTCAGCGAGGGCGACATGGCCGATCTGGCCGCCTACTACAGCGGCCTCAAGTAGGCGCCACGACAGGTTCCAACGGACAGGGAGTACGGGGTCAGGGATCGACCATCGGGGCCGGGGGGCTCGCCCTCCGGCCCCTTTTCTCGTCCGCGCCGCGCCTGTCCCGGCTCGCCGGGCGAACCTCCGCCCGCTAAGATGCCCGCCGAGGGCTGCCCCCGCGCTTGCCGGAGGCGGCCGCCGCGGCGGGCGCGCGATGCCGGGCAGGGGCAGGGTCAGGAGGGGCAAGGGCGGGGTGCGCGCACCCCGGCGGGCGGTGGCCGACCCGGCCGCGCTGCTGCACCGTGCCCTGCGGCTTCACCGGCGCGGTGCCGACGGCGAGGCCATCGGCCTCTGCGAGGCGGTGCTCGACGCTCATCCCGGGCACTTCGACGCCCTGCAGATGCTCGGCGCGCTCGAGCTCGCCCGAGGCCGGGCGGGGCGGGCCGTGGAGCTGCTCGAGCGGGCCCTCGAGCACGGTCCGGCGCTGCCTGCGGTGCTCGCCAACCTGGGCAGCGCCTACCGCGACCGCGGGCGGCTCGAGGCCGCCGAGCGCGCGCTGCTCCGGGCCGTCGAGGCCGACCCGGGATTCGCTCCCGCCCAGCTCAACCTCGGCCGGCTCTACCTCGACAGCGCCCGTCCGGGCCTGGCACTGGCCGCGCTGACCCGCGCCGCGGCGCTGCGCCCCCGGCACCTCGAGACCCGCCTGGCGCTCGGCGCGGCGCTGGCCGCGAGCGCCAGGATCGAGGAGGCCCGCGCCCACTTCGAGGCGGCCCTCGAGCAGGCCCCGGGCAGCCCCGATGCCTACCTCGAGTACGCGACCGCGCTGCGCGCGGCCCGCGACACCCGCGGCGCGGTCGAGCTGCTCGAGCGCGCCGTGGCCGCCTGCCCCGAGAGCGCCGAGTGCTGGGCCCGTCTCGCCCAGTACCGCGAGGTCGCCCACGACCTTGACGGGGCGCGGGTCGCGGCCGAGCAGGCGCTGGCCCTGGAGCCCGGCTCGGCGCTCGCCCGGCTGGTTCTGGCCCGCCTTGCGCGGCGTTCCGGACACTCCGAGCAGGTCCTCGAGCTCCTCGAGCCGGTCATCGAGGGCGGCGAGCGCTCGGCGCGGGTCGCCGCCTGCCTGAGCGAGCTGGGGCAGGCCCACGACCTGCGCGGCGACTGCGCGGCGGCCTTCCGGGCCTTCGAGCGGGCCAACGCGATGATCCGCGAGCTGCCCGAGGCGCAGATCGATCCGGCGCCGCTCGGCGCCCGGATCGCGGCCTGCCGGGCGTGGTTCACGCCGGCCCGGATCGCGGCCTGGGAGGGGTCGGAGCGGCCCGGCGACGGGCTGCGCGACCCGGCGTTCCTGGTCGGCTTCCCGCGCTCGGGAACGACCCTCACCGAGGAGCTGCTGGCCCGCCATCCGGCGATCGTGCCCAGCGACGAGATCGACGTGCTCGACCGGATGGTCGATGCCCTGCCGGCGCTCCTCGGCCGGCCGTTCGCCTATCCCGAGGACCTCGACGGGCTGGACACGGCCGACATCGCGCGCCTGCGCCGCCACTACCTCGAGGGCATGGAGCGGGCGCTCGGGGCCGCCATCGGCGCTCGGCTGCTGCTCGACAAGCTGCCCCTGAACCTCGTTCACCTCGGCATGATCCGCCGCCTGTTCCCCGAGGCGCGGGTGATCGTCGCGCTGCGCGACCCGCGCGACGTGGTGCTGAGCGCCTTCATGCAGGTCTTCGCGCCCAACCGGGCGATGGTGCGGCTGCTCGATCTCGAGGAAGGGGCCCGCTTCTGCCGCGAGGTGCTGGAGCTGTGGCTGCTCTACCGGCGCTGCCTGGCGGGGGGCTGGTGCGAGTCGCGCTACGAGCGGCTGGTCGAGCAGCCCGAGGAGGCGAGCGCCCGGCTGCTCGAGTTTCTCGGCCTCGACCCCGGCGAGCGCGCCGCTGGCGGGGGCGGCGATCCGCGCCGTGCGCTGTCGACTCCGAGCTACCTCGAGGTCGCCGGGCCGGTTCACGGCCGGGCGCGCGGGCGCTGGCGGCGCTACCGCCGGTTTCTCGCCCCGGCCCTGGACGTGCTCGAGCCGCTGCTCGGCGAGCTGGGCTACGGTGAGGGTTAGAATTCATCTCTTGACCCGCGTCATTGGCACCCGCCCCGGCGATCTGCTCTGATCGAGCCGCGACGGTGCGGGCGCCGGTGAGACCGAGGAGGGAAGATGCGCACGACGAGGACCATGGGGCTGGCGCTGCTGCTTGTACCGCTGCTGCTCGCCGGGTGCGGGGGCGACGAGGGCGAGGAGCTGACCGCCAAGGCGGTCGAGCGCTCGTTCTCGCGCGACGTGCTGCCGATCTTCAAGAAGCACTGCGCGGCCTGCCACGACCGTGACGGGCAGGGCTATGCGGCCAGCGGCTTCAGCGTCGCGAGCTACGAGGACGTGATGCGAGGGACCAAGAACGGTCCGGTCATCCAGCCCGGCGCCAGCTACGCCAGCACCCTGCAGATCCTGATCGAGCACAAGGCCGACCCGGACATCGCGATGCCCAAGATCGGACGCCAGCTCGACGACCAGGAGATCCAGATCATCGGCGAGTGGATCGACCAGGGCGCGAGGAACAACTGACCGGCGCCAATCTCGCCGGCCCGCGAGGCGAGTCGCCGTCTTGGCTCGGCGCGCGGCCCGCAAGGCCGCTCGGCGGCGAGCGCCCGCCGAGCGGTAGCGGCCGGTCCTGCAAGCTTGAGATGCGGCCAGCGGCCGCGCGGAGAGTGACACGAGCATGGGTACCTTCTGGCTGATCGCCGCGCTGATGATCGCCGCCTCCCTGGCCCTGGTGCTGCCCCCGATGCTGGGGCGCCGGCGCGGCTCGGCACTCAGCCGAACCCAGCTCAACCTGGCCACCTACCGGGACCGCTTCCGCGAGCTCGAGGCGGCCCGGGCCACCGGCGCGCTCGGCGAGGAGGACTACGGCCAGGCCCGCGCCGAGCTCGAGCGGGCGATGCTCGATGACCTCGAGGCGGCGCGCCGGGGCGATGCCGCCGAGGGGAAGGCGGGGAGCCGGGTGAGCGCGGTCGCCGCGGTGGTGGTGGCGGTGGCCATCCCGCTGGCCTCCTTCGGGCTCTACCTCCAGCTCGGCAGCCCGGAGGCGCTCGAGGGGGTCGAGACGGTCGAGCCGGCGGGCTCGCCGCACGTGGCCGGCAACGAGCAGCTCTCGCTCGAGCAGATGATCACCCGGCTCGAGGAGCGCCTGCGCCAGAGCCCCGATGACGGCCAGGGCTGGCTGATGCTGGCGCGCAGCTATGCCTTCAGCAAGCGCGACGAGCAGGCCCGCGAGGCGTTCAGGCGGGCCATCGAGCTCGAGCCCCGCAACCCGCTCGCCCTGATCGGCTACGCCGAGACCATCACCCGGCTGGCCGGTGGTCGGGTCACCGACGAGGCGCGCAGCTACGCCGAGCGGGCCCTCGAGGTCAATCCCGACATCCAGCCGGCGCTGTGGCTGACCGGGATGGCCGCCTTCCAGCGCGGGGACAACGCCACCGCGCTGGCCCGCTGGCGGCGGATCCGCGCGATCGGCGGGCTCAACCTCGAGTCGGCCAGGGTGCTCGAGAGCTTCATCGCGCGCGCGGAAGGGGCTGCTGCGCCGGCGGCGGGCGCCGGAACGAATGGCAGCGCGCAGCCGGAGAAGGCCGCGGAGAGCGCCTCGGCCGCTTCGCCCGGGCAGGGAGGCGGAGGGGCCTCGCTGCGGGTGCGCGTCGCGCTGGCCCCCGAGATCGCCGCCGAGGCCTCGCCGGAGGACACCGTGTTCATCTTCGCGCGGGCCGCGACCGGGCCGCCGATGCCGCTGGCGGTGGTGCGCAGGAAGGTCTCCGACCTGCCGGTCACGGTGACCCTCGACGACAGCATGGCGATGACCGCCCAGATGCGCCTCTCGGCCTTCCCGGAGGTGGTGGTCGGCGCGCGGGTCTCGCGCAGCGGTGCCCCGACGCCGACCTCGGGCGATCTGCAGGGCCTCACCCCGGCGGTGCGGGTCGCCGGCGCCGGCCTGGTCGAGGTCGCCATCGATCGGGTGCTGCCGTGAGCTTCGCGGGGGCGCGTTAACCCGCAATCTCACCGAGGCTACGCCTTCGCCGCGCTGCGCTCCGTGCGCCCTGCCAGGACAGCGTCTCGACGCCCTCGCTTCGCCCATCGGTGAGCTATCCGGGCTGGCCCGGATATCTCACCGATCCACGGCTGCGGTCGCCGATCCATCTGCCCTGGCAGGACGTA
>CAZRGU010000023.1:0-22333 GCA_964599705.1 uncultured Ectothiorhodospiraceae bacterium | reverse complement strand
CTCCTCCATGTTGTGCACCCCCGCGCCTTGTCCGGGTCACCCAGGAACGCCCTCGTGACGGCGGGCGGTTCCTTCACAAACTCTGAGACCCCGCGAGCGGGCGGGGCAAGTCGGGTTCGATCGCCATGCTGCAATTCATCCGGGACCATGCCAAGGGCTGGATCGCGTGGGGGATCGTGATCTTCATCAGCATCCCGTTCGCGGTCTGGGGGGTGCACAACTACCTGACCGGCGGCAAGGAGGTCGGTGTCGCCCAGGTCAACGGCACCGAGATCGGCCTGCGCGAGTTCCAGCAGCAGCTCCAGCGCCAGCGCGGCCGGCTGCGCGAGCTGCTCGGCGTCGAGGCCGCCGCCCAGATCGACGACGAGCGGATGCGCGAGGCGACCCTCGAGCAGATGATCGAGAACGAGGTGCTGGTGCAGAGCGGGGCGCGCGGCGGGATGCGCATCGGCGATGCCCAGCTCGCCCTGGCCATCCGGGTCCAGCAGGCGTTCAGCGAGGACGGACGGTTCTCGCAGGCGCGCTACGAGCAGTTCCTGCGCCGCCAGGGATACTCCCCGGGCAGCTTCGAGGAGGACTTTCGCCGCCAGCTCCTGGTCGAGCAGATCGCCAACGGGGTGCGCTGGTCGGGAGCGGTGTCGCGGGCCGAGGTCGAGCGCATGGCCCGGCTGGCCGGCCAGCGCCGTCGCTTCAGCACCCTGGTGGTCTCGGCCGAGTCGCTGCGTGATCCCCAGGCCATCGACGAGGCGGCCGTGCGCGAGCGCTACCAGGCCCGCCCGGATGCCTACATGACGCCCGAGCAGGTGCGGATCGCCTACGTGCTGCTCTCGCGCGCCGCCATCGCGGCCTCGATCGAGGTCTCCGACGAGGAGCTGCGCGCCTACTACGAGGCGCAGAAGGCCAACTACATGGTGCCCGAGCGGCGCCGCGCCAGCCACATCCTGATCCGCATCCCCGAGGGTGCCGACGCCGAGGCCATCGAGGCGGCGCGCAAGCGCATCGAGGCGCTCGCTGCGCGGCTGCGCCAAGGGGCCTCCTTCGCGGATCTGGCCCGCGAGAGCTCCGAGGACCCGGGGAGCGCGGGCAACGGCGGGGATCTGGGCTATCTCAGCCGCGGGACCCTGGACCCGGCGATGGAGAAGGCGGCCTTCGCGCTCCGGCCCGGCGAGGTCAGCGAGCCGATCAGGACCCGCTTCGGCTGGCACCTGATCAAGGTGACCGCGGTCGAGCCGGCGCGCGGGCGCAGCTTCGAGGAGGCGCGCGAGGAGGTGCTCGCCGAGGTGCGCGCCCGCGAGGCCGAGCAGGTCTACTTCGACCAGGTCGAGCGGCTCGCCAACCTGGCCTTCGAGTCCCCGGAGTCGCTCGAGCCGGTGGCCGAGGCGCTCGGCGTCGAGATCGTCGAGAGCGCCCTGTTCAGCCGCGACGGGAAGGGCGCCGAGGGGGTGGTCGCCGAGGCCCCGGTGATCGCGGCCGCCTTCGCGCCCGAGGTGCTCATCGAGGGGACCAACAGCGAGCCGATCGAGCTCGAGGGCGACCGCGTGGTGGTGCTGAGGGTCATCGATCACCGCGAGGCCAAGCGGCTCCCGCTCGAGGCGGTTGCCGGACGGATCCGCGACGAGCTGGCCGGCGAGGCGGCGGCCAAGGCGGCCGCGGCTCGGGCCAGCGAGATCCTCGAGCGGCTGCGTGCCGGGGCCTCGCCGGAGGACTTGGCCGCCGAGCTGGGGGCGACGTGGAGCAGCGAGCAGGAGATCACCCGCAACGCCGGCCCCGGACCGGAGCTGACCCGGCTGCTCTTCGCCATGGCCCGCCCGAGCGCCGGCACTGCGCGCTACGACGCGCTCCAGGAGGCCAACGGGGACGTGGTGATCGTGCGCCTGGTGGCGGTCGAGGACGGCGAGGTGCCTCAGGGCGAGGAGCTCGAGCGGGCGCGCAAGGCGCTGATGGCGCAGCTCGGCGAGGCCGACCTCGAGGCCTTCACCGCGGCGCTGATCGGCGAGGCCAAGGTCGAGCGCTTCACCCAGAACGTCCAGTAGCCCGCTTTCACCGCGTGCGGTGGCGGAAGCGGCGCTTGAGGAAGGCCATCTGGTCGGCGAGGATGCGCCGGTTGGAGAGCACCAGGTACTCGGCCCGGTTGGGCACGTAGGGGACCGCGAGCAGGGTCATGCCGGCCTCCTCGGGGGTCCGTGCGCCCTTGGCATGGTTGCACGCCCGGCAGGCCGTGACCACGTTGCTCCAGTCGTCGTGCCCGCCGCGCGAGAGCGGCAGCAGGTGATCGCGGGTGAGCAGCGCGCTCGGGTACTCGCGCCCGCAGTACATGCACAGGTGCGCGTCGCGCAGGAACAGCTCGCGGTTCGACAGCGGCGGGATCAGGTCGCGCTCGGAGAGCTTGGCCTCGCGGCCCTTGACCGCGATGATCGAGCTCACGGTCACGCTCGAGCGGCGCCCCGAGAGCCGGTTGAAGCCGCCATGGAAGGTGAAACGGATGTCGCCTGCGCTCCAGGCGATCATCGAGCGGGTGTCGAGCACCACCGCGTCGCGCCACGGGATCCAGCGCTGTGGCTGGCCGGTGACGTCGAGACGCAGGATCAGGGGTGCGCGGTCGCTGTCCATCGGTGCCCTGGCCGAGTCCTCGCCCGCGCGCTGGGCCGCGGGCTCCGGTGTCGATTGTTCTAATCTCCGCCGGCGAACGCAACCACCGCGCTATACTGGCCGGGAGCGATTCGTCGCCGATCGGGAACAACGTCAGATGAGCTCGCCCAACCCGCCGCGGAACGCGCCGTCGAGCGAGAAGCTCCTCGGCGGTCTGTCCTTCGTCGGCCGGACCTTCGAGGGTGCCGGGCGTTTCGAGGACAGCCCCTATGTCCTCGACATGGACGCCAACCTCTACATCGGGCATGCCGACGGCGTCAGCCGCGACCGCCACGCGGCCGTCGAGGTGATCTACCAGTTCCTGCGCCAGACCGGACGGATCGAGGCGAGCGTGCGCGAGCTGCTCTCCGATCGCGGCGCGCTGCTCGCCGCCTTCGCGGCCTTCGACGAGGCCCGCACCGAGTCCGAGGAGGCCGAGTTCCGGATCGTGCTGCTCGGCACCTACGACGGGGCACCGATCGGTGCCGGCGAGGACGACGAGCTTCCGGCCGGCCCTTGCGGGTGCTCGGTCAACGAGATCAAGCGCCGCTTCTACGAGCTGTGCCGGCGCCTCGACCCGGCCTTCGAGGAGCGCGAGCTCGACGAGCGCCTGCGGCAGGCCGAGGAGCGTTTCCGGTAGCGGCCTCGGGGCTCACCCGCGGCCGAGCGCGGCCAGCGCCTCGAGCCGCCCGACCTCGAGCCCGCGGTGGTTGCGCAGCACCCGGGAGGTCATCGCGGCGATCCCCTCGCCGGCCTCGCCGAGACGCTCGAGAACGCTTGCCGCGACCACCTCGCGCACGCTCGAGTCGGGGTCGCCGTCGAGGATCTTGAAGGCGATCCCGAGCCCGCGCGGGTAGGCGGCGCTGGGCGCCACGGCCATCGCGTACATCCCCGCCGCCCCGGTCTTGGCCATTACCCGGCCGGCACAGGCGGCCATCAGCCGGGTGTCGAGCCGGCCGCGCCCGGCGATCAGTCCGGGGTGCGCCACCGCGGCCCGGTAGAGACGGGCGAGCGGCGCGGCGGCGCTGCGCCCTTCGAGCTCGGGGGCGCCGGCGGGCCATGCGAGCCGCGCGAACAGCAGCGCCAGGGCGCGCAGCGGCAGCCACCAGGTCGGCAGCGAGCAGCCGTCGATCGAGCGGGGCAGCGGGCGGGGCTGCCCGGCGAGGGTGCAGAGCAGCGCCTCGATGCGCTGCTGCAGCGGGTGCCCGGGGTCGAGGTAGGTCTCGAGCGGCCAGCCTCGCGCCCGGCACACGGCGAGCATCGCGGTGTGCTTCCCCGAGCAGTTGCAGTGCAGCGCCGTGGGCGACTCGCCGCGGGCGATCAGCGCATGGCGGGTGTCGCGGTCGAACGGCGGGTGCGCGCCACAGCGCAGCTCGCCGGCGCTCAGCCGGTAACGCTCGAGCAGCGCGGCGACCCGCTCGGTGTGTCGGGGCTCGCCGCTGTGCGAGGCCATCAACACCGCGAGGTCGGCATCCTCGAGCGGGGCGAGCTGCGCCGGGCTGCGCTCGAGCCCGTCGAGGAGCAGCGCCAGGAGCTGGAAGGGCTTGGCCGTCGAGCGCAGCGGCAGCGCCCGGCCGACATCGCCGAGTGCCAGCACCTCGCGGCCGTCGCCGGCGAGCACCGCGAGCGCGCCGAGATGCGCGGTCTCGACCCGCTCCGGGCCGCCGCGCACGGTCACCGCGAAGGGGACGAACCCCGCCGCGGGGTCGGGCTCGGGCATGGTCACGAACCGGCCCGCGGCTCAGCCGCCGGCGACCAGCCCGGCGCAGTGGTAGCCGGCATCGACGTAGAGGACCTCGCCGGTGATCGCCGAGGCCAGCTCCGAGCACAGGAAGGCGGCGGCGCTGCCGACCTCGTCGATGGTGACGTTGCGCCGCAGGGGGCTGGCCTCCTCGGCCAGATCGAGGAAGCGGCGGAAGTCGGCGATCCCGGCCGCAGCCAGGGTGCGGATCGGCCCGGCCGAGATGGCGTTGACCCGGGTCCCCTCGGGGCCGAGGCTGGCGGCAAGATAGCGCACGTTGGCCTCGAGGCTCGCCTTGGCAGGCCCCATGACGTTGTAGTTGGGGATGAAGCGCACCGCGCCGAGGTAGCTCAGGGTGAGGATGGCGGCGCTGCGCCCGCGCATCAGCGCCCGCGCCGCGCGGGCCAGCGCGACCAGGCTGAAGGCACTGATGTCCTGGGCCTGCAGGAAGCCGGCGCGGGTGGCCTGATCGACGAAGTCGCCCTTGAGCTCCTCGCGGGGCGCGAAGGCGACCGAGTGGACGAGCACGTCGAGGCCGTCCCAGTGCTCGGCGAGGGTTGCGAAGGCCCGCTCGATCTCGGCGTCGTCGCCGACGTCGAGCGGCATGAACAGCTCCGCGCCGAGCTCGGCGCCGAGCCTGCGGACCCGCTCGCCGAGGCGCTCGTTCTGGTAGCTCAGGGCGAGCTCGGCGCCCTCGCGCGCGAACGCCCGGGCGATCCCCCAGGCGATCGAGCGGTTGCTCGCCAGGCCCACGATCAGCGCGCGCTTGCCGGCCAGGAAACCCATCTCTCGCTCCCCTCGGAAGTTGGCAGGGCGGCTAGTGTAAACGCGCCCCCGTGGCGCGGCCACGCCGCCGGAGAGCACCCGCGGGATGGCGTATCGAGGGCTGTTGTGTCGGTCCGCCGGGGCGCGCGGTGGGGTGGGGTCCGGAGCGACACGGCGCAAGTACGTCCCTGTAGCCTCGCGCTCGGCATCCCTGCCTCGCGACGGTCGCTCCGGACCCCACCCCACCGCGCGCCCCGGCTCGCCACCGTGCCAGGGGCCAGCGTGCACCCGCCGGATAGGTGAATGACGGTCGCCGCTCAGCGCCGCAGGCGCGGGTTGAACGCCTCGCGCAGCCCCTCGCCGAGGAGGTTGAAGGCCAGCACGACGGCGAGGATCGCCAGCCCCGGGGCGAAGAACAGCCACGGGGCGTCGAAGATGTAGGCCTTGCCGTCGGCCAGGATGTTGCCCCAGGTCGCCTGCGGGGGCTGGACGCCGAAGCCGAGGAAGCTCAGCGCCGACTCGGTGAGGATCGCGTCGGCCACCGCGATGGTCGCCGAGACCAGCACCGGGGCGATCGCGTTGGGCAGCATGTGCAGCAGCATGATCCGCCAGTGCGGCAGGCCGGCGGCGCGTGCCGCGGTGACGTACTCGCGGGCCTCGATGGCCAGGAACTCGGCGCGCACCAGCCGCGCGGTGCCCATCCACCCGGTCAGCCCGATCACGACCATGATGTTGTAGATGCTCGGCGGCAGCAGCGCGACCACGGTGAGGATCAGGAAGAAGGTCGGGAAGCAGAGCATGATGTCGGTGAGGCGCATGATCAGCGCATCGACGGTCAGCGGGCCGATCCGGGCGCGCCCCCCGTAGCCGGCCAGGGCGCCGAGCGTGATGCCGACGGCCAGGGCGATGCCGACCGCCACCAGGCCGATCGAGAGCGACACCGAGGCGCCCTCGAGCATCCGCGCGAGCACGTCGCGCCCGAGCTCGTCGGTGCCGAGCAGGTAGCGGCCGAGCGGCGGGCGCTGGGCGGCCGGGATCGCCGCCGAGGCGCGGCTCAGCGGCGGCAGCAGCGGGTCGGAGAGGCGCACCTGGGCGGGGTCGAGCCAGCCCAGCCCGTCGGTCAGGAGCTTGCCGATCGCGGCCAGCACGGTGAGCGCGAGCAGCGCGCTCATCCCGGCCAGCGCCAGCCGGTCGCGGCGCAGCAGGGCCCAGCCCGAGGGGCTGCGCGGCTCGGCGACGGCGAGGTCGCCGCTCACCGCGAGCCGTCCCCCGCCAGGCGGATGCGCGGGTCGACCAGGGCGTAGAGCAGGTCGGAGAGGAAGGTGCCGGCCAGGGTCAGCGCCGCGGCGAAGAGATTGAGGGTCAGGATCACCGGAAAGTCGCGCGCCAGGATGGCCTCGTAGGCGAGCCGGCCGATCCCCGGCCAGGCGAAGATCTGCTCGACGATCACCGAGCCGCCGACCAGCCCGGGGAGCAGCAGGCCGAACATGGTCACGAAGGGCAGCAGGGCGTTGCGCAGGGCGTGGCGGTAGATCACCCGCTCCTCGGGCAGCCCGCGGGCCCGTGCCGCGCGCACGTAGTCCTGGTCGATGACCTCGATCATCTGCGAGCGCACGTAGCGCGAGAGCACCGCGACGCCGGTCGCGGCCGACATCAGCGCCGGCAAGGTCAGGTGCCAGAGCCGGTCCATGAGCCGGTAGATCGGCTCGGCGCTGGCCATCCCGAAGGTGCGCATGCCGATCACCGGGATCCCGGCGACCTCGACCATCGCCAGGATCAGCAGGTAGGCGAGAAAGAAGCCCGGCACCGAGATCAGGGCATAGGCGAGAAAGGTCAGCGATCGGTCGAGCGCCGAGCCGCGGCGCAGCGCGGCGAGGATCCCGGTCGGGAAGGACAGCGTCCACACGATCACCGTCGCGGCCAGGAACAGCGGCAGCGAGTTGATGAAGCGCTCGCCGATCTTGGGCAGCACCGGCTGGCCGTCCTTGAACGAGCGCAGCTCCCCGGAGAGCAGGTCGCGCATCCAGTGCAGGTACTGGACCTGGAGCGGCTCGTCGAGGTGGAAGGCGGCGCGGATTCGTGCCACGTCCTCGGGCTTGAGGCGTGGATTGGATGGATCGACCTCGCTCGGTGCGCCGGGGGCCAGGTTGACCACCGCATGGGCGAGGAACGAGACCACCACCAGCAGCAGCAGGCGTTGCAGCAGCGCGCGCAGCAGGTAGGGGCCCATGGTTCAGCGTGGCGCGAAGCGCGGCGCTCGGGCGAGCTTGATCCAGCGATTCATGAAGTAGAACAGATCGCCGCTGCGCGCGGCGCGCACCGGGACGTAGCCGCCGCCGGGTGCGACCATGACGATCTTGCGATCGAGCACCCGGGTCGAGCGCGGCGCGTAGAGGAAGGTGTAGGGCTGATCGGCCGCGATCCGCCGGTGCAGACGGCGGGCCAGCTCGCGCTGGCGGTCGCGGTCGTACTCGATGCGGATCCGCTCGATCAGCCGGTCGGCCTCGGCGCTGCGGTAGCCGACGAAGTTGAGCCGGTTGCGCCCGGTCTGGCTGGAGTGCCAGAGCTGGAATAGATCCGGGTCGGCGCCCATGCTCCAGCCGAGGATGACCGCATCGAAGCGCGCCGGGTTGATGAAGTCCTCGAGGAACACCGCCCACTCGAAGAGCTGGGTGTTGGCCTTGACCCCGATGCGGCGCCAGGCGTCCTGGGCGATGGTGAGGATCGCCTTGCGCAGCGGGTTGCCGTTGTTGGTGATCAGGTTGAGCTCGAAGATCCGGCCACCCTTCTCGAGCCAGCCGGCGCCATTGCGCCGCCAGCCGAGCTGCTCGAGGATGCGCTGCGCGCCGGCCGGATCGTAGGGCAGCGGGGCTACCGCGGGATCGTACCACTCGGTGTTGCGCGGATAGGGCCCGGTGATGCGCTCACCCTGGCGGTAGAGGAGGTGGGCGATCAGCGAGTCGACGTCGATCGCCATGCCCAGCGCCCGGCGCACCCGCGGGTCGTCGAGCGGCGGGCGGCGGGCGTTGTAGCCGATGTAGGTGTAGCCGCTCGAGAGGGTGGAGAAGGCCTGGTAGCGGGGGTCGGCGCGGTAGCGCTCGACCTGGTGGGGCTGGGGTGCGTAGCTGTCGAGCGCCCCGGTGCGAAACTCGACCTCCTGGGTGAGCGGGTCGGGGATCACCCGGAAGTAGTAGTCGCGATAGCGCGGCGGCCCGTCCCAGTAGTCGGGGTTGCGCCGCAGGTGGATCAGCTCGTCGCTCTGCCACGCGACGAAACGGAACGCCCCGGTCCCGATCGGCTGGCGGTTGAAGCGGCTGTCGCGCAGCCCGAAGCGCTCCCGGGCCGCGGCGCCGAGACCGCGCTCGTCCATCTCACGCTCGAGGGCGGCGCGGTTGAGCAGGTGCTCGGGGAGGATGCCGATCGTCCAGGCATTGATGGCCGGCGAGAACAGCCGCTTGTAGGTGACCCGAACCCGGTAGCGGTCGAGGACCTCGAGCGAGCGGATCGGCTCGAAGTCCGAGGCCCGCGGCGAGAGGTTGCGCGGATCGATGACCGCCTGGTAGGTGAAACGCACGTCCTCGGCGTCGAACGGCTCGCCGTCGTGGAAGCGCACCCCGCGGCGCAGCTCGAAGTCGATCACCGGATTGTGCTCGATGACCGGGAGCAGCCGGCGGCGCTCGGCCGCGCCGAGCGGCCCGCCCTCGAGCACCGTGAAGCGCCCGGGCCCGGCGAGAGCGGCCCCGTAGCGCGGGCCGAGCAGCGGGCGCAGCCGCTCGAGCAGCCCGGGGTCGACCCGGCGCAGCGCGATCCGCACCCGTGGCGGCAGGCGCACCCGTACCCGCAGGGTGCGCAGCCGGCCGTCGCCATCGAGGCGTGTCTCGCTGACCTCGCGCTCGGTCGCCGGCAGCGCCTCGATCGCGCCGGCCAGCCCGGCGAGGATCCCGCCGGGGCGATCGCGTTCGGCCTCGAGCAGGGCGACCAGCGCCGCGCCGCCTGCCGGCGTACCGTCGGCCAGGGTGGCACCCGGGTCGACCGCGAGGTAGGCACGCTCGTGGATGCGCCAGCTCCGCGCCAGGCGCCCGCGCAGGCGCAGATCCTCGTCCAGGTCGAGCAGCCCGTCGAACACCAGCCCGGTGATCCGGCTGCTCGACACGTCGGCATTGAGCAGCGGGTTGAGGATCTTGGCGTCGCCGATCGATGCCTCGACGAGCTGGGTGAGGCGCCGCGGGTTGCCGGTCGCCTGCTCCTGGTAGGTGGGCACCCAGGCGGCCGACTGCACGAGCGCCGCGATCAGCGCCAGCGGGGCGGCGACCAGCAGGCGCTCGATGCGCATCTCCGGGTGCCGCGCTTAGCCCTCGGTCAGGCCGGCGCTGGCAGGCAGCCACAGCTCGAGGGTCTGCCCCGGGTGGATCGGCTGCTCGCCGCCGAGATCGTTCCAGCGCCGCAGCGAGGCGACGCTGACCTTGAAGCGCCGCGAGATGAACCACAGCGAGTCGCCGCGGCGCACCGTGTAGCGGACCCGGTGCATGGTCTTTGCGCCGCGGGCCGGGCGCGTCGCAGCCCCCGGCTTGAGCACCAGCCGTTGCCCGGGGCGCAGCAGGTCGGCGCGGTCGATGGCGTTCCAGCTCGCCAGCCGGGCGACGCTGACCCCGTGGCGGCGAGCGATGGTCGAGAGGTTGTCGCCGCGGCGCACCACGTAGACCGTGGTGGCGCCGCGCTCGAGCGCCGGGGCCGGCGAGCGCGGCGTGGCGCGCACCCGCAGGCGCTGGCCGGGGCGCAGCACGGCGCGGGCACTGATCCCGTTGAGGGCGGCCAGGCGGGCCACCGTCATCCGGTGGCGCCGTGCGATCCGCCACAGGCTGTCGCCGCGGCGCACCACGTAGGTCTGCGAGGGTGCCGAGCGCTGCGCGCTGCGCGCCAGCGCGAGGCGCAGCTCGGCGCTCAGCGCCAGGTCGCCGCGCGCCATCGCGGTCGGGACCCGCAGCGTGGTGCCGGCCCGCAGGCGATCGCTCGCCAGCCGGTTGGTCGAGCGCAGCGCCTCGACCCCGATCCGGTAGCGGCGAGCGATGGTGGCGAGGCTCTCGCCGCGGGTCACGGTGTGCCGCTTCCAGGCGATCCGTGCATCGGTCGCGATGGAGGCCAGCGCGCGGCGCAGGCGCGGCGCCGCCTCGCGCGGTACCAGCAGCCGGTGCGGTCCGGCCGGGTCGGTGGCGAAACGGTGGAAGCCGGGATTGAGGCGATAGAGGGTATCGAGCGAGACTCCGGCGCTGCGCGCGGCGAGCGCCAGGTCGATCTGCCCGCCGGTCGCCACCACCTCGAAGGGGATTCGATCCGGGATCGCGGCGAGCCGCAGGCCGTGGGCCGCGGGGTCGGCGACGATCTCGGCGACCGCGAGCAGGCGCGGTACGTAGGCGCGGGTCTCACGCGGCAGGCGCAGCGACCAGAAGTCGAGCCGGCGGCCGGCGCGGCGGTTGCGGGCCAGGGCACGCTCGATGTTGCCCTCCCCGGTGTTGTATGCGGCGATCGCCAGCAGCCAGTCACCGCCGAAGTCGCCGCGCAGCTTGTCGAGGTAGTCGAGGGCCGCGCGGGTCGACTCGATGAGGTCACGGCGCGCGTCGTACCACCAGCTCTGGCGAAGCCGGTAGCGCTTCCCGGTCGACTGGATGAACTGCCAGATCCCGGAGGCCCCGGCGCGCGAGTAGGCGTAGGGCTGGAAGGCGCTCTCGACGACCGGCAGCAGGGCCAGCTCGAGGGGCATCCCGCGCCGCTCGACCTCGCGGGCGATGTAGGGCAGGTAGAGGCGCGCGCGCTCGGCCATGCGGTCGAGGTATTCCTGGTTGCGCCGGTACCAGGCCAGCTCGCGCTCGATGCGGGCGCGGTGGTCGCGCGGCAGGCGCAGGCCGGCGCGCACCCGTGCCCAGACGTCGCGGTAACGGGGTGCGGGGGGAGCGGGGCTGGCCGCCACGCGCCGCGCTCGCTGGCCGGTGGCCTTGACCGGCTTCCTGGCCCGCGGCAGCGGGTGCACCTTGAGTGGGGGGGGCGTTCCGGGCTCGAGCTCGATGGCCGCGAGCGCCGCCTCGCGGGCGCCGGGCGCGCCGGCCCCCTGGCGTACCTGCTGCTGGGGCACACAGGCGCTGAGCAGGGCGAGCGCGACCAGCCCCGCGCCGCGCGCGGTCACCCTCGCGGCCAAGCGGACCCAGATCTTCCCCTCCCCGCCGGTCGTTTCCCGGAGTATCGCCATGCGCTCGCGCCGATCGGCCGCAGCAGGCCGCGGCAATGCTAGGGAGCGGGCCGGGCGGGGTCAAGCGCGTGCGGCTGACGTGGCGGGAGCGGGCGGGTAAAGTTGTCCCATGAGCGAGCCGCACGAAGAGCGTGATCCGGAGCTGCGGCGCGGGCTGCAGGCGTGGTTCGCGCGGCCACCGGGCTGCTACGTGGCGCAGGCCGAGGCAGCGCGGGCGCGGCGGCTGCTCGGGCGCCTGTTCGGCCGCCACGCCGTGCAGATCGGGGCACTCGGCGGGGAGGACCTGCTCGGCAGCTCGCGGGCCCCCTGCACCACCCTGGTCGATCTCGGCGACGACCTCGGCGCCGCCCGGGCCCGGGTCCGGGCCCGGGCCCGGGCGCTGCCGCTCGACTCGGACAGCGTCGATGTCGCGCTGCTTGCCCACGTGCTCGAGTTCGAGCCGCACCCGGCCGATGCCCTGCGCGAGGCCTTCCGGGTCCTGGTCCCGGAGGGTCACCTGCTGATCTGCGGGTTCAACCCGCTGAGCCTGCTGGGGCTCGCCCGGCTCGCGGCCTGGCCGCACCACGCGCCGCCGTGGTGCGGCCACTTTCTCGGCCTGGCGCGGCTGCGCGACTGGCTCGACGTGCTCGGCTTCACGGTGGTGGCCGTCTACGGGGCCCATCGCGGCCCGCCGCTGCGCAGCGCCCGGCTGGCGCGGCTCGCGGCCCGACTCGATGCCGGGCTCGACGGCGCGCTGCTCGCCGGCACCTACGTGGTGCTCGCCCGCAAGCGGGTCATCACCCTGACCCCGCTGCGCGTGCGCTGGCGGCCCAAGCCGCGGGCGGCGGCCGTCGGTCTGGCCGGAGGCGCCGCGGCGTGCAGCGGTGAGTGAGCCGGTGGTGATCTACACCGACGGCGCCTGCCGCGGGAATCCCGGCCCGGGAGGCTGGGGGGCGGTGCTGAGCTGGGGCCGGCACGAGCGGACCCTGAGCGGCGCCGAGCCCCATACCACCAACAACCGGATGGAGCTGATGGCCGCGATCCAGGCCCTCGAGGCGCTGCGCAGGCCGTGCCGGGTGCGCCTCTACACCGACTCGAGCTACCTGCGCAACGGCATCGAGCGCTGGCTCGCGCAGTGGCGCCGGCGGGGCTGGCGCACGGCGGCGGGCGGGGCGGTGAAGAACCGCGAGCTCTGGCAGCGCCTCGAGGCGGCCGCGGCGCGCCACCAGGTCGAATGGCACTGGGTTCGCGGGCACAGCGGGGTGCCCGGCAACGAGCGCGCCGACGCCCTGGCGCGCGCGGCGATCGATGCGCTGGAGACGACCGGCGGCGCCGGGCGCTGCGCGCAGGCCACCGCCGCTGCCCGAGGGGAGGAAGGGCCATGATGCTGCGCCAGGTCGTGCTCGACACCGAGACCACCGGGCTGGATCCGGCCGAGGGGCATCGGATCATCGAGATCGGCTGCGTCGAGCTGCTCGACCGGCGCATCACGGCCAGCCGCTTTCATCGCTACCTGCGCCCCGACCGCGAGATCGAGGCCGGAGCGCTCGAGGTCCACGGGATCGACGCCGAGTTTCTCGCCGACAAGCCGAGCTTCGCCGAGATCGTCGACCCGCTGCTGGAGTTTCTGCGCGGTGCCGAGGTGCTGATCCACAACGCGCCGTTCGACGTCGGCTTCATCGACTGGGAGCTCGCGCGGCTGCACCCGGCGCGCGGACGGCTCGAGGACCACTGCCGGATCACCGACACCCTGGCGCTGGCCCGCGAGCGCCACCCCGGCCAGCGCAACAGCCTCGAGGCCCTGTGCCGGCGCTACGGGGTGGACGACTCGCGCCGCGAGCTCCACGGCGCGCTGCTCGACGCCGAGCTGCTCGCCGAGGTCTACCTGGCGATGACCGGCGGGCAGACCAGCCTCGAGCTGGAGGCGGCGTGGGCGGCCTCGGATGCCGGCCGGGAGCGGCCACGCCCGCCGCGCCCGGCCGGGGCGCTGCGCGTGATTCGCCCCAGCGAGGCCGAGCTGGCCGCTCATCGCCGCTACCTGGACAGCCTCGAGCGCGAGAGCGGCGGGCGCTGCCTGTGGCGCGAGCTGGAGTGACGCCGCGGGCCGGCGCTGGTTACACTTCACCATTCAGCGAGCGCGGCACGGGCGGCGGGCAGCCGCCCGATTTCGTTGTCGGGGGTGGCGTGAGCGAGAGACTGCTGAGCACCTATGCGCGCCTGCCGGTGCGCTTCGAGCGTGGCGAGGGTGTCTGGCTGTGGGACGCCCAGGGCCGGCGCTATCTCGACGCGCTGTCCGGCATCGCGGTGTGCGCCCTCGGCCACGCCCACCGCGAAATCGCGGCGCTGCTCGCCGAGCAGGGCGGACGGCTGCTGCACACCTCGAACCTCTATCGGATCGGCGAGCAGGAGCGGCTCGCCGAGCGCCTCTGCGCGCTCGCCGGCATGGACGGGGCGTTCTTTTGCAACTCCGGTGCCGAGGCCAACGAGGCGGCGCTCAAGATCGCGCGGGCGGCCGGCCACGCGCGCGGCATCGAGCGGCCCGAGGTGGTGGTGACCGAGGCGAGCTTCCACGGGCGCACCCTGGCCACGCTCAGCGCCACCGGCAGCCGCAAGGTACACGCCGGCTTCGAGCCTCTGGTCCAGGGCTTTGTGCGGGTGCCCTACGGCGATGCCGAGGCGGTCGCGGCGGTCGCCGAGAGCCGGCCGGGGGTGGTCGCGGTGCTGGTCGAGCCGATTCTCGGCGAGGGCGGGGTGCGGGTGCCGCCGAGCGGCTACCTGCGCCGGCTGCGCGAGCTGTGCGATGCCGGCGGCCTGCTGCTGATGCTCGACGAGGTGCAGACCGGCATCGGCCGCACCGGGCGCTGGTTCGCGTATCAGCACGAGGGTGTCCGTCCCGACGTGCTGACCCTCGCCAAGGCGCTCGGCAACGGCGTGCCGATCGGCGCCTGCCTGGCCACTGGCGAGGCGGCCTCGGTGCTGCGCCCGGGGATGCATGGCTCGACCTTCGGCGGCAATCCCCTGGCCTGCGCGGTGGCCCTCAAGGTGCTCGAGATCATCGAGCGCGACGCCCTGGTGGCGCGCGCCGCGCAGGGCGGGGCGCGGCTGCGCGCCGCCCTGGAGCGCGGGCTCGCGGGCCTGAACTGCGTGCGCGAGGTGCGCGGCCTCGGCCTGATGATCGGCATCGAGCTCGAGCGCCCGTGCGCCGAGCTGGTCGAGCGCGCGCTCGCCGCGGGGCTGCTGATCAACGTGACCGCCGAGCGGGTGATTCGTCTGCTGCCGCCGCTGGTGGCGAGCGACGAGCAGCTCGATGCGGTCGCCGCGACCGTCTCCCGCCTGGTGCGGGACTGGCACACGGGGTGTGACTCATGAGACCGCGACACCTGTTGAGCCTGCTCGACCTGTCGCGTGCCGAGATCGAGCGGATCGTGACCCGCGCGAGCGAGCTGCGCCGGCTGCGCCGCGAGGGGGTCGAGACCCGCACCCTCTCGGGCCGGGTGCTGGCGATGGTCTTCGAGAAGTCCTCGACCCGCACCCGGGTGGCGTTCGAGGCCGGGATGGTGCAGCTCGGCGGGCACGCCATCTTTCTGTCGCCGCGCGACACCCAGCTCGGCCGCGGCGAGCCGATCGAGGACACCGCCCGGGTGCTCTCGCGGATGGTCGACGTGGTCATGATCCGCACCTTCGACCACGAGCGCCTGGAGCGCTTCGCCGCCCATTCGAGCGTGCCGGTGATCAACGGGCTCAGCGATGACTTTCATCCGACCCAGGTCCTGGCCGACATCCAGACCTACGCCGAGTGCCGCGGTCCGCTCGAGGGGCGCCGGGTGGCCTGGGTCGGTGACGGCAACAACATGTGCCACTCCTACGTCAACGCGGCGGCACGGCTCGGCTTCGAGCTGCGGGTGGCATGCCCGGCCGGCTACCAGCCGAGCCCGGAGGTGATCGCGCGCAGCGGCGCGCGGGTGGAGGTCGGCGATGACCCGCGCGCGGCGGTGCGCGGCGCCGATCTGGTGGTCACCGACGTCTGGGCGAGCATGGGGCAGGAGGGGGAGAACGAGCGCCGGCGCCAGGCGTTCGCGGGCTTCCAGGTCGACGAGGCGCTGATGGGGCTCGCCGATCGCGATGCGCTGTTCATGCACTGCCTGCCGGCCCATCGTGGCGAGGAGGTCAGCGCCGCGGTCATCGACGGGCCGCGCAGCGTGGTCTGGGACGAGGCCGAGAACCGCCTCCATGCCCACAAGGCGCTGCTCGAGTTCCTGCTGCTCGGATGATCGCCGGTGTGGGGTGCCCCGCGGCGGCTCGCATCGCCCACCGATCCGGGCGTACCGGCCGGCGTGCCTGAGCTGGTCCCTGGCGCCGGTGGCGGGGCGCTCGAGATCAGCGGGCTGGCCGCCGGGTACGACGGCCGCGCGGTGATCCACGACTGCTCGCTGCGGGTACCCGAGGGCGGCTTCGCCTGCCTGCTCGGGCCGAGCGGCTGTGGCAAGACCACCCTGCTGCGGGCGGTGGCCGGGCTCGAGCCCGTGCTTGCCGGGCGGATCGCCGTGGCCTCGACGGTGGTCGCCGAGCCCGGGTTCATGGTGCCGCCCGAGCGGCGCAAGGTGGGGATGGTGTTCCAGGACAACACCCTGTTTCCGCACCTCACGGTGGCCGGCAACGTGGCCTTCGGGCTGCGCGGGCAGCCGGCCGCGCGGGTCCGCGCGGTGGTCGAGGAGATGCTCGCCCTGGTCGGGATGGAGGGGCTCGGCGGGCGCTACGTGCACGAGCTGTCCGGCGGCCAGCAGCAGCGTGTCGCGCTGGCCCGGGCACTGGCCCCGGAGCCGCGCCTGGTGCTGCTCGACGAGCCGTTCTCGAGCCTCGACACCGAGCTGCGCGAGCACCTCGGCCGCGAGGTCCAGGCGATCCTGCGCGCGCGCGGCATCACCACGTTGCTGGTCACCCACGATCAGGGCGAGGCCTTCGCGCTGGCCGCCCAGATCGGGGTGATGCGCGATGGGCGCCTGCTGCAGTGGGCGAGCGCCTACGACCTCTACCACGAGCCGGCCGATCGCTTCATTGCCGACTTCATCGGCAAGGGGGTGTTCCTGCGCGGGCGTCTCGAGCGCCCCGATGCGGTGTCCACCGAGATCGGCCTGATCGAGGGCAACCGCGCCTACCCGTGGCCGATCGGCAGCGAGGTCGAGGTGCTGCTGCGCCCGGACGACATCCAGCCCGACCCCGAGGGTGGCATCGAGGCCACGGTCACCGCGCGCGCCTTCCAGGGCGCCTGGACCCTCTACACGCTGCGCCTGACCACCGGCGCCGAGCTGCTCTCGCTGTTTCCCAGCCACCGCGACCACCACCCCGGCGAGCGGGTGCGGGTGCGGGCCACCGTCGATCACCTGATCGCCTTCCCGCTACAGTGAGACGGATGCACATCCTGCTCAGCAACGACGACGGCTACCGGGCGCCGGGGCTGCGCTGTCTGGCCGCGGCGCTCGCCGAGGCCGCCGAGGTGACGGTGGTGGCCCCCGACCGCGATCGCAGCGGGGCGAGCAACTCGCTGACCATCGACGTTCCGGTGCGGGTGCGCACCGCGCCCAACGGCTTCCACTATGTCAGTGGGACCCCCACCGACTGCGTGCACCTGGCCATCACCGGGCTGCTCGAGCGCGAGCCCGATCTGGTGGTCTCGGGAATCAACGCCGGGGCCAACCTCGGCGACGACGTGCTCTACTCGGGGACGGTGGCCGCGGCCATGGAGGGGCGCCACCTCGGGCTGCCGGCGATCGCGGTCTCGCTCGCCGGCCCCGGAGGGGAGCACTACGAGAGCGCGGCGCGGATTGCCCGGCAGGTGCTCGAGCACCTGCGTGCGCTGGCGCTGCCGCGCGCGACGATCCTCAATGTCAATGTCCCCGACCTGCCCTGGGAGGAGATCGGCGGCATCGAGGTGACCCGCCTGGGCCACCGCCACCGGGCCGAGGCGGTGGTGCGCGCCCGCGACCCGCGCGGCGAGCTGGTCTACTGGGTCGGGGCCCCGGGCCCGGAGGAGGACGCCGGGGAGGGCACCGACTTCCACGCGGTGCGCAACGGGCGGGTCTCGGTGACCCCGCTGCACGTCGACTTCACCCGCCACGCGGCGCTCGCCGAGACCGCCCGCTGGGCGGCCGGGATCGAGCTGTAATGCGCCGCCGGCTGCGCGGCATCGGAATGACCTCGGAGCGCACCCGGGAGCGGCTGGTGCGGCGCCTGGCCGAGGAGGGGATCCGCTCGCCCGAGGTGCTCGAGGCGATTCGCGCGGTGCCCCGGCACATCTTCGTCGACGAGGCGCTGGCCAGCCGCGCCTACGAGGACACCGCGCTGCCGATCGGCTGCGGCCAGACCATCTCCCAGCCCTACATCGTGGCGCGAATGAGCGAGGCGTTGATCAGCGGCGGCGCGACCCGGAGGGTGCTCGAGATCGGCGCCGGCTGCGGCTACCAGAGCGCGGTGCTGGCCCGTCTCTGCGAGCGCGTCTACAGCGTCGAGCGGCTTCGCGAGATGGTGTTTCGGGCCCGCGAGAACCTCCATGCGCTGCGGGTGCTCAACGTCCGGGTGCGCCACGGTGACGGCTTCCAGGGCTGGCCGGAGGAGGCGCCGTTCGACGGCATCCTGGTCGCGGCCGCTCCGCTTCGCGTCCCCGAGGCGCTGTGCGCGCAGCTCGGCGAGGGCGGGCGTCTGATCATTCCGGTCGGGCCGGCCGGCGATCAGCGCCTGCTGCGGGTGGTGCGTTGCGGCGATCGCTTCGAGGAGCAGATCCTCGAGCGGGTCAGCTTCGTGCCGATGCTCGAGGGGCTGGGCTAGGAGGTTGTCGGACTCGGAGCGTGTACGCCAGCGGCTCAGCGCTCGCGCAACGGCGGATCACGGCCGGCGGATCGGCTCGTCCTCGTCCGCCGGCCAGCCCCGTTCTCCCCGCCCGGCTGGACCCGCCGCCGCGCGGCCCCGGCCGGCCGCTTGCCCACCGCCCCCCCGCCTTTCCACCGGCCGCTGACGGGATGGGCGAGCCCCGGGCGGTGCGCGGGTGGCTCGGCCTGGTGCTGCTCGCCGCCGCGCTGGGCGGTTGCGGGGGGGTGGCGCGGGTGCCGGCCCCGGTCAGCGATCCGGCGGCGCGGGCCGCGGCCGCACCGGCCGCTGCCCGCGCGACCCGCCACGTGGTGCGTTCCGGTGAGACGCTGTACGCGATTGCCTGGCGCTACGGGGTTGACTACCGGCGCCTGGCGAGCTGGAACGGCCTGCTCGAGCCCTATCTGATCCGTCCGGGCCAGGTGCTGCGGGTCGACGTTCCCGAGCGAGGCGAGCCGCGCCGCATGCCGCCCGGCGCAGGGCCCGGGGACAGGCCCGCCGCGCCCGCGCGCGCGGCGCCGCGCTCGAGCGGGAGCCCCGCGGGTCAGGCGGCGAAGCGCCGGGCCGGGGCGGGCGGCGATCGACGAGGCCCGGCGGCACCCGCCGAGCCGCGCCCGTCGCCGGGTGCCACGGCGCCCCCGGCCGCTGCGCGCGCGCCGCTCCCGCGCGCGGCGCGACCGGCCCCGCCGAGACGCGGGCCGCTGCGCTGGCAGTGGCCCGCCAAGGGTCGTGTGATCGGGGGGTTCGGGCGGGGCGGGCGCAAGGGCATCGACATCGCCGGTCGCACCGGCTCGCCGGTGCGCGCCGCGGCCGCCGGCAAGGTCGTCTACCGAGGGAGTGGACTGATCGGCTACGGCAAGCTTATCATCGTCAAGCATGACGAGCGTTTCCTGAGCGCCTATGCACATAACGATAAGGTTCTGGTCAGGGAAGGCGATACGGTGAAGGCCGGCCAGCGTATCGCGACCATGGGGCGCAGCGGCACCGATCGGACCAAGCTCCATTTCGAGATCCGGCGCGACGGAAAACCCGTCGATCCCCTCCGTTATCTTCCGCGCTGACGATCGCTGGCGAGGCGCGCATGGCGAACCCTCAAGACCGGAGCGCCGAGGAGCGGGAACTCACCGATCTGGAGCAGCCCGAGCTCGCCGGCGGCGTCATTCCGCCACTGTCCGGCGAGTCCTCCGATCGGCTCGAGCCCGCCGAGCGGACCCCCACGGCGAGCGCCGAGGGAGCAGCGGAGTTTCCCGATCGCGAGATGGATGCCACCCGCCTCTACCTGGGGGAGATCGGGTTCTCTCCGCTGCTCAGCGCCGCCGAGGAGGTGCACTACGCGCGGCTGGCGCAGCGCGGTGACGAGCAGGCCCGTTGCCGGATGATCGAGAGCAACCTGCGCCTGGTGGTCAAGATCGCGCGCCGCTACATGAACCGCGGGCTGGCCCTCCTCGATCTCATCGAGGAGGGCAATCTGGGGCTGATTCGCGCGGTCGAGAAGTTCGACCCCGAGCGCGGCTTCCGGTTCTCGACCTACGCCACCTGGTGGATTCGCCAGACCATCGAGCGGGCGCTGATGAACCAGACCCGAACGATCCGCCTGCCGATCCACGTGGTCAAGGAGATCAACGTCTACCTGCGTGCCGCGCGCCGCCTGGCACAGTCGCTCGATCGCGAGCCGAGCCCCGAGGACGTCGCGGAGATGCTCGACAAGCCGATCGAGGAGGTCGAGCACATGCTCGGGCTCAACGAGCGGGTCGCCTCGGTCGACGTCGCCCGCGCGCACGACACCGACAAGTCGCTGCTCGACACCATCCCCGACGAGCAGAACGTCGATCCGTCGGATCTGCTCCACGACAGCGACGTGCGGGCCAGCATCGACTACTGGCTCGACAAGCTCAGCGACAAGCAGCGCGCCGTGGTCGAGCGGCGCTTCGGCCTGCGCGGTCACGAGGCGGCGACCCTCGAGGAGGTCGGCAACGAGCTCGGCGTGACCCGCGAGCGGGTCCGCCAGATCCAGATCGAGGCGCTGCGCCGGCTGCGCCGGATCATGGAGCGCGACGGCTTCTCGATGGACAACGTCCTCGAGTAGCCGGGCGCTCGGCTGCGCCCGGCCGCGTCACTCGCCGCGCAGCAGGGCCATGACCACCCGCCGCCCCTCGGCGAGCAGGATGTTGAAGGTGCGACAGGCGGCCGCCGAGTCCATGACCTCGGTGCCGATCCGCCGCTCGGCGAGGCAGGCGAGGCGCGCCGGATCGGGGAAGCGCTGGCGGTTTCCGGTACCGAGCAGAACGACCTCGGGCTCGAGGGCGAGGATCGGCTCGAGGCTGGCCCGGTCCAGATCGGTGACCGCGCGCGGCGCCCAGTCGTCGATGATCCGCTCGGCCGAGACGATCAGGCTCGCCCGGTGGCGGCGCTCCCCGATCACCACGTAGTCCGCTCCGTAGGCCGTGATCCGATGCGCCTGTCCGGCGCCTTCCCGGTGCAGCTTCATCGCCTCGCTCTCGATCACCCATCAGGCGACGCGGGCAAGCCCGCATCGCTCACCCGGCGGCGGGCGCCGAGCGATGCACCGCGGCGGCGCGGGGTCTCGACACCCCTGCTTCACGCACCGGCGGGCGCTTCCGGCGGGGCGTGTGCGCGGTGCGCGCTCGGCTGCTGCGGAGCAACGGATCCCGGCCCGCCGCCCCTCGCCACGGCGGCCCATGCCTTAGCATCGCGCCTGCTGGTAGCCGAGGCAAGAGGGTGCGGGCATAATGGCGGTGAGCCGAGGAGCTGGCACGGGGGAGGTGAGCCATGCGGTTGATCCTGCTGGGTGGTCCGGGAGCGGGCAAGGGCACGCAGGCCAGGTTCCTCACCGAGCACTTCGCGATTCCGCAGATCTCGACCGGCGACATGCTGCGGGCCGCGGTCAAGTCCGGCTCCGAGCTGGGACGCCAGGCACGCGCGATCATGGAGGCCGGCGAGCTGGTCTCCGACGAGATCATCATCGCGCTGGTCAAGGAGCGCATCGCCCAGCCGGACTGCGCCGGTGGATTTCTGTTCGACGGATTTCCGCGCACGATACCGCAGGCCGAGGCGTTGCGCGGCACGGTCGACATCGACTACGTGATCGAGATCGCGGTCGACGACGACGAGATCATCCGGCGGATGAGCGGGCGGCGCGTGCACCTGCCGTCGGGCCGGACCTATCACATCGAGTTCAATCCGCCGCGGGTCGCCGGAAAGGACGACGAGACCGGCGAGGACCTGGTGCAGCGCGAGGACGACAAGGAGGAGACCGTGCGCCAGCGTCTCGCGGTGTATCACCAGCAGACCGAGCCGCTGGTCCGCTTCTACCGCGACTGGCAGGCGAGCGGCGATCCGCGTGCGCCGCGTTATCTGCGAATCGACGGGCTCGGTGGCGTCGAGGCGGTGCGCGATCGGATCCTTGCCGCGCTGGGCTGAGCATGTCCGGGTGCGCGCCGGCAGCGACCGGGCGGTGCGCTTGACCACATGACAAAATCGGCTACAGTTGCCTTAGCTTGCAGGTTCGGGGAATGACCGGCGCGCGTGTGCATCCGGTCGGCACGGCGATCTCCACACCCATCTGACGTACGGGGGAAGCGGGACATGGCAGCAAGAGCGGTGGCGAAGAAGAGATCGACCCAGAAGAAGGCGGCTACGCGCAGCAAGGCAACGGCCAAGACGGCAGCGAAGAAGAAGACCGGCACACGCGCGGCGGCGACGGCGGGCAAGAAGGTCGTCGCGAAGAAGCCGGCGGCGAGGAAGAAGGCCACCGCGAAGAAGAAGGTGGCTGCCAAGAAGAAAGCGGTGACCAAGAAGAAGGCAGTGACCAAGAAGAAGATCGCGGCGAAGAGGACCGCCACCAAGAAGAAGGCGGTAGCCAAGAAGAAGCCGGCGGCGAGGAAGAAGGCCACCGCGAAGAAGAAGGTGGCTGCCAAGAAGAAGGTGGTGACCAGGAAGAAGGTGACGGCGAAGAAGATCACCACCAAGAAGACCGCTGCCAGGAAGACTGCGACCAGGAAGAAGGCGGCGGCCGGGAAGAGCCCGACGGCGGCCAGGAAGAAGATCACCAGCAAGAAGAAGGTGACCACCCGGAAGAAGGCCGGGCGCTAGCCCGC
>CAZRGU010000022.1:16334-22610 GCA_964599705.1 uncultured Ectothiorhodospiraceae bacterium | reverse complement strand
CCCCTGCCTCCCGAAGGCAGTGCTCTACCAGGCTGAGCTACACCCCGATGCTGGTGGAGGCGGCCGGCCCAGGCTCCCTGGCGGGGCGGGGTGCGGCCGCGGTGCCGAGGGCCGCGCGTCGCTCTAGTACGTGCGGCCGACGCAGAACGCGGCGAGCGCCTCGAGCGCTTCGCGGTACGGAGAAGCCGGGACCTTCTCCAGGGCGGCGAGGGCGGCCGTCGCCTCGGCCTGCGCGGCGCGCGCAGTGTACGTGATGGCCCCAGTCGATTCAACGATTTCCAGCACCCGGGCGATGTCCTCGCGGCGCCCCTTGCGGATCGCCTGGCGCACGATCTCGACCTCGGCCGCGCTACCGGTGCGCATCGCGTGGATGAGCGGCAGGGTTGGCTTGCCCTCGGCCAGATCGTCGCCCAGGTTCTTGCCGATGGTCTCGGTCTCGCCCTCGTAGTCGAGGACGTCGTCGACGAGCTGGTAGGCGGTGCCGAGGCGCAGCCCGTAGCCGGCCAGCGCCTCCTCGATCTCGACCGAGGCCCCGGCGATCACCGCCGCGACCCGGGCGGCGGCCTCGAACAGGCGCGCGGTCTTGGAGCGGATCACCTGCAGGTAGCGCTCCTCGCTGGTGTTCGGGTCGTGGCAGTTGACCAGCTGCAGCACCTCGCCCTCGGCGATCTCGTTGGTGCAGTCGGCCATGATCTCCATCACCCGCATGTCGGCGATCTGGACCATCATCTGGAAGGCGCGCGAGTAGAGGAAATCGCCGACCAGGACGCTGGCCTGGTTGCCCCACACCGCGTTGGCGGTCTGGCGCCCGCGGCGCAGCAGCGAGCCGTCGACCACGTCGTCGTGGAGCAGGGTGGCGGTGTGGATGAACTCGACGATCGCGGCCAGCGCCACGTGGTGGCGCCCGTCGTAGCCGAGGGCGCGGGCGGCGAGCAGCACCAGCAGCGGGCGAAGCCGCTTGCCGCCGCTGGCCACGATGTAGCGCCCGATCTCGTTGACCAGGGCGACCTCGGAGGCCAGCCGCTCGATGACCAGGGCGTCGACCGCGGCCAGATCGGTGGCCACCGGCTCGCGGATCCGGGCCAGCGCCGGGGCTCGCGGCGGGGGGGAGGTGGGCGCTTGAGCGACAGGCATGGCAGCGATCTCAGGAAATGGTCACGCTCGTGGGGCGGCGCGCGGGCGCCGAAGCTGTGCCGAAGGCCTCCATGCCTTGCCGCTAAGCTCGATGGATCTTAAAATGCTCGCTTCGCCCGGCCAAGGGCAAGCGGCTCCAGCTCAGGACAGTCAGAATGTATGCGGTAATCGTCACGGGTGGCAAGCAGTACCGGGTCGCCGAGGGCGACACCCTGCGGGTCGAGCGCCTCGCCGCGGAGCCGGGCGCCGAGGTGGTCTTCGACAAGGTGCTGATGGTCGGCGAGGGCGCCGAGGTGCGGGTCGGCACGCCCTACGTCGAGGGCGGTACGGTCGCGGCCACCGTCCAGGGCCACGGGCGCGGGCCGAAGATCCGGGTGGTCAAGTTCAAGCGGCGCAAGAACTACCTGCGCCGCAACGGTCACCGCCAGGACTACACCGAGCTGCGGATCGCGCGCATCGGCGCGGCGGAGGGCTGAGCGATGGCACACAAGAAGGCAGGCGGCAGCAGCAAGAACGGGCGCGACTCGCAGTCCAAGCGACTCGGGGTGAAGCTCTACGGCGGGCAGCAGGCCCGGGCCGGCAACATCATCGTGCGCCAGCGCGGCACCCACTTCCATCCCGGCGTGAACGTCGGCTGCGGGCGCGACCACACCCTGTTCGCGAAGGCCGACGGGCGGGTGGTCTTCGAGCGCAAGGGACCGAAGCGGCGCCGCTACGTGAGCGTCCTGCCGGGCTGATCGGGCGCGGGGCCCCACGGACGTGAGGGCACCCGGGCCTCGACCCCGTCCCGTGACGGGGTTTTTCGTCTCTGGCGTGGTGCGGCGATGAGGTTCGTCGACGAGGTCACGATTCGGGTCGAGGCCGGGCGCGGCGGCGACGGCTGCCTGAGCTTCCGGCGCGAGAAGTACGTCCCCAAGGGCGGCCCCGACGGCGGCGACGGCGGTGACGGCGGCGACGTGATCCTGGTCGCCGATGCCGGGCTCAACACCCTGGTCGACTTCCGCTACCGGCGCTGCTTCCGGGCCGGGCGCGGCGAGAACGGACGCGGCAGCGACTGCACGGGGGCGCGCGGCGCCGACCTCGAGATCGCGGTGCCGGCCGGCACCCTGGTCTACGACTGCGCCGAGGAGGGGCCCCTCGGCGAGCTCCTCGAGCCCGGCGAGCGGTTGGTGGTGGCCCGCGGCGGGCGCCGGGGGCTGGGCAACGCGCGCTTCAAGAGCTCGACCAACCGCGCCCCGCGGCGCACCACCCCGGGGGCGCCCGGCGAGGCCCGCGAGCTGCGCCTCGAGCTTCGCCTGCTCGCCGACGTCGGCCTGCTCGGGATGCCCAACGCCGGCAAGTCGACCCTCATCCGGGCGGTCTCGGCGGCCCGTCCGAGGGTCGCCGACTACCCCTTCACCACCCTCTACCCGCAGCTCGGGGTGGTGCGGGTCGACGCCGAGCGCAGCTTCGTCATCGCCGACGTGCCCGGGCTGATCGAGGGGGCCGCCGAGGGCGCCGGGCTCGGGGTGCGCTTCCTGCGCCACCTCGACCGCACCCGCCTGCTGCTCCACGTGGTCGATCTGGCCGCCGCCGAGCTCGGCTCGGATCCGGCCGCCGAGGTGCGCGCGATCGCCGCCGAGCTGGCCCGCTACAGCCCCGAGCTCGCCGCGCGCGAGCGCTGGCTGGTGCTCAACAAGATCGACGCCCTGGAGGGCGAGGCGCGCGGGCGGCGCCGCGCCGAGCTGCTCGCCGCGCTCGGCTGGGAGGGGCCGGCCTTCTCGGTCTCGGCGCTCAGCGGCGAGGGCTGCGCGGCACTGATGCGCGCGGTCATGGCTGCGCTGGAGGCCGGCGCGCCAGGGGCCGAGGCGCCAAAGGAGGGTGCGCCAGAGGGGGGCGAGGCGCCCGAGGCCGGCGGGCGGGAGGCGAGCCGGTGAGCGGCCGGCGCCCCGCGCGCGAGCGCAGCCCCTGGGTGGTCAAGCTCGGCAGCGCGCTGGTCACCAACGACGGGCGGGGCCTCGATCGCGAGGCGATCGCGGGCTGGGTGGCGCAGATGGCCCGCCTGCGCGAGGCCGGGGTGCCGGTGGTGCTGGTCTCCTCGGGCTCGGTGGCCGAGGGGCTGGTGCGCCTCGGGCTGCGCGCCCGCCCCGAGGCCCTCTACGAGCTCCAGGCGGTCGCCGCGGTCGGCCAGATGGGGCTCATCCAGGTCTACGAGTCCTGCTTCCAGCGCCACCGCACCCACACCGCCCAGGTGCTGCTCACCCACGAGGACTTCTCCGACCGCGGCCGCTACCTCAACGCCCGCAGCAGCCTGCGCACCCTGCTCAGGCTCGGCGTGGTGCCGGTGGTCAACGAGAACGACACCGTGGCGACCCCCGAGATCCGGCTCGGCGACAACGATCGCCTCGCCGGGCTGGTCGCCAACCTGGTCGAGGCCGAGCGGCTGGTGATCCTCACCGACCAGGACGGCCTCTACACCGCCGACCCGCGCGCCGACGCCGGCGCCGAGCTGGTCCGCAAGGGCCGTGCCGGGGACCCGGCCCTCGAGCGGATGGCCGGCGGCAGCGGCGCCTACGGTCGCGGCGGGATGCGCACCAAGCTCAAGGCGGCGCGGCTCGCCGGTCGCTCGGGCAGCGTCACCCACATCTGCTCGGGGCGCACCCCGGGGGTGCTCGAGCGGCTGCTCGCCGGCGAGGCGCTCGGCACCCGCCTGGCCCCCGACCGGGCGCCGCTCGCGGCGCGCAAGCAGTGGCTGGCCGGGCAGCTCAACGTGCGCGGGCGGCTGCACGTCGACGAGGGCGCGGCACGGGTGCTGCGCGAGGCCGGGCGCAGCCTGCTCGCGGTCGGGGTGCGCGCCGTCGAGGGGCACTTCCGGCGCGGCGAGATCGTCGCCTGCGTGGACCCCGCGGGCCGCGAGATCGCCCGCGGCCTGGTCAACTACGGGGCCGAGGAGGCACGGCGCATCATCGGCCAGCCGAGCACCGCGATCGCCGAGCGGCTCGGCTACGTGGACGAGCCCGAGCTCATCCACCGCGACAACCTGGTGCTGATCGATTGAGCCGCCGCCCGCTCAGGCCGACGGCGGCGCGGGACCCCGGCGCGCTCGAGGGAGCGCCGCTCGCGAGCCCGCACGGATCGGCCCCCGCGGCCCGGAAGCGGTGAGCGATGCGGGCCGGATCGGGTCGGCGGGCAGCGGCGCACCCGCTCCGGGCGGCGGCAGGCCCGCGGGCGGCGGGTGCCGCCGGGGGACTGCTAGCCCTGGCCGGCGCCGAGCGCGCGGATCCGGGCGTTGAGCCGACTCTTGTGGCGGGCGGCCTTGTTGCGGTGGATGAGGCCCTTGCCGGCACCGGCGTCGATCACCGGGACGGCGGCCTGGTAGGCGGCCAGCGCGGCGTCGCGATCGCCGGCCGCGACCGCGCGCGCGACCTTCTTGATGTGGGTGCGGATCCGGGAGCGCTCGCCCATCTTCTGGTGCCGGCGCTTCTCGGCCTGACGGGCGCGCTTGCGTGCCTGGGGTGAGTTGGCCACTGAGAGTCCTCGAGCTGGGAATCTTCGCTAAGGAACGCCACAGTATGACGGGCAGGATGCCGGTTTTCAAGGTGCGGCGGGGCGGGGCGGCGCGGTGAGCGGGCGGCTGCTGCGCTCGACGGCGACCGTGGCCGGCAACACCCTGCTGTCGCGGATCCTCGGCTTCGTGCGCGACGTGGTCATCGCCCAGGCCTTCGGCGCCGGGGCCGGCGCCGACGCCTTCTTCGTCGCCTTCCGGATCCCCAACCTGCTGCGCCGGCTGTTCGCCGAGGGCGCCTTCTCGCAGGCCTTCGTGCCGGTGCTCGCCGAGTACCGCAGGCAGCGCAGCCACGCCGAGGTGCGCGATCTGGCCGCCCACGTCGGCGGTGCGCTCGGCGCGACCCTGCTCGCGGTCACCGCCCTCGGGATCCTCGCCGCGCCGCTGCTGATCGCCGCCTTCGCGCCGGGCTTCCTGGCCAGCGCCGAGAAGTACGACCTGGCCGTGTCGATGGTCCGGGTGACCTTCCCCTACATCCTGTTCATCTCGCTGACCGCGCTGGCCGGCGGGATCCTCAACGCCTACGGGCGCTTCGCGGTGCCGGCCTTCACCCCGGTGCTGCTCAACCTGGCGCTGATCGGGGCCACCGTGCTGGTGGCCCCGGGCCTCGAGCGCCCGGTGGTGGCGCTCGCCTGGGGGGTGCTGGTCGCCGGGATCGCCCAGCTCCTCTTCCAGCTCCCGTTCCTGGCCGCGCTCGGGCTGCTGGTGCGCCCGCGGCTGCGCCGCGCGCACGCCGGGGTGGCGCGCATCGCCCGGCTCATCGGACCGGCGCTCTTCGGGGTCTCGGTGCAGCAGATCAACCTCCTGGTCGACACCCTGATCGCCTCGTTCCTGGTCACCGGCAGCATCTCCTGGCTGTACTACTCGGACCGGATGGTGGAGTTCCCGCTCGGGGTCTTCGGGATCGCGCTGGCCACCGTGATCCTGCCCAGCCTCTCGAGCGAGCACGCCGCCGGCTCGCGCGAGCGCTTCGCGGTGACGCTCGACTGGGCGCTGCGCTGGATCCTGGTGATCGCCCCGGCCGCCGCCCTCGGCCTGGCGCTGCTCGCCGCGCCGATCTTGAGCGCCCTGTTCGAGCGCGGCGCCTTCACCGGGCACGACGTCGAGATGGCCGCCCGCAGCCTGCTCGCCTACGCCTTCGGGCTGCCGGCCTTCGTCTGCGTCAAGGTGCTCGCCCCCGGCTACTTCGCCCGCCAGGACACCCGCACGCCGGTGCGGGTCGGGGTGGTGGCGATGGCGGCCAACGTGGTCCTCAACCTGGCCCTGGTGGTGCCGCTCGCCCATGCCGGGCTGGCGCTCGCCACCTCGGCCTCGGCGCTGCTCAACGCCACGCTGCTCTACCGCGGGCTGCGCGCCGAGGGCTGGCACCGCCCGGAGCCGGGCTGGGGGGCGCTGGCGCTGCGGGTGCTGGCCGCCAACCTGGCCATGGGGGTCGCCCTGTGGCTGGCCCGAGGCGACCCGGCGCTGTGGAGCGCGGCGAGCGGCGCCGAGCGGGCGCTGCGCCTGGCGGCCCTGGTGCTCGGCGGGGGAGGGCTCTACGGGCTGGCGCTGGCGCTCTTCGGGCTGCGCGCCCGCCATCTCTCGGCCCCGGCCGTTGC
>CAZRGU010000022.1:9426-16234 GCA_964599705.1 uncultured Ectothiorhodospiraceae bacterium | reverse complement strand
ACTTTGCCCGGACCCCCAAGAGACGGCATGGAGATCATCCGCGGCCGGCACAACCTGCGCCCCGCGCACCGCGGCAGCGTGCTCACGGTCGGCAACTTCGACGGCGTGCACCGCGGCCACCGGGTGCTGCTCGACGAGACCTGCCGGCGGGCGCGGGCGCGCGGGCTGGCCGCGGTGCTGGTGACCTTCGAGCCGCTGACCCCGGAGTACTTCACGCCCGCGCGCGCGCCGGCGCGCCTGACCACCCTGGCCGAGAAGATCGTCGCGCTCGCCTCGAGCGGCCTCGACCGGTTGCTGGTGCTGCGCTTCGACGCCGCGCTCGCCGCCTTGAGCGCCCGCGAGTTCGCCGAGCAGATCCTCGCCGCCGGGCTGGGCGCCGCCGAGGTGGTGGTCGGCGACGACTTCCGCTTCGGGCACGGCGGGCGCGGCGATCACGCCCTGCTCGCCGCCGAGGGCGCGCGGCTCGGCTTCGAGGTGGTGCGCATCGAGACCCAGCGCCGGGCCGGCGGGCGGATCAGCAGCACCCGGATCCGCGAGGCCCTGGCCGGCGGCGACCTGGCCACCGCCGGCGAGCTGCTCGGGCGCCCGTTCACGATGTGCGCGCGGGTCGCCCGCGGCCAGCGCCTCGGCCAGCAGCTCGGCTTCCCGACCGCCAACCTGCCGGTGCGCCGGCTGGTCTGCCCGGTCTCCGGGGTGTTCGCCGTCGAGGCCCGGGTGGCGCCGGGAGGCGAGTGGTGGCCCGGGGTCGCCAACGTCGGCACCCGACCGACGGTCGGCGGCGGTGGCACGCTGCTCGAGGTGCACCTGCTCGACCGCGCCGTCGAGCTCTACGGCCGGCGCATGGAGGTGCGCCTGGTCGAGCGGCTGCGTGCCGAGCGGCGCTTCGCCTCACTCGCCGAGCTCGAGCGCCAGCTCGAGCGCGACTGCCAGGCGGCGCGCGCGGCCCTCGGCATGCGGCCGCCGGGCAGGGCGCTGGCCTGAAGGTGGCGGCCAGGACCGGATGGGCGGCGAGAACCATGGAACGGACGGGACCGAGATGACCGACTACAAGAGCACGCTCAACCTGCCGCGCACCGCATTCCCGATGCGCGCCAACCTCGCCCGGCGCGAGCCCGAGCTGGTCCGCTTCTGGGACGAGATCGACCTCTACGGGCTGCTGCGCCGCGAGCGGGCCGGGCGCCCCAAGTTCGTGCTCCACGACGGGCCGCCCTATGCCAACGGCGACATCCACATCGGCCACGCGGTCAACAAGATCCTCAAGGACGCCATCAACAAGGCGCGTTCGCTGAACGGCTTCGACGCCCCCTACGTGCCCGGCTGGGACTGCCACGGACTGCCGATCGAGGTGATGGTCGAGCGGCGCATCGGCAAGGCCGGGGTCGACGTCGAGCCGGCCGAGTTCCGCCGCGCCTGCCGCGAGTACGCCGCCACCCAGATCGAGCGCCAGCGCCGCGACTTCAAGCGCCTCGGGGTGATCGGCGACTGGGCCAACCCCTACCTCACCATGGACTTCGGCACCGAGGCCGACACCATCCGGGCGCTGGGGCGGATCTACGAGACCGGTCAGCTCGAGCGCGGCTACATGCCGGTGCACTACTGCACGGAGTGCGGCTCGGCGCTCGCCGAGGCCGAGGTCGAGTACGAGGAGCGGACCTCGCCGACCGTCGACGTGCGCTACCCGGTCCTCGATCGCGCCGACCTCGAGGCGCGCCTGGGGGGCCCGGGGCTGCCCGAGGCGCCGCTCTCGGTGGTGATCTGGACGACCACGCCGTGGACCCTGCCGGCGAGCCGTGCGGTGACCGTGCACCCGGCCTTCGAGTACGTGGTGCTCGCCTGCGGGCGCGGACCCGCCGAGCTCCTGGTGCTCGCCGCGCAGATGGTCGAGGAGTGCATGGAGCGCTACGGGGTGAGCGAGTACGGGGTGCTCGGGCGCTGCCGCGGCGAGGCCCTCGAGGGACTGCGCCTCGCCCACCCCTTCTACCGGCGCGAGGTCCCGGTGATCCTCGGCGAGCACGTGACGCTGGATCAGGGCACCGGCGCGGTGCACACCGCCCCCGGGCACGGCCAGGAGGACTTCTTCATCGGCCGGCGCTACGGGCTCGAGATCGACAACCCGGTCGGGCCCGACGGGCGCTTCGTGGCCGGCACCGAGCACTTCGCCGGCCAGGAGGTGTTCGCGGCCAACCCGGCGGTCATCGAGGTGGTCCGCGAGCACGGCAACCTGGTGGCCAGCGACACCCTGCGCCACAGCTACCCGCACTGCTGGCGCCACAAGACCCCGATCATCTTCCGCGCCACCCCGCAGTGGTTCATCAGCATGGATGCCAAGGGGCTGCGCGCCAAGGCCCTCGAGGCGATCGCCAAGGTCCACTGGCAGCCGGCCTGGGGCGAGGCGCGGATCGCCGGGATGGTGGCCAACCGGCCCGACTGGTGCATCTCGCGCCAGCGCAGCTGGGGCAGCCCGATCACCCTGTTCGTGCACCGCGAGAGCGGCGAGCCGCACCCCGACAGCGCCCGGCTCATCGAGGAGGTCGCCCGCCGGGTCGAGGAGCGTGGCATCGACGCCTGGTTCGAGCTCGACCCGGCCGAGCTGCTGGGCAGCGAGGCGGGCGACTACGAGAAGGTCGCCGACACCCTCGACGTGTGGTTCGACTCCGGGACCACCCACTTCTCGGTGCTGCGCCGCCGCCCCGAGCTCGCCTATCCGGCCGATCTCTACCTCGAGGGCTCCGATCAGCACCGCGGCTGGTTCCAGTCCTCGCTGATGGCCGGCGTGGCGATGGACGGCCAGGCCCCCTACCGCGGGGTGCTCACCCACGGCTTCACGGTCGACGCCGAGGGGATGAAGATGGCCAAGTCGCGCGGCAACGTGATCGCGCCCCAGGAGGTGATCAACACGCTGGGCGCCGACGTCCTGCGCCTCTGGGTGGCGGCCACCGACTACAGCGCCGAGATGAGCGTCTCGGACGAGATCCTCAAGCGGATGGCCGACAGCTACCGGCGCACCCGCAACACGGCGCGCTTCCTGCTCGGCAACCTCGCCGACTTCGACCCGGCGCGCGACTGTGTCGCCTTCGCCGAGATGGTGGCCCTCGACCGCTGGGCGCTGGCCCGCGCCGCGGCCCTGCAGCGCACCGTGCGCGAGGCCTACGACGGCAACCTGTTTCACATCGTCTACCAGCGCCTGCACCGCTTCAGCACCGTCGAGATGGGTGGCTTCTACCTCGACGTCATCAAGGACCGCCTCTACACGATGGCGGGCGGCTCGCACGGGCGCCGCTCGGCGCAGACCGCGCTCTACCACATCGCCGAGGCGCTGGTGCGCTGGATCGCCCCGGTGCTCAGCTTCACCGCCGAGGAGATCTGGCAGCACCTGCCCGGCAAGGGGCGGGCCCGCTCGGTGTTTCTGGCCGAGTGGTACCCGGCGCTCGACGAGTTCAGCGAGGAGGACGAGGCGCTGGCGCGCTGGGAGCGGGTGATCGCGGCGCGCGACGCGGTCAACAAGGAGATCGAGGCGCTGCGCGCGGCCGGCGGGGTCGGCTCGACGCTCGAGGCCGAGGTCGACCTCTACGCCTCGCCGGGGCTCGCCGCGCTCCTCGGGGCGCTCGGCGAGGAGCTGCGCTTCGTGCTGATCAGCGCCGCGGCGCGGGTCCATCCGATCGATTCGTGCCCGGGCCGCGCCGAGCAGGGCGGGCGCCTGTCCGAGCCGCTGGCGGTGGCCGGCGAGCGGCTGCGGGTCGCGGTGAGCCGCTCGCCTCATCGCAAGTGCGAGCGCTGCTGGCACCGGCGCCCCGAGGTCGGCTCGATCGCCGCCCACCCGACCCTGTGCGCGCGCTGCGTGGACAACCTGGACGGCGAGGGCGAGCGGCGGCGGTGGGCCTGAGCATGGCCGCGGGCGGCGGCCACGGGGCGCTGCGCTGGCTGTGGCTCTCGGCGGCGGTGCTGGCCGCCGACCAGCTCACCAAGCGCTGGGCGGTGAGCGCCCTCGACCCGGCCCGCCCGCTTGAGGTGCTGCCGTTTCTCAACCTGCGCCTCGGGCGCAATCCCGGGGCCGCCTTCAGCCTGCTCAGCGACGCCGGCGGCTGGCAGCGCTGGCTGTTCATCGCGCTCGCCGTGGTCGTCGCGGTCGGCATCGTGATCTGGCTGGCCCGGCTCGGGCGCGAGGAGCGCCTGCTCGGCGCGGCCCTTGCCCTGGTGCTCGGCGGGGCGCTCGGCAACCTCTGGGACCGGGTGGTCGACGGCGCGGTGGTCGACTTCCTCGACCTGCACGCCGCCGGCTGGCACTGGCCGGCCTTCAACCTCGCCGACAGCGCGATCACGCTCGGGGCGGTGATCCTCGTGGTCGACGGGCTGTGGCCGCCGGGCGGGCGGCAGCGACCGCACTGAGCGGCGGGTTTCTCGACACCCCCCGGCAGCGGCGCCTAAGATCGCCTTGCGCGGCGCACTGGCGCCGCTCTTTGCCACCCTTGCCACCGGAGAGCACCGCCCGGATGAACATCCTGCTCGCCAATCCGCGCGGCTTCTGCGCCGGGGTCGATCGGGCCATCGACATCGTCGAGCGGGCCCTCGAGCGCTTCGGCGCGCCGGTCTACGTGCGCCACGAGGTGGTCCACAACCGCTACGTGGTCGACGGGCTGGCGCGCAAGGGGGCGGTGTTCGTCGACGAGCTCGACGAGATCCCCGACGGGGCGATCGTCATCTTCAGCGCCCACGGCGTGGCCCGCTCGGTGCGCGAGGAGGCGGTGCGCCGGGGGCTGCGGGTCTTCGATGCCACCTGCCCGCTGGTCACCAAGGTCCACAAGGAGGTCACCCGCTACCAGCGCGAGGGGCGCGAGTGCGTGCTGATCGGCCATGCCGGCCACCCCGAGGTCGAGGGCACCCTCGGCCAGTACCAGGCCGGCGCTGGCCCGGGGGGAGGGATGTACCTGGTCGAGGACCCCGAGGGGGCGGCACGCCTCGAGGTGCACGATCCGGCGCGGCTCGCCTTCATCACCCAGACGACCCTGTCGATGGACGATGCCGCCGCGGTGATCGACGCGCTGCGCCGCCGCTTCCCCCAGGTCACCGGCCCGAAGAAGGACGACATCTGCTACGCCACCCAGAACCGCCAGGACGCGGTCAAGCAGCTCGCCCCGCGCTGCGATGTGTTCATCGTGGTCGGCTCGCCGAACAGCTCGAACTCGAACCGGCTGCGCGAGCTCGCCGCCAAGCTCGGCCCGCCGGCCTACCTGGTCGACGACGTCGGGCAGCTCCGCCGCGAGTGGTTCGAGGGGGCGGACACCGTCGGGGTGACCGCCGGCGCCTCGGCGCCCGAGGTGCTGGTCGAGGCGGTGATCGGGCGGCTGCGCGAGTGGGGCGGGAAGCGGGTCGAGGAGCGCGCCGGCAAGCGCGAGCAGGTCGCCTTCTCGCTGCCCCGCGAGCTGCTCGGCTGAAAGCCCCGGCGACCGCGGGCCGCGCGCTCGGCGAGCGAACAGCGCGCCGGCCGGTCAGCCAGCGCGGGCGCTGCGGCTCGGCGACCGCCGGTCGGGCGCTCGGCGAGCGAACAGGCGTGCCGCAGACGTTCACTGCCGGGGCGGGGCGCGAGCGTCGGGCTGGCGCCCGACCTACGCCCGGGCTCGAGCGTGGGATGGCACCGGGCAGGGCCCTCCTCGTAGCCCGGGCTCTGCCCGGGATCGGGCATGGGATCAGCGTCGCTGTGCAGCCTTTGTAATCAACGGCTTAGCTTATGTTCGATGAAGGTTGCCCGGGCTCGAGCGTGGAACGGCACCGGGCAGGGCCCTCCTCGTAGCCCGGGCGGGCTCGATCCCGGGCAGAGCCCGGGCTACGAGGAAGGGCGTGGGTCCGCACCCCACGTTCGCTGCCAAAGAGCGTGGGGTCGCACCCGATGTTCGCTGCCGGAGCGGAACCCCACGTCGGGCCGGCGCCCGACCTGCGCCCGGGCTCGAGCGTGGGACGGCACCGCCAGCGCGGCGAGCCACGCCGCGGCTCGGGGCTTCGCCCCGCCTTGCCCCTTGTGGCCTACCAGCAGTCCGAGGCGGCGTCGAAAATGAGCTGGGCAGGGCTTTCCTCGTAGCCCGGGCTCTGCCCGGGATCAGGCCCGGTCCACGAGGAAAGCCCTGCCCACCGCCTCCGCGCCGCCAGCGCGGCGAGGCAGGCCGGCTCGGGTCTTCGCCCCGCCTCGCCCCTCTTGGCCTACCAGCAGTCGCTCGCCGGGTTCCCGGTGGCGTCGGCGGCGCTCTGCACCCCGGCCGAGTCGAGCGAGATCGTGGTGCAGTCCGGGTCGCTGTGGCCCCGGCTGCCGCCCGCGGTGGCCGTCAGCGCGTAGCTGGTGGCGATGTCGCCGGTCGAGCCGGCCGCGATGGTCAGCTGCCAGTAGCCGTCCGGGGAGTAGGCGGGGTTGCCGAGCCCCAGGCTCGCCGGGCTGGTGGTGTAGGTCGGCGGGCTGCTGTTGGAGAAGAAGCGCTCCTCACGGGCGGCCGCCTCGGTGAGCAGCGCATGGGCATCGGCGCGCTTCGACTCGCGCACGTAGCTCTGGTAGGCGGGCAGCGCGATCGCTCCGAGGATGCCGATGATCACCACCACGATCATCAGCTCGACGAGCGAGAAGCCCTGCTGGCCGATCGGTGTGGCGTCTGCTTGCTGCTGGCTGTCCATACCCTGGTCCCTGTGTGCGGCTCTCATCGATCACCCTCGGCGGCTCGCGCCACGCGGCGCGGATCGTAGCAGCTCGCCGGACCCGCCGCCGTGCCGCGGCTCACTGCTCCTCGAACCAGTAGGTGCGCTCGCGCGGCAGGTCGATGTCCGGGTT
>CAZRGU010000022.1:0-9326 GCA_964599705.1 uncultured Ectothiorhodospiraceae bacterium | reverse complement strand
CTCACTGCTCCTCGAACCAGTAGGTGCGCTCGCGCGGCAGGTCGATGTCCGGGTTGACCACCGTGGCGCCGCCGCCGCCGCCGATCAGCAGGGTCACCGCCTCGGGCTGGAAGATCGGCACCGCTCCGGAGGGGATGCCGCCGCCGAGGTCCATGGTCCGGTCGCCGATCACCCGGGTCGGCGCCGTGGGCCCGCTCTCCCAGTTGAACGCCGGCCCGCCGGTGAGCACGTTGAGCCCGTAGAGCTGTCCCTTGCCCTCGGCGATCGCGCACTCGGTGGTCGAGATCACGTCCTCGGGGAGGTAGGTGGTGAAGAACAGCTTGCCGGCGAGCACGATCGGCGCGGCCAGGGCCTTCTCGCCCGCGGCCTGGAAGTCGAGGTACCAGCCTCGGGCGCTCGCAAAGCGGGTGGCGTCGGCGACCGTGGCGGTCGGGTCGATGATGGTGGTCACGTCGAACAGATCGCCCGGCCCCGGCACCGAGGAGAGCGGTCCCTGGATGGTGGCATAGCTGTCGGCCAGCCCGTCGCCGTCGGCATCGGCCATCCGCCCGGTGGTGAGGTCGCGAAGCGCGTAGGCGCGATCCTGCACGTCGGTGTTGAGCGGGCTCGGCCGCGCTCCGGTCACCGCGATCACGAGATCGTAGTCGCTGGCGCTGGTGGTGCCGTCGCTGCGCACCTGGACCACGTCGGGGCGGTAGAAGAACTTGCGGTGATCGGCCAGCGTCGCGGGGTCGGATACGGTGGCCAGCATCCCGACCGTGGCCTTGATCCCGGGCAGCGCGGTGCGTGGCGAGTTGGTGCTGCTCTTGGCGGCCAGATCGATGCGCCAGAGCTGGCCTCCGACGTCACCCACGTAGAGCCGATCGACGGTCCGGTCCCCGTCGGAGTCCATCAGCGCGATGTCCGAGGGGATCGGGTAGACCATGCCCGGGACCACGACCCGATCGCCGCTGCCCGGATCGTCGGCGCTCACCGAGAGCAGCCGCTCGCCGGTCTTGGCATCGGCGATGTAGACGGCGTTGCCCGATCCGCCCCCTCCGGACGGGAAGGTGCCGTCATAGCTGTCGTCGTAGCCCCCGGCGAAGATCAGCACGTCGCGCCGCGAGGTGGTGTCGTCGCTCGGATCCCCGATCAGCACCTGCGCGAGCTGCGGGCGCGACCAGGTCTGGTAGAGGTTCGGGTACTCGGTGCTGCCGCCGTCGATGCGCCACAGGTAGACCGGGTCGATGGCATCGATGGCGGTGGCGTTGTTGAGCGGGCCGCCGCTCGGGGTGACGTCGAAGGCGAAGATCTGGGTGCCGCCACGGCGCATGCCGACGTAGAGGTGGACGAACTCTCCGCTGCCGTCCCCGTCGACATCGACGCTCGGGTCGATGACCCCGTCGCCGTTCTCGTCGTTGACCCACACCGTGGGCGTGCCGTCGATGCCGTAGAGGTGGGCGCTCGAGGCGTTGCGCCGCACGGCGACCAGGTTGGGCAGCACGCTGCGCGGGTAGAAGGCCCACTCCTCCTTGCCGCCGCTGTCCCCGGCGAGCACCCGCGATCCGGCATCGTCATAGTAGTTGCTGGCGTTGATCATGCGGATCGCGCCGTCGTTGGTGCCGACGAAGAGCTTGATGATCGGGGTCTTGGCGGCGCTCGTCGGGTCGCTGGTGTCGGTCGCGCCGTAGGTCACCGCGATCGGGCTGCTGTGCAGCGGATCGGTGAACGAGTAGCGGTCCTCGTCGGTGTCCCCGTCGCCGTCCTCGTCGTCGACGTCCTGGCCGCGGATCCACTGGATCTGGCCGTGCAGGGCGACGGCCAGATCGGCGATGCGCCGGGACGCCTCGGCCGAAGACAGCCGCCCCGCGCGCTCGAGGAGGCGAATGCGCGCCACGCTCGGCCCGGGCCATCCGAGCAGGTCCTTGGTCGCGTCGAGCCCTTCCTCGAAGGTGCGACCGCTCTCCAGGCCGTCGAGCACCCCGTTGCTGTTGTCGTCGCGGATCTCGTAGCGCCGATCGGGCCGGACCAGGGCGTCGCTGGCCGGCGCCCGGGTCTCGATCCAGGTGAAGATCCGCCGGGTCGGGTGAATCGGGGTGGTGGCGGTGCCGATCAGCTCGGCGCCGGCCCCGCCCTTCAAGGTGTCGGCGCCGTCGGGCGAGCCCGGCTCGGTCCAGAAGCTCTGCGCGGTGTCGCGGATGCGCTGGTCGTCGACGTTGATCGCCGGGTTGTCGTTGGCGTCGATCACCTCGCCCACGGTGCAGCGCGAGGCCGGCAGCCCGGCGCAGGTGCTGCGCACCCGGTACTTCTTGACGTTGCCGGCCCAGCGCGCGGTATCGCTGGGCTTGAACAGCGAGAAGTAGACCTCGTTGCGGTGGAAGAGCTTGTTGAATGCGTTGACCGACAGCGAGGGGGCCGCGAACGAGGTGTTCTGCGAGAGCACCTCGGCGAAGATCTGCTGGAAGACGCTGACCAGGCTCTCGGTGGTGTCGGCGGTGAAGAACTTCCCGCCTCCGGCGGTGGCCAGATCACGCAGCCACTGGGTGCTGATGTTGAAGCCGATGGTGTAGGTGGTGATCTTGTTGGCGCCGGGCACCGCGCTCGGCGAGCTCGGCGGGAGCTGGTCCTGCTCCTGGAGGAAGCGGACCAGGTCGAGCCCGCAGGCCTCGTCGGCGCGCACCGCGCTGCCGTCACTGAGCCGGGTCTGGCAGGCGCTGGTGCCGGTGAGGCTCTTGATCAGGTTGGCCGAGTTGTTGTGGTTGGCGATGCCGTCGGTCAGCAGCACGATGAAGCTCGACTGGCAGGCGGTGTCGATCGGGGTGACGTAGGTGGGGGTGCCGCCGTCGGCGACGATCTCCTCGGTGATGCAGGCCAGCGAGCTCAGGTTGGTCTCGCGGCAGCCTCCCGGGCGTTCGACCTTGCCGTTGATGTACGAGGCGCTGTGGCTGACCCGGGTGCTCTGCTGCACCGCGGTGCCGCTGGCCCCGCTGCCGCGCCGCAGCCCGTAGAGCACCGGCTCGCCACGGTAGTAGCGCGCCGCCTCGTAGAGGGTGTCGACGATCGGCGTGTAGCCGCCCGGTGACAGGCCGCGCACGATCTCCTTGAGGCGTTCGCGAACGCTGGTGAAGACCACCTGGTCCTCGGGCAGATCGCCGAGATTGACCTGGAACTTGACCCGCAGGCTGGGCGCGAAGGCGGCGTCCCCGTCGAAGCTCTTGGCCCGGCGCAGCCCGGTCCCCTCGAACAGGAAGGTCATGGCGTTGCCGAACGCCCAGCCGAGGCTGCGGTTGTTGACGATCTCGTCGATGATCGCCGACAGGTCCGGGGTCGTGTAGCGCGACCCGGCGATCCAGCCGGACGTGACGATCGGGGATCCGGAGGGATCGGTGGTCGCGTCGAGGGCCGGCGTCGAGCCGGCATTCCAGGTCACCGAGCTCGTGGTTCGCAGCCGGCCGCTGACGTCGGTGGTCTCGCCGGTGGCGAACTCGGGCGAGTCGCCGATGCTCTCCCCCTGGATGCGCATCTCGGCCGCGCCACTCTCGTTGCTCGAGGCGGTCAGCGTGATGTCGGCCGAGAGGATGCGGGCGCCCGGGGGAACGGTCACGTTGCGAAAGCGGATCCCGACCTTGCGCCGCTGCGCGCCGTCGTCGAAGAACTCCAGCGTCGGGCTGACCAGGGCCAGCGAGCCGAGATCGATGTCCTGCTCGGCATCGTCCTTGGCGCCGGCCACCACCCGCCGGATCTCCTTCACCGTGCAGCCCTTGCCGGCCCGTCCGATGACCGAACGCTCGTCGAAGTCGACCTGCAGCTTGGCGGCGAGCACCGGGTCGCTCTCGAAGCTGAACACCCCTCGCGAGGCGGCCGGGCTGGCCGGATCGATCTCGATCAGGAAGGCCATGTCGTTGCCGCCGCACCAGTCGTTGCGGCCCACGATCTCCTCGACGATCTTCTTGATGTTCGGGCTCTGCACCGGGCTGTTGGCGGTCCACGGCTCGCTCGACTTGAGGTGCCAGTCCTTGACCTCGCTGGTGGTCGGCAGATCCGACGGGCGGCTGCCCGGGGCGGTGCCGAAGGCGGGCGCGTCGCCGAGCGACACGCCAAGGATCCTCAGCTTCACCTCGCGGCTGGTGTCCTCGGTGGGGACCAGCTCGATGTTGGCCCGCTTGATGTCGACGCCCTGCGGGATGCGCACGTCGCGGAAGCGCAGCGCCACGATCTGCTTGCCGCTCGCCCCGCCCGAGACCTGGTACTCGACGTCGAGGCGCGGCGCGGTCAGCGAGCTGCGGTTGGTGTCGTAGGTCTGCGCCCGTCGCGAGCCGCTCAGCGGCTCGATCAGGAACGAGAGCGCATTGCCCTCGTTCCAGTCGCCCCGATCGATGATTTCCTGGACGATGCTCTTGAGGTCGGCGCTGAAGTAGCTCTCGCCGGCGAACCACTCGGGCAGGGGCACGTGCACCTGCCAGTCGACCTGGGCGGTGGTGCGGCGCGCGGCCAGCCGCCCGGTGACCGTGTCGGGGCCGGAGCCGAAGAAGGTCGGGAAGGGCGGGGAGTCGCCGATGTCGTCGCCGGAGATGCGCAGCGTCGTCGGGGTGCTCTGGTTGAGGGAGCTGACGAACCGGAGGGTGGCGCGGAGGATCGTGGTGGTGTTCCCTCCCGCGCCGTTGCGCGGAATGGTCACGTTCTGGAAGCGCAGGCCGTCGCGAAAACGCGGGTCGAGCAGCAGCGTGGTGAAGCCGGCCAGCGGGAACTCCCCGCCCCCGAAGAGAAACCCGCTGTAGTCGTCGAGCGACGAGGTGATCTCGAAGGTTCGCGAGAAGTTGGTGCCGAAGGTCCCGACCTCCCCGAGGTCCAGCCACAGGTCGTCGAGCGCCACGGTGTGCGCCGGCAGCAGCTCCTCGACGTCGTCGTTGCCGTCACTGATCGAGACGCTGACGTCGGGCTGGCTGCCGCGGTCGATGGCGCTCGCGTCGGCGTCGATGTAGGTGACCGGGAAGAGCACCGGGCCGCCGGGGTCGGAGAAGCGCATGATCCCGACGTTGACGTTGTCCATCAGGTCGAGGACCTGGAACATCGCGTTCTGCAGCCGGGTCATGCGGTTCGCGGCCAGCCCGTCGTCGAGCGCCATGCTCCCGGAGGTGTCGAAGATGAACAGCACGTTGGGGCGCAGGCCCTCGAACAGGCTGCTGTTGCCGACGTAGATCTCGGTGTCGTCGGCCCGCGAGGTGGCCGCCAGCCCGGTGGCCAGACCGAGGGTGAGGGCCAGGGCGAAGCGAAGCTGCCGGGAGGGTCGGATGCTCATGATGGGTCGCTCCAGGATGTCCTCACTGGGCCTTGGGGGCGATCTGGTAGGCACCGCCATGCACCGTGGCCTGGATCCGGTTGTCCCCGGAGCCGCCGACGCTGGCCAGATCGAAGTGCGCGGCCTGGAAGCTGGTGGCGCTGAACAGCGACCCCGGGGGCGGCGGCGACCAGCCGATGAAGCTCGAGGACCACTGCGCGCTCAGCCCGCTGACCTCGCCGGGGATGGTCACGTCGGCGCCGGGCGAGCCGGTCAGGGTCCAGGCCTCGTCGCTGTTGAAGGCGGCCGAGAGGCCGCTCTCGGCGCTCTGGAAGGCGCGGTTGATCTCCTGGTCGTTGGAGGCCATCCGCTCCTCGAGGCGGGTGGTGGTCATCGCCGAGACCCCGAGCAGGGTGAGCACCACGAGCAGGATCATCGCCACCACCAGCACCGCACCGCGCTGCCGGCGTGCGATGCCACAGCCGCCCGGGCGGCGGGTCTCGAGGGCCGTCATTGCAGGTTCCTCACCAGCACCGTGGTCTGGAACACCCGGCGGCGGCGCTGGTCGTCGGGATCGATGGGCACCGAGGTGCCATTGACCATGATCGAGCCGCCCGGGCCGCCGAGGTTGGTCCCGCTCTGCCCGAACGGCTGGGTGCGGAGCAGCAGCCCGATGCGCACGCTGACCACGTGGTTCCAGGCGTTCTCGTCGCCGACGTTGTCGGCATCCACGTAGTCGTCCGGGACCCCGTCGGGGCGCAGCGCGCCGCTGCTGTCGCGGGTGTCGACCCCGTAGAGGATCTGCATGCTCTCGACGCCCTCGAACAGCTCCTCGACGACCTCGCTCGGGCCGGCGCCGATGGTCGCACGGAACAGCGCCGGCTCGCCGCTGCCGTTGATCCCGACGTAGTAGCGCACCGCGCGCAGCAGCCCGAAGTGGGGGTTGGTCGCCGAGCCGTAGCTGCGGCTCAGGTCGTTGCTCGCGGTGATGATCTGGCCGCTCACCGAGTCGATCAGGAAGACGTCGGCGCCCGCGCAGTCCGACACCGCACCGACCAGCCCGGCGCCGAGCGCCCGCCCCTGGGTGCTCTCGGGATTGGCGTAGTCGACGGTCAGGGTGGTCGCGGTGGCATCGGTGACCCGCCAGTCGGGGATCCCGTCGGGGTTTGCGGTGTCGGGGCCTGCGTCGCTCAGATCACCGAGGAAGTAGCGGATCGTCACCGCGTCGGTGCCGCCGAGGATCTTGTAGCTCCCGGTCGGCCCGGGCGCTCCGCTGCCGATGTCCGAGCTCAGGCCGAGCTCGCTCACCGTCACCGAGCGCCCGCTCGGCTTCCACGCCGGGCTCGCGGCGCTGCCCTCGACGCCCTCGAGCGCGGTCCGCATCTGCCACAGATCGCCGGCCCCGGCGGGAAGATCGGCGGAGAGGGTGATCCGGCTGAGGTCGTTGACGCAGCCGGCGTGCCCGGCCATGCGCAGGTCCTCGCTGATCAGGTTGAGCGCGAAGCGGCCGTTTTCCTGCAGCCGGGCGAGATCGGTGCTGACCTGGTAGTTGGCGCGGTTGTTGATGAACAGCGTGACGGCGCCGCCGAGCAGGATCGCGCCGATGGTCAGGGCGACGAGCAGCTCGACGATGGTGAAGCCGCGCGACGGTCTCATGGCCAGAACGTCCAGCGCTGCTCGATCATGCAGCGCGTGCCGGTCCAGAACCGCGCCGGCAGGGGGGGCTGGGAGGTGTCCGCGTCGGGGTACAGGCACTGGTCCTGGGTGCGGGGAATGTGGGTGCCATCGGCGAACGGGCGGGCATCTCGGTCGGCCCAGCGCAGCACCACGTCGTAGTAGCCGGTCCCGGCGCGGCCGCTGATGATCGGCGTGTCCGGGGCGGGAAGCGCCGCCTTGATGTCCTCCGACCAGCAGAGCAGGTCGTTGGCGACGCTGACCGTGCTCGCGCAGCGCCGGGCGTTCGGGTCGGCCCCGGCGAAGATGGTGGCGAGATCGGCGGCGGCGTAGTCGGCGGCGTTGTCACGGTTGGCGCGCATCCGGTCGAGCAGATCGCTGGCCAGCGCCGTGGCCTGGGTGCGCACCAGGGCGTCGTTGCTGAAGCGCAACCCCTGCGCCTGCAGGGCGGCGAGCCCGAGCAGGCCGATGGCCAGCACCAGCATCGCGATCAGCACCTCGATCAGGCTGACCCCGCGGGCCGGTCTCCGCAGCGCCGGCAAGCGGCGCGGCTCGATCAGGACGGGCATGTCAGCGCGGCTCCGCTGGCCGTCTCGTGGATCCCGTCTCCGTCGCCGTCGCGCGAGACCCGCGGCTGGCCGGTCGGGGTCAGCAGCACCGCCCGCGCGGACTTGACGCCGCGATCATCGCAGTAGACGAACTGGGTGGTGCTGCTGAGGGCGCGGGTCGGGGCCCCGGAGCCTCCATAGGTGAGCGCGGCCACGGTGCCCGCGAAGCGAACGTCGCCGCTCATCTTGGGATCGAACACCCGCAGCACCCGTTCGCCCGCGTCGACCGTGCCGTCCCCGTCGTCGTCGTCGAACACGATCCAGCCGTTGCTGAAGTCGAACAGGCCGCCCACCGTGCCTCGCTGGCAGCTCGAGAAGCTGCCTCCCGCGCCGCTCGCGCACAGCGTCACCGTGCCATTGTTCTTGACCGCCTCGCTGCGGGCCAGGTTGAGGGCCGTGATCAGGCTGTTGATCCGGGTGGTGCGGGCGTTGTTCTTGACGAAGACGCCCATGCTGGGCACCGCGATGGCGGCCAGGATCGCGCCGATGACGATGGTGATGATCATCTCGACGAGGGTGAAGCCCGCCGGGGCCGGGCCTGCCCGCGCCGCTGGCCGGCGCCCGATCACCGCGGCTGGCGCTCGCATACGAAGCTCGCCGCCTCGGCCAGCGTCCAGTCGCGCGCGCAGCGCCGCGCCGCCCCGCGCGGCTGCGCGCAGAGCTCGACGGTGGCGTGGTTGAGCTCGAGGGTCGACGCGCTGCCGTCCCGGCAGCGCACCTGGTAGTAGGACGAGTCGCCGTCCTTGCCGCGCGGGACGATGCGCCTGACCGGATCCGCGGGCAGCGCGCTGCCCGGCTGCTGGGCGCGCGCGATCGGTGCCGCCGCGAGGACGAGGACAGCGGCCAGCGTGCCGGCGGTGAGCTTGCTTGTCATCGTTCGCTCCTGCGCCGCGCTGCGGGCAACGGGATGACGGCGCGGCCGTCGACCATCCATCGCCCTCGATCCATACGCCAGCCGCAGGGCCGATTCCAGTCCGTGCCGACGAGCGGCACGGCCTTCCCGACGGGCGGAGGCGGTCGAGCGGCCCGCCGCGCGCCGGGGCGCGACCGGCCACTCGCAGCGCCCGGCTTGCCCGCTGCTGGACGCCGTTCGATGCCCAGTCTTATACTCGGTCCAGGAGCGGACGTTTCCGCCTCCGGCGGGCGGCCCCGTGCGGCGCCGGTGAGAGTGCGGGCCTTGGAGGAGTGCGAGATGTCGGCCAGGGAGGATGCGATGCGACGCGAGGAGATGGCGAAAGGGCTGCGGGAGCGGGGGATCACCCCGACCCGGCAGCGCGTGGCGCTGGCCGGGATCCTGCTCGAGCGGCCCCAGCATGTCTGCGCCGAGGAGCTGCTGCGCATCGCCAACCAGCGCGGCGCCCGGGTCTCCAAGGCGACCGTCTACAACACCCTCGCGCTGTTCGTGCGCAAGGGGCTGGTCCGCGAGGTGCTGGTCGAGCCGACCCGGGTGTACTACGACTCGAACACCTCCGGTCACCACCACATCTTCGACATCACCACCGGCACGCTGAGCGATCTGGCCGAGGATGCGGTCGCCGTGACCCGCCTGCCCGAGCTCCCCGAGGGCGCCCGGGTCGAGTCGGTCGACGTCGTGGTGAGGGTGCGCTCGGCGAGCGCCTGAGCGCCCCTCGGCCCTCGCGCGGCGCCCGCCGGGAGCGAGCCCGTAGCGGCCAGCATCGGCTATACTCCGCCCGCCCGAGACGCACATCCTGCCGGTGTAGCTCAGTTGGCAGAGCAACTGATTCGTAATCAGTAGGTCGGTGGTTCGAGTCCACTCACCGGCACCA
>CAZRGU010000021.1:6302-23166 GCA_964599705.1 uncultured Ectothiorhodospiraceae bacterium | reverse complement strand
CCTCTCGTAGCCCGGGCTCTGCCCGGGATCGGTCCCCCGGCGGGCACCGGCGGGGCGACCCGGGGCGCCCGCAGCAGGCGGGCGGTTTTTTCACAAGCTCTCAGCGCAGGCGCGAGGCGAGCGGCACGGCCAGCGCCAGGGCCGCCAGGGTGACCGTCCCGAGCGCCGGGGCGGCCGGCTCCCAGCCGCCGGCCAGCTCGAAGAGCAGCGCCGCGGCGACCGGACCGATCAGCACCCCCAGGTTGCGCCCGGTCATCATCACCCCGAAGGCCCGCGCGGTGCCGGCCCCGGCCCCGGTGAGCAGCGCCGGGGTGGCGAACAGGCAGGTCGGCACCACCCCGGCGCTCAGTCCGTAGAGCGCCAGCACCGCGAGCCCGCCGACGGGGCCGGCGGCGAGCGCCGCGAGCCACCAGGCGAGCACCTGCACGACGAGCCCGGCGACCATCAGCCGTCCGACCCGCGCCCCGGCGTCGATCGCCCAGCCGGTGGCCAGGCACATGGCGAGCAGCAGCGCGACCGGCAGGGCGTAGCCGAGGCTCGCCCCCGCGGCACCCAGCCCGTAGCTCTCGACCAGGTACTGGGGCAGCCAGGTCATGAAGGCGAAGTACTGGGCGACCCAGAGCATGAACACGGCGCTGGCCAGCCACAGGCTGCGCCGCGCCGTGCCCTCGAGCCGCGCCGCCGGCCCGGCCGCCGGGCGCGGCCGGGCCGCGGCGAGCAGCGGGCCGTCGGCGGCGATCGCCCGCGCCCACAGGGCCGCCGCCGCGGTCAGGGCCAGGGCCGCGAGCCACAGCGCCCGCCAGCCGCCCAGCGCGAGCAGCGCCGGGGCCAGCGCCGCGGCGGCGAGCTGCCCGATCGGGATCCAGGCGGCCAGGACGCCGGTGACCCGGGCGCGCAGCCGGGGCGCGGCCTGGGTGGTGGCGAGCACCGAGCCGGTGACCGCCAGGGCCGCGAAGCCCGCACCCTCCAGGGCGCGCCCGCCGAGCACCACCCAGCCCGAGGCCGGGTAGGCGAGGACCACGGCGATGCCGGCCCCGATCGCGGCCAGCGCGGCGGCCACCACCCGGCCGGCCGCGCCCCGCTCGAGGGCCCGCCCGACCGGCACCGAGAGCGCCAGACCGGCGACCGCGTAGACCGACATGAAGCCCCCGGCCAGGGTCCGCTCGTAGCCGTAGGCGGCGAGCAGCGCGGGCAGGGCGACCGGGAGCTTGAACTGCTGGAAGGCGGCCAGGCAGGCGAGCGCCAGGCCGAGCAGCACCCGGGCGCCGCGCCCGCTCACCGCCCGGCGCCCCGGGCGCCCGGCGTGGCGGGGCGCGCGCCGGGGCGCGGCCGGTCGCCGGTGCGGTGCGCTCCGATCTGCATGTTCCGTCCTCCGCCCCCGCTCGCCCGCGGCACGATACACGCCCCGGGCGGGCGCTTCACGGGTGGCGCCAGGCGGCGTGCTTGACGCACACTTGCGCCCACCCGAGGCCGAGACGCGCATGCCGATGCACTCACCCGCGCCCGCCGAGATCCACCTCGAGGAGGCCGAGGTCCTCGCCCGCGAGGATCTCGCCGCCGGCCAGCACCTGCTGCGCCTGCGCGCCCCGCGGCTGGCCGCCGGTGCGCGCCCGGGCAGCTTCGCCCACCTGCGCTGCGACCCGCGCCTGGCGATGCGCCGGCCCTTGTCGGTGATGCGCGCCTGGCCGGACAGCGGCGAGGTCGAGTTCCTGTTCAAGGTGGTCGGCGAGGGCACCCGGGCGCTGGCCGGGCGCGAGCCCGGCGAGCGGCTCAGCGTCCTCGGCCCGATCGGGGTCCCGTTCACGCCCGTGCCCGGGCGCGGCCGGGCGCTGCTGGTCGGCGGCGGGGTCGGCATCCCGCCGCTCATCTTCCTCGCCGAGCGGCTGCGCGCGGCGGGGGAACGCTCGGTGCTGGCGCTGTTCGGCTCCGAGGTGCCCTTCCCGTTCCGCCCGCGCCCCTCCGAGCACCTGGTCGCCGGGATGCCCGAGGGGGTGATCGCGGCCGCGCCGCTGCTCGAGGACTGGGGGGTGGCGAGCCGGCTGGCCAGTCTGCAGGGCTTCCCGGGCTGCCACCAGGGGCTGGTCACCGACCTGGCGCGGCGCTGGCTCGAGGCGATCGAGCCGGCCGCCCGCGCCGAGGTGGCGCTCTACGCCTGCGGTCCGTGGCCGATGCTGGCCGCCTGCGCGGCGCTCGCCGCCGAGCTCGATCTGCCCTGCCAGGTCGCCCTCGAGGAGCACATGGCCTGCGCGGTGGGTGGCTGCGCGGGCTGCGCGGTGCGGGTGCGCGCCGGCCGCGGCGAGGCGATGCGCCGGGTCTGCGTCGACGGGCCGGTCTTCGACGCCGCGGAGGTGGTGTGGTGAGCGAGGCGCAGGAGAAGGTCAAGGGACCGCTCGAGGGGATCCGGGTGCTCGAGCTCGGCCAGCTCATCGCCGGCCCCTTCGCCGGCTGCATGCTGGCCTACTTCGGGGCCGAGGTGATCAAGGTCGAGCCGCCGGGCCGGGGCGACCCGCTGCGCGTCTGGCGGGTGCTCGAGGAGGGCACCTCGCTGTGGTGGCGGGCGATGGCCCGCAACAAGCGCTGCATCACCCTCGACCTGCGCCAGGAGCGCGGCCGCGAGCTCGCCCGGCGCCTCGCTGCGGTGAGCGACGTGCTGATCGAGAACTTCCGCCCCGGGACCATGGAGCGCTGGGGGCTCGGTCCCGAGGCGCTCAAGGCGGCCAACCCGGGGCTCATCTACGCGCGCATCTCCGGCTACGGCCAGGACGGGCCCTACGCGGAGCGCCCCGGGTTCGCCTCGGCCTGCGAGGGCATCGGCGGGTTCCGCTACCTCAACGGCTTCCCCGGTGAGGCGCCGGTGCGCCCCAATCTCAGCCTCGGCGACACCCTGGCCGCGCTGCACGCCGTGATCGGCGTGCTGATGGCCCTGGTGCACCGCGACCGCGCCGGGCGCGGGGCCGGGCAGACGGTCGACGTGGCCATCTACGAGGCGGTGTTCAACATGCTCGAGTCGGTGGTGCCCGAGTACGACCGCGCCGGGGTGGTGCGCGAGCCGTCCGGCTCGACCCTGACCGGGATCGTTCCGACCGGCACCTATCCGTGCGCCGATGGGCGCTACGTGGTCATCGGCGGCAATGGCGACTCGATCTTCCGGCGCCTGATGCGCGCGGCCGGGCGCCCCGATCTGGCCGACGATCCGCGCCTTGCCGACAACGCCGGGCGGGTCGCCCACCAGGGCGAGATCGACGAGGCGATCAGCGCCTGGACCCGGACCCTCGAGGCGCGCCGGGTGCTCGAGATCCTGGCCGAGGCGGCGGTGCCCTGCGGCCCGATCTACAGCGTCGCCGACATGTTCGCCGACCCCCACTTCCGGGCCCGCGGGTTGTTCGAGCAGGTCGAGGTGGGCGGCCGGGCGCTGGCCATCCCGGCGCTGGTGCCGCGCCTCGAGGCGACCCCGGGGGCGACTGCCTGGCCGGGACCGGAGCTCGGCGCGCACAACGCCGAGGTGCTCGGCGGCCTGCTCGGCCTCGACGAGGCCGAGCGGGCGGCGCTCGCCGCCGAGGGCGTGATCTGAGCGGGCGCGGATGACCGGCGGCGATCCCGGTGGGCCGGTCGCGCTCGGGCTGCGCTTCCGCGGGCGCGGCGGCGAGTACTTCCGCATCTGGGTGGTCAACGTCGCCCTCTCGCTGCTCACCCTCGGGATCTACTCGGCCTGGGCCAAGGTGCGCACCCGGCGCTACTTCTACGGCTGCACCTCGCTCGACGGGGTGAGCTTCGAGTACACCGCCGACCCGGTGAAGATCCTCAAGGGCCGGATCCTGGTGGTGGGCTTTCTCGCCATCTACAGCCTCAGCGGGCGGTTCCTGCCGCTGGTCAACGGCCTGCTCGGGCTGGCGGCGCTGTTTCTCATCCCCTGGGTGGCCAACCGCGCGCTGGCCTTCAACGCCCGCTACTCGAGCTACCGCGGGCTGCCCTTCGCCTTTCACGGCGTCTACGGCGAGGCCTTCCTGGCCTACATCGCGCTGCCGGCGGCCGCGCTGCTCACCCTCGGGCTGCTCTACCCGTACGCGGTCTACCGGCGCAAGCGCTACGCGGTCTCGCGCAGCGCCTACGGGGCCAGCCGCTTCCGCTTCGACGCCCGCCCCGGCCAGTTCTACCGGATCTACCTGGTCGCGGCCGGGCTGGCGGTGGGGGTCGCGATCGCGGCGACGGTGCTGCTGGCGCTCGGCACCGGTGCCCTGGCCGCGTGGCTGGTCGGGCCGGGGGGCGAGGTCGCTGCGGAGACGGTCCCGGAGGTGGCCCAGGCACTGTCCGCGGTCGGCATGGTGACGATCTACGCGGTCGCAGGTCTGGTGGTCTGGGTCTGGGTGCAGGTCGCGGTGGCCAACTGCACCTACAGCCATGCCGCGATCGGCGGCAACCGCCTCGAGCTGCGGCTTCGCTACGGGCCGATGCTCTGGATCCAGCTCTCGAACCTGGTGCTGGTGGTGGCGAGCCTCGGGCTCTGGATCCCGTTCGCGCGGGTCCGCCTGGCCCGCTACCGCCTCGAGCGGATGCGGCTGCTGGCCGTCGAGGACCTCGATCACCACCTCGCCGCCGAGCGGGCCGAGTACGCCGCCACCGGCGCCGAGCTCGGCGAGGCCTTCGACCTCGACCTGGGGCTGTGATCCGCTTCCGGGCCTCCTTCTACGACGGGCGCAGCTCGCGCCGCACCCCGGTCGAGCTCAGCGCCGGCGCCGACGGCGAGCTCTGCGTCGTCGGCCAGGGTCTCGAGCGGCGCTACCGCCTCGAGGACGTCGAGGTCAGCGCGCGGCTCGGCGACACCCCTCGCGTTCTGCGCCTACCCGATGGGGGCCGCTGCGAGACGGCCGACAACGAGGCGGTCGATGCGCTGCTCGCGCCGCGCCCCGGGGAGGGCGCGCGGCGCGTCCTGCACCGCCTCGAGAGCCGCCTGCGCTACGCGCTGATCGCGCTGCTGATCACGGTCGCCGCAGGCTGGGCGCTGGTCGAGCACGGCATCCCGTGGGCGGCCGCCGAGGTCGCGGCGGCCCTGCCGCCCCAGGTCGAGCGCGCCCTCGGCGGGCACGGGCTCGAGCTGCTCGATCGCACCCTGCTCGAGCCGTCGCGGCTCGACCCCGGGGAGCGGGCGCGGGTCGAGCGGGTCTTCACGGCGGCGGTCGCGGCCGCCGCGATCGAGCCGCCCCCGCGCCTCGCCCTGCGCGCCAGCGAGCGGCTCGGCGCCAACGCCTTCGCCCTGCCGGCCGGGGTCGTGGTGCTGACCGATGCGCTGGTCAAGCTCGCCGCCGACGACGGCGAGCTCGCCGCGGTGATCGCCCACGAGCTCGGCCACCTCCACCACCGCCACCTGCTGCGCCGGCTCCTGCAGAGCTCGGTCACCGCGCTGCTGGTGGCGATCACGCTCGGGGACCTGAGCTCGATCAGCGGGCTCTCCGCGACCCTGCCCACGGTGCTCCTCGAGCAGCGCTACTCGCGCCGCTTCGAGCTCGAGGCCGACCGCTTCGCCGCCGGCCTGCTCGAGCGCCTCGGCCTGCCCGCCGATCGCCTGGCGAGCCTGCTCGAGCGGCTCGCCCGCGCCGCGCCCGAGCCGGGCGGCGCGCTCTCCTATCTCGCCTCGCATCCGCCCACCGCCGAGCGGGTGCAGGCGCTGCGCGCTCGCCGCTAGCCCGGATAGCTCACCGCTGCGCGAAGCGAGGGTGCCGAGACGCTGTCCTGGCGGGGCGCATGGACCGGAAGGCGGCGAAGGCGTAGCCGACCCTGCGTCGAGGCCCTTGGAGGGCGCCGGGGCGGGGGGGCTGCGGGGGTGGTGGTGGTCCCGCGCCGGGGTCGGCGGTGGGGCAGGCCGCGGAGCGACCCGCTGCGAGCACGTCCTTGTGGCGCTCGGCGCTCGGCATCCCTGCCTCGCGACGGTCGCTCCGCGGCCCGCCCCACCGCCGACCCCGGCTTGCCGCCTGGCCCGGAGCGAGCGGATCGGCGCCCGCAGCCGTGGATCGGTGGGAGATGCGGGCTGGCAGCCGACCGTGATCGCGAGGCGGTGAGCGGGCCCCGTGCCGTTCAGCCGAAGTTGATCTTGGCCTCGAGGTTGGTGCGCGAGTCGGCGTTGCTGAGCGCCTCCTCGAGGGTGATCCGCCCCTCCTTGTAGAGGGCGTAGAGCGAATCGTCGAAGGTCTGCATGCCGCGCGCGCTGCTGTCGGCCATCGCCTCCTTGAGCCCGTCGATCTCGCCCTTGAGGATCAGCTCGCCGATGTGCGGGGTGTTGACCATGATCTCGAGCGCCGCGCAGCGCTTGCCGCTGACGTCGCGCACCAGGCGCTGGGAGATGACGCAGCGCAGGTTCAGCGACAGGTCCATGAAGAGCTGCTTGTGGAGCTCCTGCGGGAACATGTTGATGACCCGCTCCATGGCCTGGTTGGAGTTGTTGGCATGCAGGGTCGAGACGCACAGGTGGCCGGTGTTGCACAGCTCGAGGGCCGCCTCCATGACCTCGCGGTCGCGGATCTCGCCGATCAGGATGACGTCCGGGGCCTCGCGCAGGCTGGCCTTGAGGGCCCGCGCGTAGGACTCGGTGTCGGTGCCGACCTCGCGCTGGTTGACGATCGACTTGAGGTTGGGGTGGTAGAACTCGACCGGGTCCTCGATGGTCAGGATGTGCCCGGCCTGGTGGGCGTTGCGGTGGTTGAGCATCGCCGCGAGCGTGGTCGACTTGCCCGAGCCGGTCGCCCCGACCATCAGGATCAGGCCGCGCTTGGCCATCACCATCTCGCCGAGGATCGCGGGCATCTTGAGCCCCTCGAGGGTCGGGATCTTGGAGGGGATGAGGCGCAGCACCATGCCCACGCAGCCGCGCTGGCGGAAGACGTTGACCCGGTAGCGGGCGCTGCCGTCGGGCAGGGCGATGGCGAAGTCGCACTCGTTGGTGGCCTCGAACTCCTGGCGCTGGCGGTCGCTCATGATCCCGTAGGCGGCCGCCTTGGAGAGCTCCTCGTTGAGCTCGGTTTTGCCGACCGAGACCACCTGGCCCTCGATCTTGATCTTGACCGGTGCCCCGGCGGTGAAGAACAGGTCGGAGGCGTTCTTCTCGACCATCAGGCGCAGGTAGGGCTGGATGTCCATCGTCGCTCAGCCCCTCACCGCGCGATCCGCCCGGACTCTTCATCGGTCTCCTCGAGGGTCAGCCCGTCGAGCCCGTCCATCACGTCGCGCTCCTTGGCCGCCTTGCTCTCGAGCTTGATGCGCAGGCGCAGCTCGTTGGCCGAGTCGGCGTAGCGGATGGCGTCGTCGAAGGTGATCTGCTCGGCCTCGTAGAGGTCGAACAGCGCCTGGTCGAAGGTCTTCATGCCGAGCTCGTTGGACTTGGCCATGATCGGCTTGATGCTGTGCAGCTCGCCCTTGAGGATCAGATCCTTGATCAGCGGCGAGTTGATCATGATCTCGATGGCCGCGACCCGGCCCTTGCCGTCGCGCTTCTTGAGCAGGCGCTGGGAGATGATCGAGCGCAGGTTGGCGGACAGATCCATCAGCAGCTGGCCGCGGCGCTCCTCGGGGAAGAAGTTGATGATCCGGTCGAGGGCCTGGTTGGCGTTGTTGGCGTGCAGGGTGGCCAGCGCCAGGTGCCCGGTCTCGGCGAACTGGATCGCGAACTCCATGGTCTCGCGGTCGCGGATCTCGCCGAGCAGGATCACGTCGGGGGCCTGGCGGAGGGTGTTCTTGAGCGCGATGTCCCAGTCATCGGTGTCGACCCCGACCTCGCGCTGCATGATCACGCAGTTCTTGTGCGGGTGGACGTACTCGATCGGGTCCTCGATGGTGATGATGTGGCCGTAGGAGTTGGCGTTGCGGTAGTCGATCATCGCCGCCAGGCTGGTCGACTTGCCCGAGCCGGTGCCGCCGACCATGATGATCAGCCCGTTCTTGGTCATCACCAGGTCCTTGAGGACCTCGGGCAGGCCGAGCTTGTCGAGGTTGGGCACCTCGGTGGTGATGGTGCGCACCACCAGCCCGGGGTGGCCCTGCTGGACGTAGGCGTTGCAGCGGTAGCGCCCGACCCCGGGGGGCGAGATCGCGAAGTTGCACTCCTTGGTCGCCTCGAACTCCTTGAGCTGGCGGTCGTTCATGATGCAGTAGGTGAGCGCCTTGGCGTTCTCGGGGGTCAGCGCCTGCTTGGTCACCGGGGTCATCTTGCCGTCGATCTTCATCGCCGGCGGGAAGCCGACGGTGATGAACAGGTCCGATGCGTTCCTCTGGCGCATCAGCTTGAGGAGATCGAGCATGAACTTGATGGCTTGATCGCGTTCCATCCCGGCTGCTCCTGCGCGCTCGAGGGCGTCGCGGCTACTTGATCGAGTCCTTGTTGGCGGCCTTGGCCTGGGCCGCCTGCCTGGTGACCACTCCCTTGCGGACCAGCTCCTGGAGGTTCTGGTCGAGGGTCTGCATCCCGTACTGCTGGCCGGTCTGGATGGCCGAGTACATCTGCGCGATCTTGGCCTCGCGGATCAGGTTGCGGATCGCCGGGGTGCCGATCATGATCTCGTGGGCCGCGACCCGCCCCCCGCCGATCTTCTTGAGCAGGGTCTGCGAGATCACCGCCTTGAGCGACTCGGAGAGCATCGCCCGGACCATGTCCTTCTCGGCGGCCGGGAAGACGTCGACGATCCGGTCGATGGTCTTGGCCGCCGAGCTGGTGTGCAGGGTGCCGAAGACCAGGTGGCCGGTCTCGGCCGCGGTCAGGGCCAGGCGGATGGTCTCCAGATCCCGCATCTCGCCGACCAGGATGGTGTCCGGGTCCTCGCGCAGGGCCGAGCGCAGCGCCTCGTTGAAGCCGAGCGTGTCGCGGTGCACCTCGCGCTGGTTGATCAGGCACTTCTTGCTCTTGTGGACGAACTCGATCGGGTCCTCGACGGTGAGGATGTGGCCGTACTCGGTGTCGTTCTTGTAGTCGATCATCGCCGCCAGCGTGGTCGACTTGCCCGAGCCGGTCGGCCCGGTGACCAGCACCACGCCGCGTGGGGTGGCCGCGATCTCCTTGAAGATCTCCGGGCAGTGCAGGTCGTCGAGGGTCAGGATCTCGGAGGGAATGGTGCGGAACACCGCGCCGGCGCCGCGGTGGTGGTTGAAGGCGTTGACCCGGAAGCGCGCCAGGCCCGGGACCTCGAAGGAGAAGTCGGTCTCGAGGAACTCCTCGTAGTCCTTGCGCTGCTTGTCGTTCATGATGTCGTAGACCAGGTCGTGCACGGTCTTGTGATCGAGCGGCGGCACGTTGATCCGGCGCACGTCGCCGTCGACCCGGATCATCGGCGGCAGGCCCGCCGAAAGATGCAGGTCCGAGGAGCCTTGCTTGACACCGAAGGCAAGCAGATCACCGATGTCCATGGCCATGCATCATTCCCCCGATAGAGGTTGCGTGGTAAATGAGTGCTGCGAGACCGCCCCGCGCCGGGCGCTGCCGGTCGCGCCGTGGTTGCCGCGCGATCCGGCGAGAGTATAGTCCAGCGCGCAGCGGCTTCCCAAAGCGGCGAGGAGGGACGAGATGAGCACGGTCGGGGAGCGCCTGGCGGCGCTGCGTGAGCGGATCGCGGCGCTCGAGCGGCGCCACGGCCGGGCCCCGGGCAGCGTGCGGCTGGTGGCGGTGAGCAAGACCAAGCCGGCCGCGGCGGTGCGCGAGGCCTTCGAGGCCGGGCAGCGCGATTTCGGCGAGAACCACCTCCAGGACGCGCTCAGCAAGATCGAGCCGCTCGCCGGGCTGGGGCTGACCTGGCACTTCATCGGCCCGCTGCAGTCGAACAAGACCCGGGCGGTGGCCGAGCGCTTCGACTGGGTGCACAGCATCGACCGGCTCAAGATCGCCCGGCGCCTGAGCGCCCAGCGCCCGCCCGGGCGGCCCCCGCTGCAGGTCTGCGTGCAGGTCAACATCTCGGCCGAGCCGACCAAGTCGGGGGTCGCGCCGGGCGAGCTCGAGGCGCTGGCCCGCGCGGTGGCCGAGCTTCCGGGTCTGCGCCTGCGCGGGCTGATGGCGATCCCGGCCCCGAGCGAGGACCCGGCCGAGCAGCGCGCCGCCTTCCGGCGCCTGCGCGAGCTCCAGGAGGGGCTGCTGGCGAGGGGGCTCGCCCTCGACACCCTGTCGATGGGGATGAGCGCCGACCTCGAGGCCGCGATCGCCGAAGGGGCGACCATCGTGCGGGTCGGCACCGCGATCTTCGGCGAGCGCCCGCGGCCCTAGCCCGGATGGCTCACCGATGCACCAGAAGATGGCCGCCACGCTGCTTGAGCCGGGCGGGGAGACCCGGCGACGGCTCGTGGTCCCGGGAGACGGGCCGACGGGCTCTCACCCCAGCACCGCGGCAAGCCGGTCTGGGCGGCGGGGCGGGGTGCGGAGCGACCGTCGCGAGGCAGGGATGCCGAGCGCCGAGCGCCACAGGGATGTGCTCGCAGCGTGTCGCGCCGCACCCCGCCCCGCCGCCCAGACCGGCGCGTTCGAGGCAGCTCGCCGCGCCCCGCCAGGACAGCGTCTCGACGCTCTCGCTTCGACGCCCTCGCTTCGCGCATCGGTGAGACATGCGGGCTGGCCGTGGCGCCGGTGATGTGACGGCGGCGCCGCGGCGGCGCTACACTTCACCGCCCGGCGGCCCGCCCCCGGCGGTGCCAGCCGCGCAGATCGCAACACCGAAGGGGAGAATCGACACCATGGCGAAGACCATCGAGCGCCGCGCATTCCTCAGGGGCTCCGCCGCCGCGGCCGGCGGGCTGATGTTCTGGAGCATCTCGGCGCAGGCCAAGAAGAAGGGCTACCCGATCACCGCCGCGCACTCGGTCAACACCGCGATCTACGCGGTGCACATGGTGGTGCTGGCCAAGGGGTTCATGAAGGACGAGGGCCTCGAGATGCACCTGATCGAGGCCAAGGGCGGCTCCAACGTGCGCCGCATCCTGGCCGCCGGCCAGGTCGGCTACGCGCTCGGCGACTCCGGCCACCCGCTGCAGCTCACCAGCCGCGGCAAGCCGGCCAAGATGCTGATGGCGACCGACACCCGCTGCTCGTATGCCAACATCATCGTGCGCAGGGCGCTCTGGGACCAGGGCTACACCACGGTCAAGAAGCTCGCCGAGTACCGGCACGCCGACGGCTCCAAGCCGGTCATCGCGGCCACCGGGATCGGCTCCGGGACCTGGCTGTACGGCACCTACGTGCTCGAGCAGCACGGGGTGGCCGACAAGTTCAACTGGGTCGCCGGGGGCGGCTCGAAGACCATGCTCGGCGGCCTCAAGGGCGAGCGCTACGACGCCATCATGGCGGTGCCGGCCTGGCAGTTCGCCGCCGAGGACGGCGGCTACGGCAAGGCGATCTACGACGTGGCCGACGCCGCCACCTGGCAGCAGGTGTTCGGCGGCAACATCCCGACCACGGTGATCTACGTGCTCGCCGACACCACCGAGGAGCAGCCCAAGCTCACCCAGCAGTACGTCAACGCCATGTACCGGGGGATGCGCTGGCTCGAGAAGCACTCGGTCGAGGAGATCTACGCGGCCATCGGCCCCGAGTACATGGGCCGCTTCAAGCCCGAGCAGGCCAAGCGCGAGATCGCCTACTACAAGGCGATGTGGAACTACAGCGGCGACATCGCCGAGGCCGACTACGCCAATGGCGGCAAGGTCTGGTTCCGCGAGGGGACCAAGATGATCCGCCAGCCCTACGCCAAGGTGGTCGATCTGAGCTTCCTCAAGAAGGCCCAGCAGAAGTACGGCTGAGGTGCCTGACGGCGAGGCGCGCCGCACCCGGGTGCGGGTGCGCGATCTCTGCAAGCGCTACGGCGGCCGGGACGGGGTCCTGGCCGTCGATCGCTTCTCGCTCGAGGTCCGGGAGGGCGAGTTCATCGCCCTCATCGGACCTTCCGGGTGCGGCAAGAGCACGATCCTCAACATGCTCGCCGGCCTGATCCCGGCGACCGGCGGGATCGCCGAGATCGACGACGAGCTGGTGACCCCGGGGCGGGTCTTCCCGAGCGTCGGCTACGTCTTCCAGCGCGACACGGTGTTCCCCTGGCGCACGGTGCGCGGCAACATCGGCTTCGGGCTGGAGCTCGCCGGGGTGGGGCGCGAGGAACGCGAGCGGCGGGTCAGCGAGATGATCGAGCGGGCCGGGCTGGCCGGCTTCGAGGACGCCTTCCCGCTGACCCTGTCGGGCGGCATGCGCCAGCGGGTCTCGCTGATGCGCACCCTGATCATGCGCCCCGGGATCCTGCTGATGGACGAGCCGTTCGGGGCGCTCGACACCTACACCAAGCTCGGCATCCACGAGCTGCTGCTCGAGATCTGGGAGCAGGAGCGCCAGACCGTGATCTTCGTGACCCACGATCTCGGCGAGGCGCTGACCCTGTCGGACCGGGTGGTGGTCCTCTCGGCCCGCCCGGGCCGGCTCAAGGAGATCTTCGAGGTGCCCTTCGAGCGGCCCCGCGACCCGGTGGCGCTGCGCGAGTCGCCGGCCTACTCGGCGCTGTTCTCGCGGGTCTGGCACAGCCTCGGGCAGGAGTTCCTGAAGAGCAGCGAGGAGGCGGCGTGACCGGCGCCACGCGGCGGATGCTCTGGATCCAGTTCTGGCGCCTGGCGGTGCTCTTCGCGGTGCTCGCGGTCTGGGAGTGGGGCTGGCAGCTCAACCAGTGGCTGGTCGCCGATCTTCCGCGGGCCACCGCCAAGGCGCTGACCATCCGCATCCTCGACCCGTTCTTCATCTCCCAGCCGAGCGAGATCTGGCAGCGCTTCCTCGAGCTCGGCTGCCTGGTCGACCGGGCCGGGCGCTGGACCCCGTTCGCCGATCCGGGGTTCCTCGCCTGCATCGAGGCGACCCGCGAGGACCTGTGGACGATGACCTGGGCGACGCTCTACAACACCTTCTGGGGCTTCGTGGTGGGGGTGAGCAGCGGGGTGCTGGTGGGGCTGGTGCTGGGGCGCTCGGAGACCCTGGCGCGGATCTTCGAGCCGTTCATCGTCGCCTTCAACTCGCTGCCGCGCATCGCCCTGGTGCCGCTGATCGTGCTGATGTTCGGCCTCGGCGATCTGTCCAAGATCATGACCGCCTGGGTGATCGTGTTCTTCCTGGTGTTCTTCAACACCTACGAGGGGGCCCGCTCGGTCGACCGCGACCACATCAACGCCGCCCGGCTGCTCGGGGCGAGCCACTGGCAGGTCACCCGCACGGTGGTGGTGCCCTCGACCATGGCCTGGGTGTTCGCCTCGCTGACCCCGGCGGTCTCGTTCTCGCTGATCGGGGTGATCGTCGGCGAGTTCATCGGCGCCGAGCGGGGGCTCGGCAAGATCATCATCGAGGCCGAGGCGACCCTCGAGACCGCCGACATGTTCGTCGCCCTGTTCGTGCTGATGGTCGTCGGGGTCGCCCTGGCCGTGGCGGTGCGCCGGCTGCAGGCCTGGCTGCTGCGCTGGCAGCCCCACTTCGGCGGGCCGTAGCCGCCCGCCGCCGCCGGTGCCTGACTTCGAGGAGCTCGACTTCCAGCGCACCCCGATCGGCGATCTGGTGCTGCGCCGGCGCGCCGAGCCGCGCCTCGGCGGGCAGGTGGTCCACGAGGTCAAGCTCGGCGACGAGTTCCTGATGAGCAGCCTGTTCACCCGCGGCGAGCAGGCGCTCGCCGAGCGGGCGCTGGCCCGTTGCGCGGGCGACGCGCTCGAGGTGGCAGTCGGCGGGCTGGGGCTCGGCTACACCGCCGCGGCCGCGCTCGAGGAGGCGCGGGTCGCCTCGCTGCTGGTCATCGAGGCGCTCGGCGCGGTGATCGGCTGGCACCGGCGCGCCCTGGTGCCGCTCGGCGAGCGGCTCTGCGCCGATGCCCGCTGCCGGATCGTCGAGGGCGACTTCTTCGCCCTCGTGGCGGGCGGGGCCGGCCTCGACCCGGCTGCCCCCGGGCGGCGCTTCGACGCGGTGCTGCTCGACATCGACCACTCGCCCGAGCACTGGCTGAGCCCCGCCCACGCCGGCTTCTACCGGCCGGCGGGGCTGGCCCGGCTGCGCGGGCGGCTGCGCGCGGGCGGGGTCTTCGCGCTGTGGTCGAACGAGGCGCCCGATGCCGGCTTCGTCGCCCGCCTCGAGGAGGTCTTCGGCGAGGCCGGCGCCGAGGTGGTCGAGTTCGACAATCCCTACACCGGGACCCGCGCGGCCAACACCGTCTACCTGGCGGTCTCGAGGTAGCCGTCGCGGGTCTGCGGCAGGCGCCGTCCGAGCAGGCGCGAGGCGACCACGGTGCGCAGGATCTGCGCGGTGCCGCCGCCGATGGTGAACATCCGCGCGTCGCGCACCATCCGCTCGAGCGGCAGGTCGCGCGAGTAGCCGGCCGCGCCGAACATCTGCAGGGCGTCGTTGGTGACCCGGATGGCGGCCTCCGAGGAGAGGATCTTGGCCTGGGCGGCGCGGGTCACGTCGGGGAAGCCGCTCGCGGCGGGATGGGCCGCGGCGCCGTGGATCAGGGCGCGGGCCGCGGCGAGCTGGATGCTCATGTCGGCGAGCATCCACTGCAGGCCCTGGAACTCGCAGATCGGGCGGCCGAACTGCTCGCGCTCGCGGACGTAGTCGAGGGCCAGGTCGAAGGCGCCCTGGGCGATGCCGAGCGCCACCGTGGCCGCGCCGAGACGCTGCGCGTTGTAGGCGCTCATGAGATCGGCGAAGCCGCGGCGCAGGCCGCGCGGAGGCTCGATCAGACGCTCGGCCGGAAGCTCCAGGTCGTCGAGCAGGATCTCGGTCTCGGGGATCCCGCGCAGCCCCATGGTCCGCTCGCGGCGCCCGATCTCGAGGCCGCGGTCCTGCTCGCGCACGGCGATGAAGCCGCCGATCCCCTGCTCGACCCCGTCCTCGAAGACCCGCGCGAAGATCAGGTGCAGCCTCGAGACCCCGCCGCCGGTGATCCAGTGCTTGCGCCCGTTGAGCACGTAGCGATCGCCCTTGCGGTCGGCGCGGGTGGTCATCTGCGAGGCGGCGCTGCCGGCCTGCGGCTCGGTGATGCAGATCGCCGGCTTGTCGCCGGCCAGCACCAGCTCCGCGGCGAGCCGCTTCTGCTCCTCGCTGCCATAGGCCATCACCGCCCCGATCGCGCCCATGTTGCCCTCGACCACGATCCGCGCGGTGACCCCGCAGACCTTGGCGATCTCCTCGACCACCAGCAGCGCCTCGAGGCAGCCGAGCCCCAGCCCGCCGTAGGCCTCGGGGATGGTCATCCCCATGTAGCCGGCGCGGGTCAGCGCCTCGACGTGGTCCCACGGGTACTCCTCGCTGCGGTCGATCTCGGCCGCGCGCGGGGCCACCGTGGTGCGCGCGAACTCGCGGGCGTGCTCCTGCAGCTCGCGCTGGGTGTCGGTCAGCTCCATGTTTCGCTCCTCGCTTGCCTCGCTCCTCACCGCGTCTCGTCCGGCCCGCCGGGCGCCTCCACCACCCCCTGGGCGCGCAGCGCCTCGAGCTCCTCGCCCTCGATCCCGAGCAGCTCGGCGAGCAGCTCGGCGCTGTGCTCGCCGCGGGTCGGCGGGGCGCGGCGGTAGCTGATCGGGGTCGCCGAGAAGCGCAGCGGGTTGCCGATCAGGCGCACCGCGCCGTCCCCGGCAAGCCGATGGGGCAGGGAGATCTCCATGCCGCGGTGGCGGACCTGGGGGTCGGCGAATACCGCCGGGATGTCGTTGACCGGCCCGCAGGGCACGTTGAGCCGCTCGAGCCCCTCGAGCCAGTGGCGGCTGGGATGGGCGGCGAGGCGCTCGCGCACCCTGGGCAGCAGCAGCTCGCGGTTGCGCACCCGGGCATCGTTGGTCGCGAAGCGCGGGTCGTCGGCCAGCTCGGGCACCCCGGCGAACTCGCACCAGCGCCGGAACTGGCCGTCGTTGCCGATCGCCAGGGCGAGGTGGCCGTCGGCGGTCGCGAACACCTCGTAGGGCACCACGTTGGGGTGAGCATTGCCGTGGCGGGCCGGCGGCGCGCCGCTGGTCAGGTAGTGCAGCCCGGCGTTGATCAGCCAGGCGACCTGGGTGTCGAGCAGGGCGACGTCGATGTGCTGGCCCTCGCCGCTGCGCTCGCGGTGGCGCAGGGCGGCGAGGATCGCCACGGTCGCGTACATGCCGCACATCACGTCGGCGATCCCGACCCCGACCTTGGTCGGCTCGCCCTCGGGCGCTCCGGTGATGCTCATGATCCCGCCCATCGCCTGGATCAGGAAGTCGTAGCCGGGCCGCCCGGCGTAGGGCCCGGTCTGGCCGAAGCCGGTGATCGAGCAGTAGATGAGGTGCGGGTGGCGGGCGGCGAGCGTCGGGTAGTCGAGCCCGTAGCGGGCCAGGGCGCCGGCCTTGAAGTTCTCGATCAGCACGTCGCTGCGCGCGGCGAGCCGCTCGATCAGGCGCTGGCCGGCAGGCTGGGCGAGATCGATGGCCAGCGAGCGCTTGTTGCGGTTGGCGCACAGGTAGTAGGCGCTCTCGGTGGTCTCCTCGCCGGCGGCGTCGCGCAGGTAGGGCGGGCCCCAGCGCCGGGTGTCGTCCCCGGCCCCGGGCCGCTCGATCTTGATCACCTCGGCGCCCAGATCGCCGAGGAGCTGGGTGGCGGTCGGTCCGGCGAGGATCCGCGACAGGTCGAGCACCCGCACCCCGGCGAGCGGCCCGGCAGCGTGCGGATCGGCGCTGGCGCTGCTCATCGACGCTCTGCCTGGCGGACGGGGATCATCCCGGAGTCTCGCTGTCGAGGGGGCCTCGGCAGATGGTAGAGGATCGATATCCACAAGAGAAACGAAGTTTATTCAATATGAACATGAGTACCTGAAATGATAATCTCGGCGACGCGGGCGGCCCTCCCCCCGCCGGGCCGGCCGGAAGGGGCGTGCCGGGG
>CAZRGU010000021.1:0-6202 GCA_964599705.1 uncultured Ectothiorhodospiraceae bacterium | reverse complement strand
GGAACGGGGGCTGCGCGGAGGGGGAGCGGCGATGGAGCTGCGGCACCTCAAGTACCTGAGGACCCTGGTCGCGATCGCCAGCTACGGCGGCTTCAGCGCCGCCGGCGAGGCCCTCGGGCTGACCCAGTCGGCGGTCAGCCTGCACGTCAGGGCGCTCGAGGAGGCGCTCGGTGTGGAGCTCTTCGATCGCCGCCGCCGCCCGCCCCGGCTCAACGCGCGCGGCGCGGCGGCCGTCGAGCGGGCCCGCGAGATCGTGCGCCTGTGCCAGGCCTTCGACGCGGCCATCGCCCCGGACGCGGTCTCCGGGGTGCTCGAGCTCGGCGCCGTGCCGACCGTGCTCAGCGGGGTGCTGCCCGACGCGCTGGCGCGGCTGCGCGCGGCGCACGCCGATCTCGGCGTGCACCTGACCAGCGGGATGTCGCGCGAGCTGGCCGCCGCGGTACGCCGCGCGCGGCTCGACGCGGCGATCGTCAGCGAGCCGATCGGCGGTCCCGGCGAGCTGCACTGGTACCCGGTCGACGCCGAGCCGCTGATGGCGATCGCCCCGGCCGGCACCCCGGGCGAGAGCGATCGCGAGCTGCTCGCCGCCGGCCCCTTCATCCGCCTGCGCCGCTACGCCTGGGCCGGGCGGCTGATCGACGCCGAGCTGCGCGCCCGCGGGATCGCGGTGCGCACCACCATGGAGGTCGACTCGCTCGAGGCGGTCTCGCTGATGGTCTCGCGCGGGCTCGGCGTCTCGGTGGCGCCGCGGCGCTCGATCGGCGAGCCGTTCCCGCCCGGGATCCGCAGCGCGCCGTTCGGCGACCCGCCGGTGCGCCGGGTGATCGGGCTCGTCGAGCGCGCCGACAACCCCAAGTCGGGGCTGGTCGGCGCGCTCCACGAGGTGCTGTGCGCGCAGTGCGCCGGGAACCGCTGAGCCGCGCCGCTCTCAGCTCCCCATCTCCTCGAGCAGGCTGACCAGATCGTCGGCGTGCTGCTCCTCGGAGGCGAGGATCTCCTCGAGCATCCGGCGGGTGGTCGGATCGTCGCTGCCGAGAAAGCCGATCATCTCCCGGTAGCTGTCGATCGCGATCCGCTCGGCGACCAGGTCCTCGCGGATCATCTCGAGCAGCGTGGAGCCCTCGACGTACTCGGCGTGGCTGCGGGTGAGCATCCCCTCGGGGGAGAAGTTCGGCTCGCCGTTGAGCTGGACGATGCGCTGCGCGATCTGGTCGGCGTGCATCTGCTCCTCGTTGGCGTGCTCGAGGAACTCGGCCGCCGCGCCCTGGGCGTTGATCCCGGAGGCCATGTAGTAGTGGCGCTTGTAGCGCAGCACGCACACGATCTCGGTGGCCAGGGCCTCGTTGAGCAGCTTGAGCACGGTCTCGCGGTCGGCCTTGTAGCCGGCGGTCACGGCCCCCCGCTCGATGTGCTCCCGGGCGCGCCGGCGCAGGGTCGCGATGTCGGTCAGAAACGGCTTGTCGGTCATCGTTCGCTCTCCACGGTGGTGACGGGTCGGCCACGGGCCGGCGGCGCGGACCGTCGGGTCCCCGCTTCCCGGTGCGCTCGCCGCGCTCGCGCGGCGCACCGCCGAGCGGGGCCGCGAGCGGCCGGCGCGCGCATCGCCCTGGCGCCGGCAGGGATTCTAGGGGTCGGCTTGAATTATGAGAAATTGATTGTCTATATCATATGAATAGACTCGAGCTATCATGAGGGCCGCGCCGTGACGCTCCGTGAGCTTCGCTACCTGATCGCGCTCGCCGACCTCGGCCACTTCGGCCGGGCGGCCGAGGCCTGCCACGTGAGCCAGCCGACGCTCAGCACCCAGCTCCGCAAGCTCGAGGGGTTCCTCGGCGTGACCCTCTTCGAGCGTACCAACAAGGCGCTGCGCATCACCCCGATCGGCGAGCGGATCGTCGCCAAGGCACGGCGCATCCTCGCCGAGGCCGACTCGATCGTCGAGCTGGCCCGCCACCAGGGCGCGCCGCTCAGCGGGCCGCTGAGCCTCGGCGTGATCCCGACCCTGGGGCCCTACCTGCTGCCCTGGCTGCTGCCGGTGCTCGGCGCGGCCTTCCCCGAGCTGCGCCTGGTCGTGCACGAGGGGCTGACCGATCACCTGCTCGGGCGGCTCAGGAGCTACCGGCTCGATGCCGCGCTGCTCGCCCTTCCGGTCGAGGGGGCGGATCTCGGCGCCACGGCGCTGTTCGACGAGCCGTTCCTGTTCGCCTGCCCGCCCGGGCACCCGCTGGCGCGGGCCCGCACGGTGCGCCAGTCCGACCTGCGCGGCGAGCGCCTGCTGCTGCTCACCGACGGTCACTGCCTGCGCGACCAGGCGCTGGCCGTGTGCGGCCTGGCGCGGGCGCCGGGGGAGGACCAGGCGGCCGACTTCCGGGCCACCAGCCTGGAGACCATTCGCCAGATGGTGGCCGCCGGCATGGGCTGCACGCTGCTCCCGGCGATGGCGGTCGGCATCCCCGGCGAGCGCCCGATCGAGGTCCGCCCGCTGGCCGTCGAGGCCTCGCGGCGCATCGGGCTGGTCTGGCGGGCGAGCTACCCGAAGGGCGACGAGCTCGAGCTGCTCGCCGAGGCGATCAGAGGCCACCTGCCGGAGGCGGTGCGGGCGGCCTGAGAGGGCCGTCCGGGTTGATCACCCGCCACCGGCCACTCCCCGGGGCACCGAGCAATGATAGTTGATGTAAATCGTTTCAATATAAACAATCAATTTTACATTCCTTCAACATGATTTAGACTGAATCCATACACCGCGCCGGCCACCCTCCCGGACTGCCCGCAGGAGGCGTCGCACCCGGCCCGGTGGATGGACTCAACCGAGGAGAGAACCCCATGTCGACACCCAGACGACCCACCCTGACCACCGCCGCCGGGATCCCGGTCGGCGACAACCAGAACGCGCTCACCGCCGGCCCGCGCGGCCCGCTGCTGGTCCAGGACTGGCAGCTCTTCGAGAAGCACGCCCACTTCAACCGCGAGCGGATCCCCGAGCGGGTGGTCCACGCCAAGGGCTCGGGGGCCTACGGGACGCTCAAGATCACCGGCGACATCGGCCGCTACACCAAGGCCCTGGCGCTGCAGCCGGGCGCCGAGAGCGAGTGCTTCCTGCGCTTCTCGACGGTGGCCGGCGAGCGCGGCGCGGCCGACGCCGAGCGCGACGTGCGCGGCTTCGCCCTCAAGGTCTACACCGAGGAGGGCAACTGGGACCTGGTCGGCAACAACACCCCGGTGTTCTTCGTCCGCGACCCCTACAAGTTCCCGGACTTCATCCACACCCAGAAGCGCGACCCGCGCACCCACCTGCGCAGCCCGACGGCGATGTGGGACTTCTGGTCGCTGTCCCCGGAGAGCCTCCACCAGATCACCATCCTGATGTCGGACCGCGGCCTGCCGCGCAGCTACCGGCACATGAACGGCTACGGCTCGCACACCTACAGCCTGCTGAACGCCGCCGGCGAGCGATTCTGGGTCAAGTTCCACTTCAAGACCGAGCAGGGCATCGAGTGCCTGAGCGAGGAGGAGGCGGCCCGGATCGTCGGCGAGGACCGCGAGAGCCACCAGCGCGACCTCTACGCGGCGATCGAGCGCGGCGAGTTTCCGCGCTGGCGCTTCTACGTGCAGGTGATGCCCGAGGCCGAGGCCGAGCGCACGCCCTACAACCCCTTCGACCTGACCAAGGTCTGGCCGCACCGCGACTACCCGCTGATCGAGGTCGGGGTGCTGGAGCTCAACCGCAATCCGGAGAACTACTTCGCCGAGGTCGAGCAGGCCGCCTTCGCGCCCTCGAACGTGGTCCCCGGGATCGGCTTCTCGCCCGACAAGATGCTCCAGTTCCGGATCTTCTCCTACGCCGACGCGCACCGCTACCGGCTCGCCTCGAGCAACTACGCGAGCCTGCCGGTCAACCGGCCGCGCTGTCCGGTGCACGGCTACCAGCGCGACGGGGCGATGCGCTTCGACGGCAACGGTGGCGGGGCGGTGAGCTACGAGCCGAACAGCTTCGACGGCCCGGTCGAGGACCCGCGCTTCCGGGAGCCGCCGCTGGCCATCGAGGGTCCGGCCGACCGCTGGGATCACCGCGCCGGCAACGACGACTACGGTCAGGCCGGGGCGCTGTTCCGGCTGATGAGCGCGGCGCAGCGCGAGCGGCTGATGGACACCATCGCCGCGGCCATGCAGGGCGTGCCCGAGGCCATCGTGGCCCGCCAGCTCGGCCATTTCCGGCGCGCCGACCCGGCCTACGGCGAGGGGGTGGCGCGGCGCCTCGGGGTCGACCCGGCCGAGCTCGCCGCGCCCTGACCTAGCGAATGCGGACCTCGGCCCGCCCGAGCGGGCCGAAGTCCGCGACCACCCGGTCGCCGGCGGCGATCGGCACCGGGCGCCCGCAGACCCCGGTGGTGATCACGTCGCCGGCGCGCAGCGGCTCGCCGCGCGCGGCATTGGCCTCGGCCAGCCAGGCCAGCGCCTCGAGCGGCCCGCCGAGCACGTCGGCGCCGCAGCCGGTGAGCAGCGGGGCACCGTTGAGCCCGACGGTGACCCGCTGGGCGGCAAGGTCCAGATCGCGCCAGGCACCGCCGGCCTCGGCGCCGAGCACGAACAGGTGGGCGCAGGCATCGTCGGCGATGAGCTGGGCCTCGCCGGCGGTGACGAAGTCGGCGAAGCGCGAGTCGGGCAGCTCGATGGCCGGGCAGAGCGCGGCGATGCGCTCGAGCAGGGCGGCCCGCGGGTAGCCCCCCGGGCGCGCCGGCAGGTCGGCGGCGAGCACGAAGGCGAACTCGGCCTCGGCGACCCGCATCCGGTTGGCGCCGAGCGCCACGCTCGCCGGGGAGCGCTCGATGCGCCCGGCGAGCAGCCGGCCGGCGAGCGGGCCGCCGACCCCGATGTGGCGCTGCCCGGCCGGGTTGGTGGCCGCGATCTTCCAGCCGGCGACCGGCTCGCCGGCCAGCGCGGCGAGGCGCGCCTGGACCGCGTAGCCCTCGGCCGGGCCGTCCGGCCGGCACTCGGCGGGCAGCGCCTCGATCACCCGCCCCTCGCGCCAGCAGCCGAGCAGGATCTCGGCGGCGCGGGTCACCGCGCTGTCCTCCATCGCCAGCCCTCCTGGCCCGCTTCCCCGGGGCCGCCTCGGCACCGGGAGATCATCCGCGCGGGCGCCACGGCGCGTCAACGTGCCCGCGCTATACTCGGCGCAGGCTGCCACGGTGGCAGGAGCGGCGGCGCGGGCCGGCCGCGATGCCCGATGACGGTGGGACGATGACCGAGCTCCAGGCGCTGCTCGATGCCTGCGCGCGCGGCGAGCGCTCGCGCGAGCGGCTCGCCGAGGCGGTGCGCCGCGCGGCGCGCGAGGCCGGCGGACCGGCGGCGCTGCGCGCCCGCCTCGAGGCCAGCCCGCTCGGCCCCGAGCAGCGCGCCGAGCTCCTCGCGCTGCTCGGCGAGGGGGGCGGGGATCGCGCGGCGAGCGCGACCGCCGACCCCGATGCCACGGTGCTCGCCGACGACGAGGAGGCGACCCGCCTCGATCCCGGGCTGGCCGCCGGCGAGGACGAGGCGACCCTGGTCAATCCGGAGCTGGCCGCCGGCGAGGACGAGGCGACCCTGGTCAACCGGGAGCTGGCCGCCGGCGAGGACGAGGCGACCACGCTCAACCCGGAGCTGGCCGGCGAGGACGAGGCGACCCGGGTCAATCCGGAGCTCGCCGCCGGGGACGAGGAGGCGACCCGAGTCAGCCCCGAGCTGGCCGGCGAGGACGAGGCGACCCTGGTCAACCGGGAGCTGGCCGCCGGCGAGGACGAGGCGACCCGGGTCAATCCGGAGCTCGCCGCCCAGGACGACGAGGCCACCGCGCTCAACCCGGCGGCCGCCGAGGATCGCACCGAGGTGCTGGCCGGCGGCGAGGCCGAGCCGTTCGACATCCTCGACCCCGAGGCGATGGCCGCCGCCGAGGCCTCGGTCTCCGCGGGCACCGGGGCGAGCTGGCCGACCGGCTTTGCCGAGGAGCAGGCCCCCGCCGGGGCGGCCCGCGAGTTCCGGCCCGGCGATGTCCTCAAGGGCCGCTTCGAGCTGGTCTCCAAGCTCGGCGAGGGCGGCATGGGGGCGGTCTGGAAGGCCAAGGACAAGCTCAAGGAGGAGGCCCGCGACCGCAACCCGTTCGTGGCCGTGAAGCTGCTCCAGGGCGACTTCAAGCAGCACCCCGAGGCGTTCATCGCCCTGCAGC
>CAZRGU010000020.1:0-23444 GCA_964599705.1 uncultured Ectothiorhodospiraceae bacterium | reverse complement strand
CTCAGATCTCCACGATCCGGTTCCAGCCGTGGCGATCCTCGATCTCGCCGAGCTGGATGCCGGTGATCTGGTCGTAGAGCGCGCGGGTCAGCTCGCCGGCCTCGCCGTTGCCGATCCGATGGCGCTCGTCGCGCCACAGCAGCTCGCCGACCGGGGAGATGATCGCCGCGGTGCCGGCGCCGAAGGCCTCGCCGAGGCTCCCGTCCCCGATCGCGGTGATCACCTCGTCGATGGTGATCCGGCGCTCCTCGAGCGGCTCGCCGCGCTCGGCGAGCAGGGTGATCACGCTGGCCCGGGTCACCCCGGGCAGGATCGTGCCGCGCAGCTCCGGGGTCACCACCTGGCGGCCGATGCGAAAGAAGATGTTCATCGCCCCGACCTCCTCGACGTAGCGGTGCTCGACGCCGTCGAGCCACAGGACCTGGGCGCAGCCGGCCGCCTGCGCCTGCTCGCCGGGCAGGAGGCTGGCCCCGTAGTTGCCCGCGGTCTTGGCGTAGCCGGTGCCGCCGGGCGCCGCGCGGGTGTAGTGCTCCTCGACCTTCAGCGCGATCGCCGCGCTCGAGGTGTCGAAGTAGGCGCGCACCGGGGCGGTCATGATCAGCAGCCGGTAGCGGCGCGAGGGGCGCACCTCGAGCTGGCCCTCGGTGCTGAAGATGATCGGGCGGATGTAGAGGGCCTGGCCACGGCGGCGCGGGATCCAGGCCCGGTCGATGCGCAGCAGCTCGTCGATGGCGGCCAGGAAGGTCGCCTCGGGCAGCTCGGGGATGCACAGCCGCTGGCAGGAGCGGGCCAGGCGCCGGGCGTTCATGTCGGGGCGGAACACCCGCACCCGCCCGTCGACGCCGCGAAACGCCTTGAGCCCCTCGAAGACCGCCTGGCCATAGTGCAGCGTGGCGTTCGAGGGCTCCACCGCCACCGGGCCGTAGGGCACGATCTCGGGGCGGCGCCACTCGCCCTCCTCCCAGACCATGCTGAACATGTGATCGGAGAAGATGTCGCCGAAGCCCAGCCGCTCGAAGTCGACCTCGCCGAGCCGGCTCTGCCCGACACGCTCAATCCGCAGGTCGTCCAGCATCGCACTCCCCCCGCCGTGCGCCAGCCACCGCCGCGCCCGAGCCTCGCCGGGGCCGGGTGCGCGATCCTCCATCTATCTTACACGGGCGCGGTGAGCGGGAAGCCCCGCGCGCGGTGCGGGAGGCGCGATGCCCGGCGCGCGATGGCGGGTGGGAATGCAGGATAAGATTGCCGCCACCGTCACCGGGGCAGCCGCGCATGCCACACCCCTCCGAGCAGGCCCACCTCATGAGTCCCTGGCGCCAGCGGGTCTTCGAGGTGATCTTCAAGGTCGACACCCCGGAGGGACGGCTCTTCGACGTCGTCCTGATCGCGGCCATCCTGCTCAGCGTGGCGGCGGTGATGCTCGACAGCGTCGAGCGCTACCACGCCCGCTTCGGCGAGCTGCTCTTGTTCACCGAGTGGCTGTTCACGGCGCTGTTCACGGTCGAGTACCTGCTGCGCCTGCTCTGCGTGCGCAGCCCCTGGCGCTACGCGCGCAGCTTCTTCGGGATCGTCGACCTGCTCTCGATCCTGCCGAGCTACCTGAGCGCGCTGCTCCCCGGGGCCAACTACCTGCTGGTCATCCGGGTGCTGCGGATCCTGCGCGTGTTCCGGGTGCTCAAGCTGCTGCGCTACCTCGGCGAGGCCAACTACCTGCTCGAGGCGCTGCGCTCGAGCCGGCGCAAGATCATCGTCTTCCTGCTCACGGTGGTCACCCTGGCGGTGGTCTTCGGCTCGGTGATGTACCTGGTCGAGGGACCGGAGAACGGCTTCAGCAGCATTCCGCGCAGCGTCTACTGGGCGATCGTCACCCTGACCACGGTCGGCTACGGCGACATCTCGCCGCGCAGCAACCTCGGCCAGCTGATCGCGGCGCTGGTGATGATCCTCGGCTACGCGATCATCGCCGTTCCGACCGGGATCTACGCCGCCGAGCTGACCCAGATGATGAGCCGCCCGCAGCGCCCCGGGGTGGTTTGCGAGGCCTGCGGCGAGCGCCGCCACGAGGCCGATGCCGCCTACTGCCGGCGCTGCGGCTCGAGCCTGCCCGAGCCCGAGGGCTGAGAGCCCCGACGGCCGCCTCACTCCTCGAGGTCGACGCCCACCGGGCAGTGATCGGAGCCGAGCACCTGGGGCCAGATGAAGGCGGCGCGCACCCGGCGCATCGCCGCGGCCGAGGCGAGCACGTAGTCGATCCGCCAGCCGACGTTGCGCTCGCGCGCCCCGCCCCACTGCCGCCACCAGGTGTAGTGCCCGCCCTCGCCAGGGTGCAGGGCGCGGAACACGTCGATCCAGCCGGCCGCGCACCAGCGGTCGATCTCGGCGCGCTCCTCGGGAAGGAAGCCGCTGTTGCTGGCGTTCTCGCGCGGGCGGGCCAGATCGATCTCGCGGTGCGCGGTGTTGAAGTCGCCGACCACCAGCACCGGGCGCGAGCGGCGCAGCCGATCGACGCGCTCGAACACCGCGCGGTAGAAGTCGAGCTTGTAGCCCACCCGGCTGTTGTCCCGGTCGCGGCCACTGCCCTTGGGGAAGTAGCAGTTGGCCACCCACAGCCGCCCGAAACGGGCGAGCTGGAAGCGCCCCTCGCGGTCGAAGCGCTCCTCGCCGAGCGTCTCCTCGAGGGCGTCGGGGGCGCGGCGTGCGTACAGCGCCACCCCGCTGTAGCCGGGCCGCTCGGCGGGCCGGAAGGCGGTGAACCAGCCCGGCGGAGCGCGCAGCCCGGCCTCGAGCTGCGCGGGGAAGGCGCGCACCTCCTGGAGCGCGACCAGGTCGGCCTGCGAGGTCTCGAGGAAGTCGAGAAAGCCCTTGCGCGCGCAGGCGCGCAGCCCGTTGACGTTCCAGCTCACGATGCGCATCGGGCGATCTTCGCCGAGCCGCCCCGCCGCGTCGAGGGCGCTGGCGTCGGCCGCGGCCGGCCGCTATGGTGAAGCGCGGCGAGCGCAAGGCGGGCAGGGACGAGTGCAGCAGGGCGACCCGATCAGCGCGCCCCCGGGCGCCGGCCCCGGGTGCGGCCCCTGGAATCCCGGGATCGAGTCGCGGCTGCCGCGCTCGCTGCTCGCGCGGGTCACCCTCTACCGCCCCGAGAACGCGCTGACCCCGCTGGCCCGCGCCGAGGAGCTCGCCGACTTCAGCGGCCTCGAGCTCGAGGAGGTCGTCGCCCTGCGCCCCGAGCGCCTGGCCCTGCACGAGCTCCTGGTCCGGGTCACCGCCGAGCTCTCGGTCCCCGATGGCGAGCGCAGCGAGGAGCTGGGGATCAACTTCCGCGCCATCGCGGCCGCCATCCTGGAGCACCACATCGGCCCGCGGATGGAGGCGATCCGCGCCTGCCACGCCGAGGTGCGGCGCCGGGCCGCGACGATCGCCGAGGCGGCGCTCGCCGAGCTCGACCGCCCGGCGCGGGCGGCCGCCTCGCGGGCCACGCCGCGCCGCTGGCTCGGTCGCGCCCGGCGGCCGGCCGCCGCCGAGCGCGCCGAGGCCCGCGAGCGGCGCCTGGTCGAGCAGTGGCGCGCGAGCGGCGGCCAGGAGACCCTCGAGGGTTCGACCCACCGCGCCCTGGCGCGGGTGGCCGGCGCCATCCAGGCGCGCCGCGGCCGGCTCTGGGGCGAGCGGGCGCTGCTCGTCGAGCTGGTCACCGCGCTGGTCTGCAACGAGCATGCGAGCCGCGCGATCGGCTCGCTGATCGACCCGCTCGTCGAGGAGGCGGTCCGGCGCCGGGGGCTGCGCCGGCTCCCGCCCCAGGCGCGCCCGGTGGTGATGAACACCAAGGGCGCCTCGGCCTCGGGCAAGAGCACCATGCGCCCCCTGCAGCGCCGCCTGGCCGCCGAGCTCGGGGTGTGCTGGGAGGACTTCGCCCTGATCAGCCCCGACATCTGGCGCAAGTTCCTGCTCGACTACGCCTCGCTCGGCCCGCACTACAAGTACGCCGGCACCCTCACCGGCCAGGAGGTGGCGCTGATCGACCGCAAGCTCGATCGCCACATGGCCGAGAAGGCCGCCCGCGGCGAGACCTCCCACCTGCTGATCGACCGCTTCCGCTTCGACAGCTTCGCCCCGGCCTCGGCCGAGCAGGGCAGCAACCTGCTGACCCGCTTCGGCTATCGGGTCTACATGTTCTACATGATCACCGCCCCGCACCTGACCGTCGAGCGGGCCTGGCGGCGCGGGCTGGAGGTCGGGCGCTACAAGGCGGTCGACGACCTGCTCGCCCACAACGTCGAGGCCTACCGGGGGATGCCGGAGCTGTTCTTCACCTGGGCGCTGCGCGGCGACCGGCCGGTGCACCACGAGTTCCTCGACAACGACGTCGCCGCCGGCGAGCGCCCGCTCACCGTGGCCTACGGGCGCAACGCCGAGCTCAACGTCCTCGACGTCGGCGGCCTGCTCGCCATCGAGCGCTACCGGCGCATCGACATCGAGGCGACCTCGCCCGAGACCGTCTACCCGGGCGGCGCGGCGCTGGCCGCCGAGCGCAACACCGGCTTCCTGCGCCAGTGCGTGCGCCGGCTGGCGCGGCTGCGCTTCGCCGAGCGGGCGAGCGGTCGGATCTACGCCTGCTTCGAGGCCGGGCGCCTGGCCTGGTGCGACCGGGAGGCGCTCGCCCGGGCGTTCGCCGACGCCGACACCCGCGCCGCCCTGCTCGCCCTCGAGCCGGCGCTAGGACGGGGCGGGGCGCCGTGCGGCGGGCCGCGCTTCCTCGCCGAGGAGCCCGGAAGCCAGCGCCCCCCGATCCTGGGGCGCTGCTGGGCGACCGACTGAGCGGCGCCGCTCCGCGGTGGCTGCCCCCCTTTCAAGAGGGCGGTGCCGGCGCTACACTGGGCTCGGGTATAACGGATATCGTATACCCGAGCCGCGTGCTCCCGGAACGCAGTGGCCAGGAAGAGCTGCTCGACCGGCAAGCGGCCTCGAGCCGCAGCACGCGAAGCTGGCCCCGTCGCGAAGCGGGGCCAACACCGGAGGAGGGAAAGTTCCATGACCAAGACGACCGCACTGGCTGCGGGCGTGGTGGGCGCGCTCGCGCTCGCCGCCACCACTGTCGCGACCACCCCGGCGGCGCACGCCTGGCAGCCACGGAAGCCGATCGACTTCGTGATCATGGCCGGCAAGGGCGGCGGCGCCGACAAGATGGCGCGGCTCATGCAGAGCGTGATCGAGAAGCACAAGTTCTCCTCGAAGCCGTTCGTGCCGGTCAACAAGCCCGGCGGCTCGGGCGCCGAGGCGCTCATCTACCTCAACAACACCAGGGGCATCAACCGCGACCACACGGTGATGGTCACCCTGAACAGCTTCTACACCACGCCGCTGCGCCAGCCCAAGCTCGGGGTCGACATCATGACCTTCACCCCGGTCGGGCGGATGGCCGAGGACACCTTCCTGCTCTGGGTCCACAAGGACAGCGGCATCAGGAACGTCGAAGACTTCGTCAAGGCCGCCAAGGCCAAGGGCAACAACTGGATCATGGCCGGCACCGGCAAGGGCCAGGAGGACCAGCTCCTCACCGACTTCCTGAACCGCGCCTACGGCCTGAACATGCGCTACGTGCCCTACAAGGGCGGCGGACGGGTGGCCAAGGAGCTGGCCGGCAAGAATGCCGACTCGACGGTCAACAACCCCTCCGAGCAGCTCGGCTTCTACGAGGCCGGGACCACCGTGCCGCTGGCCGCCTTCACCCCCCAGCGCCTGCCGCTGTTCCCCGACACCCCGACCTTCAAGGAGCTCGGCAAGGACTTCGTGTACTTCATGCAGCGCAGCGTGGTCGGCCCGCCGGGGATGAGCAAGGAGGCCGCGGCCTACTTCCGCAACGTCTTCGCCCAGGTCTATGCCTCCGACGAGTGGCAGCAGTACATGAAGAAGAAGAGCCTGCGCGGCGGCTTCCTGACCGGCGATGCGCTGAAGGCCTACTGGAAGCGCGAGCGCTCGGTCCACGAGCGGATGCTCAAGGACATCGGCGAGATCTGATCACCGAGCGCGCCCAGGCCCGGGGGGGACCGCCGCCGTGCGCAGAGCCGAGCTGATCATGGCCCTGGTCATGGCGGCGGTCTCGATCGGGCTGATGTGGAAGAGCGCCGAGCTGCCGATCGGCTGGATCCCGGGGGAGGGTCCCGGCGGCGGGGCCTTCCCCTTCTGGCTGGCCGCCGGGATGCTGGTCTGCTGCCTGTGGATCCTGGTCAAGTGGGTGCGCCGCACCAGCCCGGTGGCCGCCTCCACCGAGCCCTACATGGACCGCCACACCGTGGTCCTGTTCCTGCTCGGGGCCGGCTCGCTGGCGGTGATGATCGGGCTGGTCCGGTTCATCGGCATCTACGGCTCGATGCCGCTGTACCTGATCTTCTACATGCGCTTCATCGGGCGGCACTCCTGGGCGCTGACCCTGACCCTGGCGCTGCTGATCCCGGTGGTGACCTTCTTCTTCTTCGACGTGGCGCTGCGCATCACCCTGCCCAAGGGCTACACCGAGCCGCTCTTCTACCCGCTCTACGACCTGTTCCTGTAGCGCCCGGCGCCGGCCGAGGGGACCTGCCCGATGATGGAAATCCTCAACCACCTGCTCGGCGGCTTCCTGGTCGCGCTCCAGCCGCTCAACTTCGGGCTGGTCCTCCTCGGGGTGACGGTCGGGCTGTTCGTCGGCGCGATGCCCGGGCTCGGCTCGGTCAACGGGGTCGCGATCCTGCTCCCGATGACCTTCCTGGTTCCGCCGACCGGGGCGATCATCTTCCTCGGCGCGCTCTACTACGGGGCGATGTACGGGGGGGCGATCAGCTCGATCATGCTCGGCATCCCGGGCGCCTCGACCGCGGTGGCCACCACCTTCGACGGGCGCCCGCTGGCCCTGCAGGGCCACGCCGACCGGGCGCTGGTCGCCGCGGCGAGCGCCTCGTTCGTCGGCGGCACCATCTCGGTGCTGCTCTTCACCGGCCTGGCCCCGCCGCTCGCCGAGGTCGCGCTGCGCTTCGGCGCGCCCGAGGAGTTCGCGCTGATGGTGCTCGCGTTTGCGACCTTCATCGGCCTGGGCGGCGACGACATCCCCAAGACCCTGTTCTCGATCCTGATCGGGCTGGTGCTGAGCGCGGTCGGGCTCGACATCATCAGCGGCCAGCCGCGGCTGATCTTCTTCGACATCCCGGGCTTCTACCACGGGATCAACTTCCTGGTCCTCGCGATCGGCATCTACGGCATCGGCGAGATGCTGTGGACCATCGAGACGAGCCGCGGCGACGTCCAGCTCAGCCAGGCGCGGGTCTCGGTGCGGCGCATCATCGACGCCTTCCGCGCCCTCAAGGGGGCGGTCGGGACGATGCTGATGGGCTCGTTCCTCGGCTACTTCGTCGGCATCCTGCCGGCCGCCGGCGCCACCCCGGGCTCGCTGATGGCCTACGGGGTGGCCAAGTCGATGGACAAGGACCCGGACTCGTTCGGCAAGGGCAACGTGCGCGGCGTGGTCGCCCCCGAGGCGGCCAACAACGCGGCCAGCACCGGCTCGATGCTGCCGATGCTGACCCTCGGCATCCCCGGCTCGCCGACCACCGCCATCCTGCTCGGCGGGATGGTCATCTGGGGTCTCGAGCCCGGGCCGCGGCTGTTCATCGACCAGCAGGAGTTCGTGTGGGGCCTGATCGCCAGCCTCTACGTCGCCAACCTGTTCGCGCTGCTGGTCAACGTGGCCTTCATCCCGGCCTTCATCTGGGTGCTGAAGACCCCGTTCACGATCCTCGCCCCGGTGATCTACATCCTCTCGGTGGTCGGCGGCTACGCACCCACCCAGGACATGCACGACGTCTGGCTGATGCTGCTCTTCGGGGTGGTCGGCTACCTGATGCGCAAGCTCGACTACCCGATGGCCCCGGCGGTGCTCGCCATCGTGCTCGGGCCGCTCGCCGAGGCCTCGATGCGCCAGTCGCTGATCATCGGCCACGGCTCGCCGGCGATCTTCTTCACCCGCCCGGTCGCTGGAACGATCATGGTCATCGGGCTGATCCTGCTGGTGCTGCCGGGGCTGCGCCTGCTCAAGCGCCGCCTGCTGCCGGCCCGGCCCGAGCAGCCCGCCCGGTAGCGCGCATGCCCTCCCGGCCCGCGGCGGCGCGCGCCGTTCCTCTCGGCGGGGCGGGGCGTGAGCGCCGCGTCGCGCTCGGCGGAGCCACGATTGCACTGGCCGGGGTATTTTGGTATACGGTATACAATATGTCTTCGCTCAAGCTGGACGGGAGGTGGCGGCGATGACCGCGGTGCATCTCGCCCTCAAGCCCATCGACAACGGCATGGTCCTCAAGGATCGGGTCTACGAGGACCTCAAGCGGGCGATCGTCCAGATCGACGTCTACGCCACCGATGAGGAGCATCGCCTCGACGAGCGCCGCCTGTCCGAGGAGCTCGGGGTCAGCCGCACGCCGGTCCGCGAGGCGCTCTGCCGGCTCGAGAACGAGGGCCTGGTGCGCAGCGTGCCGCGGCGCGGGATGTTCGTGGCCCGCAAGAGCAAGCGCGAGATCCTCGAGATGCTCACCGTCTGGGCGGCCCTCGAGAGCATGGCCGCGCGGCTGGTCACCGAGCGCGCCTCGGACGCCGAGATCGCGCGCCTGCGCGAGCTGTTCGCGACCTTCGAGGGCGAGCAGGTGGCCGCCCAGATCGACGAGTACTCGGAGACCAACGTCGAGTTCCACCAGACCCTGCTCGCACTGAGCCGCTGCCGGCTGATCGGCGAGCTGACCGACAACCTGTTCCTGCACATGCGCTCGATCCGGCGGCGCACGATCTCGGAGAACGACCGCGCGAGCCGCTCGATCATCGATCACATGCAGATCATCGAGGCCCTCGAGGCGCGCGACACCGAGCGCGCCGAGCGGCTCGTGCGCCAGCACACCCTGGACCTGCGCGCCCACGTGGAGCGCAACGTCCACTGGCTCGACTGACCGACACCACACGACTCAAGGGGAGGCTTCATGGACGAGAAGACCGAGACCTCGAAGGCCCAGGAGACCATCTCGGGCGGCCACCTGGTGGCCAGGGCCCTCAAGAACGAGGGGGTGGACGTGATCTTCACCCTCTGCGGCGGGCACATCATCGACATCTACGACGGCTGCCTCGACGAGGGGATCAAGATCATCGACGTGCGCCACGAGCAGGTCGCGGCGCATGCGGCCGACGGCTACGCGCGGGTCACCGGCCGGCCGGGCTGCGCGGTGGTGACCGCCGGTCCCGGCACCACCGACGCGATCACCGGGGTCGCCAACGCCTTCCGGGCCGAGAGCCCGTTCCTGCTGATCGGCGGCCAGGGCGCCCACACCCAGCACAAGATGGGCTCGCTGCAGGACCTGCCGCACGTCGACATCCTCGCCCCGATCACCAAGTTCGCGGCCACCGTGCCGGCCACCGAGCGGGTCGCCGACATGGTCAGCATGGCCTTCCGCGAGTGCTACCACGGCGCCCCCGGGCCGTCGTTCCTCGAGATCCCGCGCGACGTGCTCGATCGCAAGGTGCCGCTCGAGGCCGCCCGGATCCCCGAGCCCGGCCGCTACCGGGCCTCGACCCGCACGCTGGCCGATCCGCGCGACATCGAGCGGCTGGCCGACATCCTGGTCGCCGCCGAGCGCCCCTGCGTGCTGCTCGGCACCCAGGTGGCGACCTGCCGGGCCTATCGCGAGGCCCAGGAGTTCGTGCGCCGGCTCAACATCCCCGCCTACATGAACGGTGCCGGGCGCGGTACCCTGCCGCCCGGCGACCCGCACCACTTCCACCGCACGCGGCGCTACGCCTTCGACAAGGCCGACGTGATCGTCATCGTCGGCACCCCGTTCGACTTCCGGATGGGCTACGGCAAGCGGCTGCGCGCCGATGCCACCGTGGTCCAGATCGATCTCGACTACCGCACGGTCGGCAAGAACCGCGACATCTCGCTCGGCCTGGTCGGGGACTGTGGGGCGATCCTCGAGGCGGTGACCGCGGCGGCCAGCGGGCGGGTCGACAACGGCGCGGCGCGCCGCGAGGACTGGCTCGCCGAGCTGCGCGCCGAGGAGGGCCGCCGGCTCGAGCGGCTGATGCCCGAGTTCCGCTCCGAGTCGGTGCCGATCAACCCCTACCGGGTGGCCTGGGAGCTCAACGAGTTCCTGACCGAGAACACCATCTACATCGGCGACGGCGGCGACGTGGTGACCACCGCGGCGCAGGCCGTGCAGCCGCGCTCGCCCGGGCACTGGATGGACCCCGGCCCGCTCGGCACCCTCGGGGTCGGCACCCCGTTCGCGATGGCCGCCAAGTTCGCCCAGCCCGACAAGGAGGTGCTGTGCTACTTCGGCGACGGCGCCTTCTCGCTGACCGGCTGGGACTTCGAGACCTGCATGCGCTTCGGCCTGCCGTTCCTCGGGGTGATCGGCAACAACTCGGCGATGAACCAGATCCGCTGCGGCCAGATCAACAAGTACGGGCCGGAGCGCGGCGAGGTCGGCAACCGGCTCGGCGACGTCCCGTTCAGCAAGTTCGCCGAGATGCTCGGCGGCTACGGCGAGGAGGTCCGCGAGCCCGACCAGATCCGCCCGGCCCTGGAGCGGGCCCGCGAGGCGGTCGCCGGCGGCCAGGCAGCGCTGATCAACCTGTGGGTCGACATCAACGTCTGGGCCCCGGGCACCCGCAACCAGACCATGTACAAGTGACCGGCGGCGCTGCCCGCGGTGGTCACGGAGGTGGATGAGACCATGGGGAAGGCCCTCGACGGTGTGCGGATCCTCGACATGACCCACGTTCAGTCGGGACCGACCTGCACCCAGCTGCTGGCGTGGTTCGGAGCCGACGTGCTCAAGGTCGAGCTGCCGGGGCGCGGTGACATCACCCGCCAGCAGCTTCGCGACATCCCGGATGTCGACAGCCTCTACTTCACGATGCTCAACCACAACAAGCGCAGCATCACGCTGAACACCAAGACCGAGATCGGCAAGACGATCTTCACCCGCCTGATCGAGGAGTGCGACGTGCTGGTCGAGAACTTCGCCCCCGGCGTCCTCGACCGCATGGGCTTTCCCTGGGAGCGGATCCAGGAGATCAACCCGCGCATCATCTACGCCTCGGTCAAGGGCTTCGGCCCGGGCCCGCTCGAGCACTGCAAGGTCTACGAGAACGTCGCCCAGTGCGCCGGCGGGGCGGCCTCGACGACCGGCTTCGACGACGGCCCGCCGCTGGTCACCGGCGCCCAGATCGGCGACTCGGGCACCGGGCTGCACCTGGCCCTGGGGATCGTCACCGCGCTCTACCAGCGCCTCGCCAGCGGGCGCGGCCAGCGGGTGGTGTGCGCGATGCAGGACGGGGTCCTCAACCTCTGCCGGGTCAAGCTGCGCGACCAGCAGCGCCTCGCCCGTGGGCCGCTCAAGGAGTATCCCCAGTACGCCAAGGGCGGCTTCGGCGACGAGGTCCCGCGGGCCGGCAACGCCTCGGGCGGCGGCCAGCCGGGCTGGGCGCTGCGCTGCGCCCCCGGGGGCGCCAACGACTACCTCTACGTGATCATCCAGCCCCCGGGCTGGGCGCCGCTGATGCGCATCATCGGCCGCGAGGAGCTGATCGACGACCCCGAGTGGGCGACCCCGGAGGCGCGCCTTCCCAAGCTCGATCAGTGCTTTGCGATGATCGAGGAGTGGACCATGACCCGCACCAAGTACCAGGCGATGGCCGAGTTCAACGCCCACAACATCCCCTGCGGGCCGATCCTGTCGATGAAGGAGCTCGCCGAGGAGCCGGCGCTGCGTGCCACCGGTACGGTGGTCGAGGTCGATCACCCGGAGCGCGGCCCCTACCTGACCGTCGGCAACCCGATCAAGCTGTCCGACTCGCCGGTCGAGGTGCGCCGCTCGCCGCTGCTCGGCGAGCACACCGAGGAGATCCTGCGCGAGGTGGTCGGCTGGGACGAGGAGCGGATCGCGGCGGCCCGCGAGGCCGGCGCGATCTAGCGGCGGCCGCCGCCCGGAGCGGGAAGCGCGCAGATGGCGATCAAGAACCTGCTGGCGCCGCTCGGCGAGCACGAGCTCGACGGGGTGCTGATCGACAACGCGCTCGCCGTCGCCCGGCTCCTCGAGGCCCACCTGGTCGGCCTGCACGTCACCCGCCCGCCCGAGGAGCTGATCCCCTACGCCACCATCGGGCTGTCGGCGGGGATGAGGGCGACGGTCATCGAGGGCGCCAGCCAGGTCAGCCGCGAGGTCGCGGCACGCCTGCGCGAGCGCTTCGAGGCGGCCTGCGCGAGCGCCGGGGTGGCGCTCACCGAGCGCCCTGCGGGCGGCGGTGGCCGCGGGGCGAGCGCCGAGTGGATGGAGCGCAGCGGCAAGCAGAGCGTGGTGGTCAGCCGCTACGGCCGGGTCGCCGACCTGATCGTGGTCTCCCACATCCGCCGCCGCCCACCGCCGCCACCGACCATCGAGGCGGCGCTGCTCGACACCGGCCGCCCGCTGCTGCTGATGCCCGCGACGCCCCACGGGTGCGCCCTCGATCACGTCGCGATCGCCTGGAACGGCTCCAAGGAGGCCTCCCAGGCGGTGGCCGCCGCCGGCCCGTGCCTGGCCGCGGCCAAGCGGATCACGGTGCTCACCACCCGCCGGCGGATGGGCATGCCGCCGAGCGCCGAGGACCTGGAGCGCTACCTCGGCTGGCACGGCCTCGGCTGCGAGGTGCGCCTGATCGATGCCGATCGCGGCTCGCGGCGGGTCGCCCGCGGGCTGCTCGAGGCCTGCGCCGAGCTCGGCGCCGACCTGCTGGTGATGGGCGCCTACGGGCGGGTTCGGGCCCGCGAGATGGTCTTCGGCGACGTCACCCGCTACGTCTTCGCGCGCGCCGAGCTGCCGGTGCTCATGGTCCACTGACGGAGGGCGGCGCCGCGCCACCTCGGGGCGAGCGGGCCGCGACCGGTCGAGCTACCATCCGGCCATCACGGGACACTCATGGGGGAGGAGCCATGCGGATCATCGTCAACGGCCAGCAGGCCTTCGGCAAGAGCGTGCTCGAGGCGCTGCTCGAGCGCGGCGAGGAGGTGGTGGGCGTGTACTGCGCCCCGGACAGGGAGGGCGGGCGCATCGACCCGCTCAAGGAGGCCGCCCTTGCGCACGGGCTACCGGTCTTCCAGCCGCGCTCGTTTCGCAAGCCCGAGGTCTGGGAGGAGATGCGCTCGCTGGCCCCGGACCTCGGGGTGATGGCCTACGTGACCCTGATGGTCCCCGAGGAGGCGCTCAGCGTGCCGACCCACGGGTCCATCCAGTACCACCCCTCGCTGCTCCCCCGCCACCGCGGCGGCAGCTCGATCAACTGGCCGATCATCTGGGGCGAGCGCGAGACCGGGCTGTCGATCTTCTGGCCCGACAACGGCCTCGACACCGGCCCGATCCTGCTCCAGAAGAAGGTCGAGATCGGTCCCGACGACACGCTGGGCAGCCTCTACTTCGAGAAGCTCTTCCCGCTCGGGGTCGAGGCGATGCTCGAGGCCGTCGATCGGGTGCGCGCAGGCGACGCCCCGCGCATCGAGCAGGACCACTCGCAGGCGACCTACGAGGGCTGGTGCCGCGACGCCCTGGTCGGGATCAACTGGCACCTGCCGCTCGGGCGGGTCTGGGACCTGGTGCGCGGCTGCGACCCGCAGCCCGGGGCCTGGACGGTGCACGAGGGCAAGACCCTCAAGCTCTACGACTGCGCCCCGATCACGGAGGCCACCAGCGTCCAGCCGGGCCAGGTCACGGCGCTCGACGAGGCCGGCTTCACGGTGGCCACCGCCGACGGCCAGCTCCGCGTCGGGCGGGTGCGCCCCGAGGGCGGGAAGAAGGTCGGCGCCGGCGAGTTCGCCGCCGCGGCCGGGCTGCGGGTCGGGACGCGCCTCGGGCCGTGATGCTGGAAACGCGGGCTTCTCAGCCCCCGGCCGCGCTCTCGCGCGGCCGCGCGTAGGTCTCGCGGGTCAGGGTCACGGTGACCAGGGCGAGCGCCGACCAGCCGACCATCAGCGCGAAGCCGGCGCGGTAGGCCTCGAGCGGGTAGAGGCGCACGCCGTCGGCGAGCGCCCCGTCCCAGCCCCGGTCGAGCATCCAGCCGACCAGCGGCTGGAGGAGCATCGGGCCGAGCATCGCCCCCATGTTGACCACCCCGGTGGCGGTGCCGGCGAGCGAGGCCGGCACCGACTCCTTGGCGAAGGCGAAGGTCAGCACCATCGCCCCCGAGGCCAGCCCGATCGCGACCAGCACCGCCCACAGCGCCACCCCGGGCAGGCGCGGGCCGAGCAGCAGCAGCGCCCACAGCCCGACGAGCAGCGCGCAGCCGAGCAGATAGGGCCCCTTGCGCCGGCCGATGCGGTCCGAGAGCGCCCCGGCAAGCGGCCCGCCCACCGCCCAGGCGACCAGCAGCGTCGAGCTCGCCGCGGCCGCCTCGCCCGGCCCCATCCCGTAGTGGGTGGTCAGGAACGGCACGCCCCAGAGCCCGGCGAAGGTCAGCGCCGGGCCGACCACCCCGCCGGCGGTCACGAACAGCAGCCCGACGTTGCCGATGCGCAGCACCGCGAGCAGCCCGCGCCAGATGCCGCCCCCGGTGCTCGCCACGGCCTCGGGCGCGTAGCTCCGGTAGCCGCGCTCGGCCGGGTCGTCGCGCACCACCAGCCAGATCCCGGCGCAGATCGCGGCCGCGGCGAGCGCCGTGACCAGCATCACCGGGCGCCAGCCGAAGGCGTCGACCGCGGCGCGCAGCGGCACCCCGGCGAAGACCGCGCCGATCACCCCCACGAACAGCGCCAGCCCGGTGGCCAGGGCGAAGCGCCGCGGCGCCATCCAGTGCCCGGCGAGCTTGAGCATGCCGACGAAGGCCACCGCCACCGAGCCGCCGATCAGCAGCCGCCCGACCCCGGCCCAGAGCGCGCTCGGGGCGAGCGCGAAGAGCGCCGAGCCGAGCGCGGCCACGCCCGCCCCGGCGGTCAGCAGGCGCCGCGGTCCCCACGAGTCGGCGAGCAACCCGGTCGGGACCTGCATCGCCACGTAGCTGTAGAAGTAGAACGCCGAGAGGTTGCCGAGCGCCGCGGCCCCGATCGCGAAGTCGCGCATCAGCTCGCCGGTGATCACGGCCGGGGCGACGCGCTGGAAGAAGCCGATCAGGTACAGGCACGCCCCCAGTCCCCAGACCGTCCAGGCCAGGCGCGCCGGCGGCGGCGGCGCCCCGGCCGCGGGCCGCCCCGGCCCGCGGCTGTGCTCGTTGCTCATCCGACCTCCTTGTCCGATTCATCCACCCGCGGCCGCGACCGCCGCTGCGCGCGCCCCGCCCGGCCGGCCGCCCGCGGCCCGCGCGCCGGCTACCGGGCCGAGCCGCTCCCGGCCTGCGCGGCACCGAGCTCGGCGCTCAGGCTGCGGTACTTGTTGCGCAGGTGAGCGCCGAGCTCGGTCTCGAGGCGCCGCGGGTCGCGGGCGCAGAGCGCCTCGAGGATCCGCTCGTGCTCGCCCACCGCCTGGTCCCAGCGCTCGCGCGACAGGTTGGCCATGTAGCGCGCGCGCAGCATGTGCGCGTTGAGCTGGCGGAACACCGACTCGAGGACCGCGTTGCCGGCGCACTCGACGATCCGCGCGTGGATGCGCTGGTTGAGGCGGAAGTAGCCGGAGAGGTTACCGCGAGCGTGCTCGGCGCGCATCTCGAAGTGCAGGGCGCGGATCTCGGCCAGGTCGGCCTCGCTGGCCCGCGCGCAGGCCAGCCGCCCGGCCAGCGCCTCGATCGCCGCCAGGACCTCGAAGGTCTCCTCGGCGGTGCGGGTCGTGAACTCGCTGACCACCGCCCCGCGGTGGGGCTTGAGCTCGACCAGCCCCTCGGAGACCAGGATCCGGATCGCCTCGCGCAGCGGGGTGCGCGAGACCGCGAAGCGCTCGCACAGGACGCGCTCGTTGAGCCGCTCGCCGGGCGCCAGCCGGCCCTCGACGATGAGGTCGCGAAGGCGCGCCGCCACCCCGTCGTGGAGCAGCGCCCGGGCGCTGCCTCCGGCCTCGCTCGAGTCCCCTCGCGGGGCGCCCTCAGATCCTTCGACCACTTGCAAACCCCCTCCACCGAAGCCTAAATTATACAAATCGGCGGCTCTGCCGCGTCAAATGCTCCCGGGCAAGACCGGGTAAAACAATGAATTAGACGCAGGACGACGCGGCAGCGCCGTCGGACGAGAAGAATTGAATACGAAAATGGGAGGATTCCCGATGAGCCGCAAGGGTGGTCGCCACTTTCTCCAGATCCCGGGTCCGACCAACGTCCCCGATCGCATCCTGCGGGCCCTGGCCGCACCCACCATCGACCACCGCGGTCCCGAGTTCGCGCGCCTCGGGCTCGAGGTCCTCGAGGGGCTCAAGGCGATCTTCAAGACCGAGGGGGCGGTGATCCTGTTTCCCGGCTCCGGCACCGGGGCCTGGGAGGCGGCGCTGGTCAACACCCTCTCGCCCGGCGACCGGGTGCTGATGTTCGAGACCGGCCACTTCGCGACGCTCTGGGCACGGATGGCCGAGCGCCTCGGCCTCGAGGTCGACCTCGTCCCCGGGGACTGGCGCAGCGGGGTCGACCCGGCGCTCGTCGAGGAGCGGCTGAGCGGCGACGCCGGCCACGCGATCAAGGCCGTGGCGGTGGTCCACAACGAGACCTCGACCGGGGTGGCGAGCCGCATCGGCGAGGTGCGCGCGGCCATCGATCGGGCTGGACACCCGGCGCTGCTCCTGGTCGACACCATCTCCTCGCTGGCCTCGATCGACTTCCGGATGGACGAGTGGGGGGTGGATGTCACCGTCGGCTGCTCGCAGAAGGGGCTGATGCTGCCCCCGGGGCTGGGCTTCAACGCGATCAGCGCCCGGGCCCGCGCCGCCGCCGAGCAGGCCCGCCTGCCGCGCTCGTACTGGGACTGGGGACCGATGCTGGCGGCCAACGCCAAGGGCTTCTTCCCCTACACCCCGGCCACCAACCTGATCTACGGGCTGCGCGAGGCCATCGCGATGCTCCTCGAGGAGGGCCTCGAGGCGGTCTTCGCGCGCCACGCCCGCCACGCCGAGGCCACCCGGCGGGCGGTGCGCGCCTGGGGCCTCGAGGTGCTGTGCCGCAACCCGGCCGAGCACAGCGCCTCGCTGACCGCGGTGGCGATGCCCGAGGGGCACGACGCCGACGCCCTGCGGCGCACCATCCTCGAGCACTTCGACATGTCGCTCGGCACCGGGCTCGGCAAGCTCCAGGGCCGGGTCTTCCGGATCGGCCACCTCGGTGACTTCAACGACCTGGCCCTGGCCGGCACGCTCGCCGGGGTCGAGATGGGGCTCGAGCTCGCCGGGGTGCCGCACGAGCGCGGCGGGGTCGCGGCCGCGCTCGACTACCTCACCGGCTGCGCACGCGACCAGGCGGGCGGCGGCGGGCGCTGAGCGCGCCGCCGCCCGGGACCCGTCTTTGCGAGGAGAAGCGAGAGGAGGAGTCATGAACGTGAGAAGAGAGATGCTGCTCGGGATGCTCGGTGCCGGTCTGGTGGCGGCGGCCTCGCTCGCCGGGACCGCGCGCGCCGAGACCATCGAGCTCAAGTTCGGCCACGTCGGCGCTCCGGGGTCGCTGTTCGACCTGTCGGCCACCGAGTTCGCGCGGCGCGCCAACCAGCGCCTGGCCGGCAAGGTCAAGGTGACGGTATACGGCTCGAGCCAGCTCGGCAAGGACAAGGAGCTGCTGCGCAAGCTCAAGCTCGGCACCGTCGATTTCGCGCTGCCCTCGACGGTGATGTCCTCGGTGGTCGACGAGTTCGGGCTCTTCGAGATGCCCTACCTGGTCAAGAACCGCGAGCACATGCACCGCATCGAGAAGGAGATCTTCTGGCCGAAGCTCGCTCCGGCAGTCGAGAAGAAGGGCTACAAGGTGCTGGCCGTGTGGGAGAACGGCTTCCGCCACATCACCAACAACAAGCGCCCGATCTACAAGCCCGAGGACCTGCAGGGCATCAAGCTGCGCACCCCCAAGGGCAAGTGGCGGGTGAAGATGTTCAAGGCCTACGGCGCCAACCCGACCCCGATGGCCTTCTCCGAGGTCTTCACCGCCCTGCAGACCGGGACCATCGACGGCCAGGAGAACCCCTACGCGCAGATCTACAGCGCCAAGTTCCAGGAGGTGCAGAAGTACCTCTCGATCACCGGCCACGTCTACACCCCGGCCTACGTGACGGTCGGCGCCAAGCGCTGGGCCAAGCTTCCGGCCGACGTGCGCGCGGCCCTCGAGGAGGTCGCCCGCGAGACCCAGGGCTACGTCTACGAGCAGGCCGTGCGTCTCGAGAAGGAGCTGCTTGGCAAGATCAAGGCCGCCGGCGTGAAGGTCAACGAGGCCGACAAGCAGGCCTTCATCGCCGCCAGCAAGGGCATCTACGAGGAGTTCGCCTCGAGCGTGCCCGGCGGGCGCGAGATGGTCGCCAAGGCCCAGGCGCTCGCCCCCTGAGCGCAGCGCGGGGGGCGGGTCGCGGCGCGCGCGGCCGGCCCCCCGCGGGTCCTCCCTACGCAAGGAGCCGGCGATGCGCTGGATGGAACGGGTGCGGGCGATCTTCGAGCGCACGCTCGAGTGGATCGCGATCTTCCTGATGGTCGCCCTGGTGGTGGTGGTGGTGGTCGCGGTGATCTACCGCAAGTCCGGCCACTCCCTGTCCTGGTACGACGAGGTCGCCTCGGTGATGCTCGCCTGGCTGACCTACTACGGCGCGGCGCTGGCCGCCCTGAAGCGTGGCCACATCGGCTTCGCGGGGCTCATCGAGGCCCTGCCGCCACCCTGGCGGGCGCTGCTGGTGGCGGTCTCGGAGACCTTCGTGATCGGCTTCTTCGCGGTGCTCGCCTGGGTCGGCTACGACGTCGTCCAGGTGCTCGAGGGTGACACCCTGGTCAGCCTGCCCGAGGTCTCCACCCAGCTCACCCAGTCGGTGATCCCGATCGGGGCGGTGCTGTTCATCTGCGCCCAGCTCATCACCCTGCCCGAGGTCTGGCGCCGCGCCCGCGGGAGAGCGCCGCGGTGATCATCGCGGCGATGTTCGTCGGGCTCTTCGCCCTGATCCTGATCGACGTGCCGATCGCCATCGCCCTGGGGATCGTCGGGGCGCTGGCGATGCTCTGGAGCCAGGGTCCCGACATCCTCCCCAACATGGCCCTGGTGATGTTCGACGGGGCTACCAAGTTCCCGCTGATCGCCATCCCGCTGTTCATCCTGGCCGGGGCGATCATGAACGCTACCGGCATCTCGCGGCGTCTGATCGCCTTCGCCTCGGCGCTGCTCGGCTTCATCCGCGGCGGACTGGCGATGGTCACCATCGGCACCTCGATGTTCTTCGCCGAGATCTCGGGCTCGGCGGTGGCCGACGTCGCCGCGCTCGGCTCGGTGCTGATCCCGGCGATGAAGAGCAAGGGCTACTCGGCGCCGTTCGCCGCCGCGGTGACCTCCTCGTCGGCCTCGCTGGCGGTGATCATCCCGCCCTCGATCCCGATGATCCTCTACGCGGTGATGTCGGACAGCTCGGTGGTGCAGCTATTCGTCGCCGGGATCGTGCCCGGGGTGCTCGGCGGGCTGCTGCTGATGGCGGTCGCCTACTGGTTCGCGCTGCGCTACGACTTCCCGGTCGAGGAGGCCTTCCGCCTCGCCACGGTGTGGCGCACCTTCAAGGAGGCCTCCTGGGCGCTGCTGCTCCCGGCGATCATCCTCGGCGGGATCTTCGGCGGGATGGTCACCGCCACCGAGGGGGCGGGGCTGGCGGTGGTCGCCGCGATCGTCATCGGCGGGCTGATCTACCGCGAGCTCGACTGGGGGCACCTGCGCGAGGCGATCATCGACGGGGCGGTGCAGACCGCGGTGGTGATGCTGCTGGTGGCCGCCTCGGCGCTGGTCGGCACCTACCTCACCGAGGCCCAGGTCCCGCAGACCCTGGCCCGGGCGATGCTGGCGTTCACCGAGAACCGCTACGTGGTGCTCGCCCTGCTCAACGTCTTCTTCTTGATCATCGGCCTGTTCCTGCACTCGGCCGCGGCGATCATCCTGGTGGTGCCGATCGTCACCCCGCTGATCCACCAGGTCGGGATCGACCCGGTGCACTTCGGGATCATCGTCACCCTGAACCTCGCGATCGGCCAGCAGACCCCGCCGGTGGCGAGCGTGCTGGTCACCGCCTGCTCGGTGGCCAACACCGACGTCTGGTCGGTGTCCAAGGCCAACGTCGGGTTCATCGCCGTGCTGCTCTTCGTGCTGCTGCTCTCGACCTACGTGCCGGCGGTGCCGATGAGCCTGGTCGAGCTCTTCTACCGCTAGCCCGCATATCTCACCGGCACGCGAAGCGAGGGCGTCGAGACGCTCGCGCATGCTCGCTGGGTCCGTCTTGACCTGCAGTGCTTGACTAGATAGGTTAGCTAGCCTGCCCTCTCGCAGTGGAGGCGAAGATGCGCCAGGTGAACATCCACGAGGCCAAGACCCACCTGTCCAAGCTCATTCAGGAGGCCCTCGAGGGCGAGGAGATCGTGATCGCCAAGGACGGCGCCCCGAAGGTTCGGCTCGAGGTCCTCGCCGAGGCGTCCGGCGGGCGCCGGCTCGGCGGGGCCCGGGGGCTGATCTTGCGCATGGACGAGGACTTCGACGCGCCGCTGCCCGACTTCGCCGAGTACTCCTGAATGCGGCTGCTGCTCGACACCCACGTGCTGCTGTGGGCCGTCGCCGCACCCGAGCGGCTCAGCCCGGCAGCCCGGCAGGCGATCCTCGATCCGGAGAGCGAGCTCCTGGTCAGCATCGCGAGCCTCTGGGAAATCGCGATCAAGCAGAGTATCGGGCGCCTCGCGCTCAGCGCCGACTGGCCGAGCGCCCTCGATCGAGAACGCGCCGCCCTCGGCGCACGGTGGCTCCCGATCCGGGCCGCGCACTGCCTCGGCGTCGCCTCGCTGCCCTTCCACCACCGTGACCCCTTCGACCGGATGCTGATCGCCCAGGCGCTCGCCGAGGATCTATCGCTGGTCAGCGCCGACCAGCACCTTCGGGCCTATCCCCGCGAAGTGATCTGGTAGCCCAGCGCGGCTCGCCCGGCCCCCACTTCCGACGGTCCCGGAGGTGGGGGCAGCGGCCTCGTGCCGCTTGGGAAGGGAGCCATTCGATGCCATAATCTCCACCTCCTAGTAAATCTCGAACAAAAATGCAGGAAATCACCGAGGCGTTTCGCCTTGCAGCGGCGCTGGTGCTGGCCGCCGATCGCGACCTGCTCGAGATCGTCGCCCTGTCGCTGCGGGTCAGCCTCAGCGCGGTGCTGATCGCCACCGCGATCGGACTGCCGCTCGGCGCGGCGATCGGCATCGGGCGCTTCCCCGGGCGCGGCGCGCTGGTGGTCCTGCTCAACGCCCTGATGGGCCTGCCGCCCGTGGTGGTCGGGCTGCTCGTCTACCTGCTGGTCTCGAGCGCAGGGCCGCTCGGCTGGCTGCGCCTGCTCTACACCCCGGCGGCGATGATCATCGCCCAGACCGTGCTGATCACCCCGATCGTGGCGGCCCTCTCGCGCCAGGTCATCGAGGACCTGCACCGCGAGTACGCCGAGCAGTTCCGCTCGCTGTGCGTGCCGCCGCTCAGGGCGCTCGCCGCGCTGCTCTGGGACGGGCGCTACAGCCTGCTCACCGTGGCGCTGGCCGGCTTCGGGCGGGCGGTGGCCGAGGTCGGCGCGGTGATCATCGTCGGCGGCAACATCAACCACCTGACCCGGGTGATGACCACCGCGATCGCGCTCGAGACCGCCAAGGGCGACCTGGCCCTGGCGCTGGCCCTCGGGCTGGTGCTGATGGCGATCGCGGTCGGGGTCAACGGCGCGGTGATGGCGCTGCGCGCCGGGGCGGCGCGCGGGCTGCATGCCTGAGCCGCCGCTCGCCGAGGCCCGCGCCCTGGTCCTCGAGGCCGGCGGGCGGCGGCTCCTCGACGGGGTCGATCTGGCCCTCGCCCCGCGGACGCTGACCGTGCTGATGGGCCCCAACGGGGCCGGCAAGAGCCTGCTGCTGCGCCTCCTCCACGGGCTGATCGCCCCGAGCGCCGGGCAGGTGCTGTGGCACGGGCGAGCGCTCGATGCCGCCGCGCGGCGCCGCCAGGCGATGGTCTTCCAGCGCCCGGTGCTGCTGCGCCGCTCGGTGGCGGCCAACATCGACTTCGTGCTCCGGCTGCGCGGCCGGGCGAGCCGCGAGCGGCGCGACGCGGTGCTCGAGCAGGCGGGCCTCAGCGCCCAGGCGAGGCAGCCGGCCCGGGCGCTCTCGGCCGGCGAGCAGCAGCGCCTGGCGGTGGCCCGGGCGCTGGCCCTCGACCCCGAGGTGCTGTTCCTCGACGAGCCGACCGCCAACCTCGACCCGGCCGCCACCCTCGGCATCGAGGCCCTGACCCGGAGCGCCCGGGAGCGCGGCACCAAGGTCGTCTACGTGACCCACGACATCGGCCAGGCGCGGCGCCTGGCCGACGACGTCTGCTTCCTGCACCGCGGCCGGGTGCTCGAGCACCGCCCCGCCGCCGACTTCTTCGCCGCCCCGCGCAGCGCCCCGGCGCGCGACTACCTGGCCGGACGGATCTGCCTGTGAGCCCAACCAGAGGAGACAGAGCCATGCCTCGCACCTTCCCGGTCCCCGCCCTGCTCGGCGCCCTGCTGCTGCTCGCCACCGCCGCCGGCCCGCCGGTGGCCGCGGCCGGCGAGTCGATCATCGTCCAGTCGACCACCTCGACACAGAACTCGGGGCTGCTCGACTACCTCCTGCCGCGCTTCACCGCGCGCACCGGCATCGAGGTCTACGTGGTCGCGGTCGGCACCGGCCAGGCGCTCAAGAACGCCCGCAACGGCGACGGCGACGTGGTCCTGGTCCACGCCCGCGAGGCCGAGGAGCGCTTCGTCGCCGAGGGCTGGGGCGTCGAGCGCCACGACGTGATGTACAACGACTTCGTGATCGTGGGGCCGGCCGGCGACCCCGCGGGGGTGCGCGGGATGCGCGACGCGGCCGCGGCGCTGGCGCGGATCGCGGCCGCCCGCGCGCTGTTCGCCTCGCGCGGCGACGAGTCCGGAACCCACAGGAAGGAGCGTGCCCTATGGCGGGCTGCCGGCGTCGATCCGGGCGCCGCGAGCGGCACCTGGTACCGCGAGACCGGCTCGGGGATGGGCGCCACCCTCAACGCCGCGGCCGGCATGGGCGCCTACGTGCTCACCGACCGGGCGACCTGGATCAGCTTCAAGAACAAGCGCGACCTCGAGGTCCTGGTCGAGGGTGACCCGGCGCTGTTCAACCAGTACGGGGTGATCCTGGTCAACCCGGTCCGCCACCCGCAGGTCAAGGCGCGCGCCGGCCAGGCCTTCATCGACTGGCTGATCGGCCCCGAGGGCCAGGCTGCGATCGCCGCCTACCGGGTCGCCGGCCAGCAGCTCTTCCATCCGAACGCGCGCTGAG
>CAZRGU010000019.1:10974-23456 GCA_964599705.1 uncultured Ectothiorhodospiraceae bacterium | reverse complement strand
GGGGGCGGCCATGCGGGGCGCTTTTCCGGCACAATAGCCGCCGGTCCGTACTCCGCCAGGAGCCCCGATGTCGTCGCCGCTGCACGTCGTGGTCCTCGCCGCCGGCGAGGGCAAGCGGATGCGATCCGCGCTGCCCAAGGTCCTCCATCCGCTCGGCGGGCGCCCATTGCTCGCCCACGTGCTCGATGCCGCCGAGGCGCTCGGCGCGGACGCGGTGCACTGCGTGCACGGCCACGGCGGCGAGCGGGTCCGCGAGGCCTTTCGCGGGCGCTCGCTGCGCTGGGTCGAGCAGGCCGAGCAGCTCGGCACTGGCCACGCCCTCGCCCAGGCCCTCCCCGGGGTCCCCGACGAGGCCCGGGTGCTGGTGCTCTACGGGGACGTCCCGCTGATCGGGCGCGCGACCCTCGAGCAGGTGGTGGCCGCGGCCGGCGAGAGGGCGCTCGGCCTGGTCACGGTGCGCCTCGCCGACCCGGCCGGCTACGGGCGGATCGTGCGCGACGGCCGGGGACGGGTGGTGGCGATCGTCGAGGAGCGCGACGCCGGCCCGGGTGAGCGGCGCATCGACGAGGTCAACACCGGGATCCTGGCCGCCGGCGCGGCGCGCCTGCGCGGCTGGCTGGCGCGGCTCGGCAACGCCAATGCCCAGGGCGAGTACTACCTCACCGACTGCATCGCGATGGCGGTGGCCGAGGGGCTCGAGGTGCGCACCGTCTCGGCGCGCCGGCCCGAGGAGGTCGAGGGGGTCAACGACCGGGTCCAGCTCGCCGCGCTCGAGCGCTGCTACCAGCGCGCCGAGGCCGAGCGGCTGATGCGCGCCGGGGCGACGCTCGCCGATCCGGCCCGCCTCGACGTGCGCGGTCGCGTCGAGGTCGGCGAGGACTGCTTCCTCGACGTCAACGTGGTGCTCGAGGGCGAGGTGGTGCTCGCCCGCGGGGTGCGGGTGGGACCCAACGTGGTGCTGCGCGACGCCTCGATCGGCGAGCGCAGCGAGGTGCTCGCCAGCACGCTCATCGAGGGCGCCGAGATCGGCGCCGACTGCCGGATCGGGCCGTTCGCGCGGATCCGCCCGGGGACCCGCACCGCCGCCGCGGTGCAGGTCGGCAACTTCGTCGAGGTCAAGAACAGTCACATCGGTGCCGGCTCGAAGGCCAACCACCTGAGCTATCTCGGCGACAGCGAGATCGGCGCCGCGGTCAACGTCGGCGCCGGCACCATCACCTGCAACTACGACGGGGCGCGCAAGCACCGCACCGAGATCGGCGACGGCGCCTTCATCGGCTCCGGGGTCGAGCTGGTCGCGCCGGTCCGCATCGGGGCGGGGGCGACCATCGGCGCCGGCTCGACGGTGACCCGGGACGCCCCCCCCAAGGCGCTCACCGTCTCGCGCTCCCGCCAGACCACGGTGCGCGGCTGGCGCCGCCCGCGCAAGTAGCTACACTCGGACGGGGCCCGGGCGGGCGAGCGGAGAGCGAGGCGATGTGCGGAATCGTTGGCGCGGTCGCGGAGCGCAACGTGCTCCCGATCCTGATGACCGGGCTCGAGCGCCTCGAGTACCGCGGCTACGACTCGGCCGGGATCGCCCTGCTGCCGGGCGGTGCGCGGGGGGGCGCCATCGAGCGGGTCCGCACCCCCGGCAAGGTCGCCCGTCTCGCCGAGCTGCTCGCCGGCCGGGAGCTGGCCGCCCACAGCGGCATCGCCCACACCCGCTGGGCGACCCACGGGGTGCCCAGCGAGGACAACGCCCACCCGCACCTCAGCCACGATCGGGTGGCGGTGGTGCACAACGGCATCATCGAGAACTTCCGCGAGGTGCGCGCCGAGCTCCAGGGGCAGGGCTACCGCTTCGTCTCGGAGACCGACAGCGAGGTGGTCGCCCACCTCGTCCACCGGCACCTGGTGGCCGGGCGTGATCTGCTCGAGGCGGTGCGCCTGGCGGTCGGCGAGCTGCGCGGCGCCTATGCGCTCGGGGTGCTGAGCAGCGCCGAGCCGGGACGGCTGATCGCGGCGCGCCTGGGCAGCCCGCTGGTGGTCGGGATCGGGGTCGGCGAGCACTTCATCGCCTCGGACGTGGCCGCGCTGATCCCGGTCACCCAGCGCTTCGTGTTCCTCGAGGACGGCGACCTGGCCGAGGTCTGCCGCGACTCGGTGGCCTTCTTCGACCGGCACGGACACGGGGTCGAGCGGCCGGTGACGGTCAGCGAGCTGAGCGCCGACGCGGTCGAGCGGGGCCGCTACCGCCACTACATGCAGAAGGAGATCTTCGAGCAGCCGCGGGCCATCGCCGACACGCTGGAGGGGCGGATCGGCGAGCGCCGGGTCCTCGAGGAGGCCTTCGGTCCGGCCGCCACGGAGACCTTCGACCGGGTCCGCAGGGTCCAGATCCTGGCCTGCGGGACCAGCTATCACGCCGGCCTGGTGGCCCGCAACTGGTTCGAGGGCCTGGCCCGGGTGCCCTGCCACGTCGAGGTGGCCAGCGAGTTCCGCTACCGCCACCCGGTGGCCGATCCGCAGACCCTGGTGGTGGTGATCTCACAGTCCGGGGAGACCGCCGACACCCTGGCCGCCCTGCGCGCCACCCGCGAGCTCGGCTTCGGGCCGGTGCTCGGCATCGTCAACGCCCCCGAGACCTCGATCGTGCGCGAGTCCGACCTGGTGCTGATGACCCGTGCCGGCCCCGAGATCGGGGTGGCCTCGACCAAGGCGTTCACCACCCAGCTCAGCGCCCTGCTGCTGCTGGTGCTGGCCCTCGGGCGGCGCCACGGGATCGGCGCCGAGCGCGAGGCGGCGATCGTCGCCCAGCTCCGCGCCCTGCCGCGGGTCATCGAGGAGACCCTGGCCATGGATGCCGGCATCGAGGCGATGGCCAGCCACTTCGCCGACAAGCACCACGCGCTGTTTCTCGGCCGCGGCGTGCAGTACCCGGTGGCCATGGAGGGGGCGCTGAAGCTCAAGGAGATCTCCTACATCCACGCCGAGGCCTACCCGGCCGGCGAGCTCAAGCACGGCCCGCTGGCGCTGGTCGACGCCGAGATGCCGGTGGTGGCCGTCGCGCCCAACGACGAGCTGCTCGAGAAGCTCAAGTCGAACCTCGAGGAGGTGCGCGCCCGCGGCGGCGAGCTGTATGTCTTCGCCGACGCCGCGGCGGGCGTCGAGAGCGGCGAGTACGTCCACGTGCTCGAGGTGCCCCACGTCGGGGAGAACGTCGCGCCGCTGGTCTACACCGTGCCGCTGCAGCTGCTCGCCTACCACGTCGCGCTGCTCAAGGGCACCGACGTCGATCAGCCCCGCAATCTCGCCAAGTCGGTGACCGTCGAGTAGCCCGGCGAGCCGGGCGCGGCGCGTGGTGTAAGATCCCCGCTCCGCGTCGCCCGCCGCAGCGCGAGGCGAGCGCGTCGAGATGTACCCCTGGCAGGGCCGACGGACCGGAGGCGCGCTGGCCGCCACGTCGCTCCGGGGGGTGGGAACGCGCCCTGCCAGGGCGCGCCGATCGGTGCCGGGGGGCGCCGATCGGTGAGCGGCGCGCCGCCGGGCGCACGGCGCACTCTCCCGGGCCGGCCGGCATCCCCACAGGGGCGTGGCGAGGACGCTCGCCTGGCCGCGGGGGCAGGCCAGGGGGGCGCACGCCGGGAGACAGCGAAGGCAGCAGGGAGGCCGAGCGCAGATGAAGCTCCAGATCGATCACGTGACCGTGGCCGGCCAGCGCCTCGAGGCGCTGGCCTCGGCGTTCGCCGCCGCCGGCATCGCCGCCGACTACGGCGGGATCCACTCCAACGGCATCACCCACATGTCGCAGCTCGCCTTCGACGACGGCAGCTACATCGAGCTGGTCTCGGTGCACCGCCCCGGCGAGGTCTCGCCCTGGTGGCACGGCCACATCGTCCATGGCGGAGGCCCGAGCGGCTGGGCGGTGCGCTGCGAGAGCGTCGCCGCCGAGGCCGAGCGGCTGCGCCGTGCGGGGGTCAGCGTCGACGGGCCGCACGCCCTGAGCCGGCGCCGTCCCGACGGGGTGACGGTGGCCTGGGAGCTGGCCTTCGTGGGCGATCACGGCCCCGGCGCGCTGCACCCGTTCGTGATCGCCGATCAGACCCCGCGCGAGCACCGGGTCACCCCCAGCGCCAGCGTGCGCGGCAGCGAGCTCGGTGCCGTCGAGGCGGTGGTCCTCGCCGTGCCCGACGTGTTCGCCACCGCCGAGCACCTGCGCGAGGTCTATGCCCTCGCCCAGCCCGAGCCGTGGGCGTCGGTCGAGTTCCCGGGGCCGATGCTGCGCTTCACCGACGCGCCGCTGCTGCTCGCCGGCCCGGGCGGGGAGTCGGACTGGCTCGCCGAGCGCCTGGCGCGCTTCGGGCCGACGCCGTGCGCGGTGCTGATCGGGTCGCTCGACTTCGACCGCAGCCTCGAGCGCCTGCCGATCGCCACGGTGACCGCCTGGGGCCGCAGGCGCCTGGGCTGGTTCGCCTCCGAGGCGATGCGCCGCCTGCGCATCGGCATCGTCGGCAACTGACCGCCGCCGCGGGGCGCCGGGAGCAGCCCGAGGCTTGGCACCGCGATCGCGCCGGCCGGCGACCCTCAGCCGGCTCCGCTGACCCCGCCACGGCGCTCCGTGCCCGGCCCGGGAGCGGCGCCGGCCTCGCCACGGGGCAGCACCGGGTGGATCGGGTGGCGGGGGACGGCCTGGATGTCGAAGTGCAGCGCCGAGAGCAGGAGCTGCAGCCCGACGATCACCGGCAGGCCGGCGAGCATCACCGTTCCGGCGGTCGCCGGCTCGCCGCTGGCGTTCGATTGCAGCCAGCGGCTGGCGCCGAAGAGCAGCGCGAAGAGCAGCGCTGCGGCGCCGAGCAGCAGCTCGAGCGAGGCGACGTGGAAGTCGCGCAGGAAGTAGTTGTAGAAGATCCGCTTGGCGGTGTTGCGGGCGTGCCCGCGCAAGAACCGGATCAGCTCCCTTCCCACCCGCAGGTTGCTGCGCTCGTCGCGGTAACGGGCCCGCATCGGGATGTCGAGCACCACCGCGCGCACCGTGTTGAGCCGGAACAGCATGTCACTCTCGAAGAAGTAGCCGCCGCTGATCTTGTCGAGCGGGATCTGGCGCAGCACCGCGGCGTGGATCGCGGTGTAGCCGTTGGTGGGATCGAAGATGTTCCAGTAGCCGGTGGACAGCTTGGCGGCGAAGCTCAGGACGGCGTTGCCGGCGAGCCGCAGCCGTGGCATCTCGGCGAGGTCCTCGGGATGAAAGAACCGGTTGCCCTTGGTGTAGTCGGCCTGCCCGGCGAGGATCGGCGACACGAAACGCTCGAGCATCGCCGGGTCGGTCTGCCCGTCGCCGTCGAGCTTGACGATCACCTCGGCGCCGTCACGCAGCGCGGCCCGGTAGCCGGTGACCATCGCCGCCCCGACGCCACCGTTGCGCCGGCGCCGGATGACCTCGACGCGGGGGTCGCGGCAGCTCGACTCGAGGTGCTCGCCGGTGCCCTCGGGGCAGGCATCGTCGACGCAGTAGATGCGGCTGACCCGGGCGGGCACGCCGGCGAGCACCGCATCGATGCGGGCGCGCACTCGAAAGCAGGGGATGACCACCGCGATCCGGCCGGCCGCCGCGCCCTGGCCTCCCCCGCTCATGCTCCCCGGGCGATCAGCGCCACCCCGACCATGATCAGCGCAAGGCCCGCCAGGTATCGGAGGTTGAGCGGCTCGTGGAACAGCCATGCGCCGGCGAGCGGGACGATCACGAACACGGCCGATACGAAGGGATAGGCGAGCGACAGCGGCAGGCGCTGCAGGATCAGGATCCACACCACCGTGCCGAGGGCATAGACGAGCAGCGCCGCCCACAGCCACGGATTGAGCGCAAGCGAGCGCAGCGCGGCGAGCGAGTCGAGCGCGGGGGTGGTCTGGGCCGAGAGCTTGAACAGCACCTGCCCGGCCGAGAGCAGCAGGATGAAGAAGGCGAGGACGCCGAGCTCAAAGGCCTGGAGCTTGTTCATCATCATCCTCGCGACGGCCGAGGGCGCGGCGCAGGCGCCGCGCGGCGCCGCTCAGGCACAGGGCCACCGCGATCGCCAGGCTCGGTATCAGGCCGATATTGTAGCGGACGACATTGACCGACACGGCCGCGTTGAAGAGCAGCATGAACCACGCCGGGGCGGCGAAGACCAGGAAGTCCCAGGCCCGCCGGCGCGCGGAGCGCAGCGCCGTGGGGACGAAGAACAGGAACGAGAGCAGCCCCCAGTACTTGGCGACCCAGATGCCCCGCCAGGCAAGGGGCAGGGTGACCAGCAGGTGGCGCAGTGGCTGGGCGAGCACGTACTCGCGCAGCAGGTAGCCGAGGTAGGCGTCGCCCGAGCCGGCCGCCGCCAGGGTCCGGGCGCGCAGCTCGCCGTTGCCGACGCGGTAGAAGCTCTGCGGGAGGTGGAAGGTGAGCCTCGCCCATAGCTCGGGGTCGATGTACTTGGCGGCGAGCCAGTCGCCGAAGTCGGGCAGCCAGTAGACGAAGGCCACCAGCCACTCGCGCCAGGTCATGGCATTGTAGGCGACGCGCTGGACCAGGATGTAGCCGGCATAGCCGGCAGTGAGCACCGGTGCTCCGAGCACCAGGTAGTTGCGGATCAACCACGGCCCGACGGCGAGCAGATAGCCCGCCGCCAGCCCGGTCGCGGCGCGGGCGGCGGGGCCGGCGCGCCGCTCGCGGGCCAGCAGCGCCGCGGGCAGGGCGAGGAGCAGGAAGTAGAGCAGGTAGGCGTGTGCCGGGCGGACCAGGGCGGTCAGCCCGAGCAGCAGCCCACAGGCAAGGCAGCGTCGCCACGACGGGCGCCGCCAGGCGAGCAGCAGCGCCAGCGAGCTCGCGGTGAGCAGCGGCAGGAGCAGGTTCTCGGTCAGGAACCGCTCGGCGTAGTAGCCGTAGCGGCCGCTCAGCGCGGCGAGCAGCATGGCGACCCCGGCGGTGGCGGTCGAGCGCGACAGCACCAGGGCGCTCAGCCACACCAGCCACACGGCGAGCGCGGCGACCGCGACCTGGGCGTAGAGCATGGTCGTGAAGCGGCGCGTGCAGCCGGCCCCGCGCGGGTCCTCCTGGTGCTCGAGCACGCAGCGCACCTCGCGGTCGAGGCGCGGATCGGCGAGCAGCAGCGCGGCGACGAAGCCCGGATAGAGCGGGGTGAAGAAGGCGTCTGGCCGGGGGGCAGCCTCGGGCCCAGCGCCGCCGGAGGCGAACACCCCGTGGTGGCGGAGGTTGGAGGCGATGCGCAGGTAGCCCAGGGCATCGTAGATCGGGTAGGGCGGCGGCTCGCGGCTGGCCTGCCAGGCGACGATCGCCAGCGCCGCGGCGAATGCCAGCAGGGCGGCGATCGCCAGGCGGCGGCGATCGCCGAGGACGGCTGCGGCGGCCGGGCCCACGGGTGGCCGATTCACACGCGTCTCTCGCCGCGGGCTCGGCGCGGCCGCCGGGCAGCCTGCGGCCGGGCGACCGCCCGCCGCTCAGCGACCCTCGAGCTGGCCGACCGCGCGGCTCACCTTGTCCTCGAGGCGCCGGATCTCGGCGTCGATGCGGGCCATGGCCGCGCGCTGGCGGCGCTGCTCCTGGACCGACTCGTGGATGACGTTGAGCGCGGTGACCACCGCCATGCGCTCGGTGCCGAGCACCTTGCCGCTGTCGCGCACCTGGCGCATCCGCTCGTTGAGGCGGCGCGCCGACTCGAGCAGCGCCTCCTTCTCCTCGGGCGGGCAGGCGATCATGTACTCCTTGTCGAGCACCCGGATGCTGACCTGGGCGATCTCGGGCCCGGCGCTCACTGGCTGACCTCCATCGACTTCAGGCGCGCGATCATCGCCTCGACGCGCGCCCGGGCCAGCTCCGACTTCTCGATCAGCGCGGCCCGCTCGGCCATCAGGTGGGTCTGCTGGTCGCGCAGCGCCTGGGTCTCCTCGGCGAGCGCGCGGCAGCGTGCGATCAGCTCGTCGATGCGCGCCTCGAGCGCCTCGAGGCTCGCGCTGCCTGCCGGATCGTCTCTCTGCTCGCCCACCCGGGTGCCTCGCGCCGATCCCGTCGAACCCTCGGAGCACCCAATATAGGGGCTGGCTTCGAGGGTGGTCAATGGCGGGCGCGGCGCGGGCTGGAAAACGCCCCGGCGCTGGCCGACACTAGTGCCAGCGGGGCAGGCGAGGGGCGTGGGTTGCAGCCCGACTACCAGGAATGCCGGCAGGCGCTGGTCGAGGCGGGCGTCGAGCTGGCGCCGGCCGAGGCCCACGGCATCCTCTGCGGCCTGCTCTGCGCGCGCGGTGATCCCGGGGTGGCGCGCTGGCTCGAAGAGCTGGCCCTCGACCCGCGGCGCACGGGCGGGCAGGAGGGCCTGGCGGCGCTGCTGCGCCACGCGGTCGCCGGGATGCGCTCCGAGCAGCTCGAGTTCACCCCGCTGCTGCCGGGCGACGAGCGCGAGCTCGGCGAGCGGGTCGTGGCGCTCGCCGAGTGGTCGCGCGGCTACCTCTACGGGCTCGGGATCGGGGGGGTCGGCGAGCTCTCGGCGCTGCCCGCCGAGTGTCGCGAGCTGATCGACGACCTCGCCCGCTTCGCGCGCCTCGACTCGTCCGAGGTCGGCGGCGAGGACGACGAGTGGTCCTTCGCCGAGCTGGTCGAGTACCTGCGGGTCGGTGTCGAGCTGGTGCGCACGGTGCTCGAGCAGCGGCGCGCGGGGGCCGCCAGGCAGCTCCGGTCAGGGGGGGAGCGGTGAACAGACGGGAGCTCGAGCGCCGCCGCCGGCGGGTCATGGAGGTGCTGGGCGGCGACGGGGTGGCGATCGTGCCGACCGCGCCGGTACGGGTGCGCAACCGCGACGTCGAGTACCCCTACCGCCCGGACAGCGACTTCTACTATCTGACCGGCTTTGCCGAGCCCGAGGCGGTCGCGGTGCTCGCCCCCGGGCGAGAGCAGGGCGAGTACCTGCTGTTCTGCCGCGAGCGCGACCCGCACCAGGAGCAGTGGAACGGGGTCCGGGCCGGGCTCGAGGGGGCGGTCGAGATCCACGGTGCCGACGACGCCTTCCCGATCGGGGACCTCGACGACATCGTCCCCGGCCTGCTCGAGAACCGCCCGCGGGTCTTCTATGCGATGGGCTACTACCCGGAGTTCGACCAGCGGGTGCTGGGCTGGGTCAACCGGCTGCGGCGCCGCGCGCGCGCCGGGGTGAGCGCCCCGGGCGAGTTCGTCGCCCTCGATCACGTGCTCCACGACATGCGCCTGTTCAAGAGCGCCGCCGAGCTCGCCGCGATGGAGCGCGCGATGGCGGTCAGCGCCCGCGCCCACCGCCGCGCGATGGCCGCCTGCCGCCCGGGGCTCAGCGAGCGCGACATCGAGGCCGAGCTGCTCCACGAGTTCCTGCGCGGCGGCTGCCGGGCGACCGCCTACCCGTCGATCGTGGCCTCGGGGGCCAATGCCTGCATCCTCCACTACATCGACAACGACGCGACCCTGCGCCGCGGCGACCTGCTGCTCATCGACGCCGGCGCCGAGTACGACTGCTATGCCGCCGACATCACCCGTACCTTCCCGGTCGGCGGGCGCTTCAGCCGCGCCCAGCGCGCCATCTACGAGCTGGTCCTCGAGGCCCAGGCCGCGGCCATCGAGGCGGTGCGCCCGGGCAACCACTGGAACGCGCCCCACCAGGCTGCCGTCCAGGTGGTCACCGAGGGGCTGGTGGCGCTCGGGCTGCTCAAGGGGCGGGTGGCCAATCTCATCCGCCGCGAGCGCTACACGCGCTTCTATGTCCACCGCACCGGCCACTGGCTGGGGATGGACGTGCACGACGTCGGCGACTACAAGATCGGCAGGGAGTGGCGGGTGCTCGAGCCGGGCATGGTGCTCACCGTCGAGCCGGGCATCTACATCCGCGCCGGCGAGCGCGGGGTCGATCGCAGGTGGTGGAACATCGGCGTGCGCATCGAGGACGACGTGCTGGTCACCCGTGACGGGCACCGGGTGCTGACTGCGGCCGCGCCCAAGGCTCCCTCCGAGATCGAGGCGCTGGTCGGCAGCGCCGCGGGAGGCTGAGGTGAGCGGCGCGGCCGCGCAAGGCGAGGGCGGCACCGTGGTGGTGGCCGGGGCCGGTCCGGTCGGGGCGAGCCTCGCCCTGGCGCTCGCCGCGGCCGGGGTCGAGGTCACGGTGCTCGAGGCCGCCCCGATCGAGGAGGCGCTGCCGCCGAGCTACGACGACCGTCCGCTGGCGCTCTCGCTCGGCAGCCGCCGGGTCCTCGAGACCCTCGGGCTGTGGGCCGGGCTGGCGGCCCGGGCCAGCCCGATCCACACCGTCCACGTCTCCCAGCGCGGCGGCTTCGGGGTGACCCGGATCCGGGCCGCCGAGGAGGGGGTCGAGGCGCTCGGCTACGTGCTCGCCGCGCGCGAGCTCGGCGAGACCCTGGGCGCCGCGCTCGCGGCCGCGCCCCGGGTGAGGCTGCTGCGCCCCGCGCGGATCGCCGCCCTCGAGCGCAGCGCCGCGGCGCTGCGCCTGCGCCTCGAGGGCGGTGACGAGGAGCAGGCCCTGAGCGCCCGGCTGCTGGTCGCCGCCGACGGCGCCGACTCGCCGCTGCGCGCGATGCTCGGGGTGGCGGTGGCGGTGCGCGACTACCGCCAGCGCGCGATCACGGCCAACGTCACGCCCCGCCGGGAGCACCGTGGCTGGGCCTACGAGCGCTTCACGCCCGAGGGGCCGCTGGCCCTGCTGCCGCTCGAGGGCGGGCGCTGCGGGCTGGTCTGGGCGCTCCCGCCCGAGCGCGCCGAGGCCCTGCTCGAGGCCTCCGACGAGGCCTTCCTGGAGGCCCTCGGGGCGGCCTTCGGGCGCCGCCTGGGCGGCTTCGAGCGGGTCGGGGCGCGGAGCTGCTACCCGTTGCGCCTGGTGCGGGCCCGCACCCGCGCCCGCGCCCGCGCGCTGATCATCGGCAACGCGGCCCACGGCCTTCACCCGGTGGCCGGGCAGGGCTTCAACCTCGGGCTGCGCGATGCCGCGCTGCTCGCCGAGGTGGTCGCGGCGGCGCTGCGCGGCGGCGAGGACCCCGGCGAGGCGCGGGTCCTGGCCCGCTACCTCGAGCTGCGCCGCGGCGACGAGGCGGTCATCCGTACCCTCACCGACACCCTGGTGCGGCTGTTCTCGAACGACTTCGCGCCGCTGGCCGCCGCCCGCGGGCTCGGGCTGCTGGCCCTCGACCTGGCACCGGGGCTCCGCCGGCGCTTCGCGGCGACCGCGATGTACGGCTACGGGAGGCGCAGCCGGCTCGCCACGGGGCTGGCGCCGTGAGCTACGAGTGCGCCATCGTCGGCGGGGGGATGGTCGGATCGGCGCTCGCCTGCGCGCTCGGCGAGGCCGGCTGGCGGGTCGCGCTGATCGAGGCCGAGGGCCCGCCGGCGCGCCCCCCCGAGGGCGGCTTCGACCTGCGGGTGAGCGCCCTGAGCCCGGCCTCGGTGCGGATCCTCGAGGCCCTCGGGGTCTGGGCGCTGGTCCCGGCCGGGCGCGTCCAGCCTTATCGGCGCATGGAGATCTGGGAGCGCCCCGGGGGCGGAGAGCTGCGCTTCGAGGCCCTCGACCTGGGGCTCGCCGAGCTCGGCTGGATCGTCGAGAACGCCGCCTTGCGCGGTGCCCTCGAGGCCCGCATCGGGGCGCTCGAGAGCGTCGAGTGGCATCGCCCCGCGCGCCTCGGCGGGCTGCGGGTGGAGCCCGCCGGGGTGGTGCTCAAGCTCGGGCGCAGGCGGCTGCGCGCCGCGCTGGTGGTCGGGGCCGACGGGGCCGGCTCGCCGGTGCGCGAGGCGCTCGGCCTGCGCGCGCGCTCCCGCCCCTACGGGCAGAGCGCGGTGGTGGCCACGGTGCTCACCGAGCGCCCCCACGCAGAGTGCGCCCGCCAGCGCTTCCTGGCCACCGGGCCGCTGGCCTTCCTGCCGCTGCCCGAGGGGCACTGCTCGATCGTCTGGTCGACCACCCCCGAGCAGGCCGCCGAGCTGGTCGCCCTCGACGAGCAGGCCTTCGCGCGGCGCCTCGGCGAGGCCTTCGGGGAGCGGCTCGGGGCGGTGCGCTGCGCCGGGCCGCGGGCGGCCTTTCCGCTGCGCCGCCTCGATGCCCGCCAGTACTGCACCGAGCGGGCGGTGCTGGTCGGGGATGCGGCCCATGCCATCCACCCGCTCGCCGGCCAGGGGGTCAACCTGGGCTTCCTCGACGTGGCCGCCCTCGCCGAGGTGCTCGAGCAGGCCCGCGCGGCCGGTCTCGAGCCGGGAGCGCTCGCGCCGCTGCGCCGCTACGAGCGCTGGCGCAAGGGCCACAATCGGCTGGTCGGCGAGGCGATGACCGCCATCAAGCGCCTCTTCGAGCTCGGCGGGCCAGCGCTCGCGCCGCTGCGCGGTCTCGGCCTGGCGATGCTCGATCGCTGCGGACCGCTCAAGCGCGAGCTGGCCCGGGCGGCGACCGGGCTCGGCGGCGATCTCCCGGCGCTGGCCCGCGGCGCGCACCGCCCGGGCT
>CAZRGU010000019.1:0-10874 GCA_964599705.1 uncultured Ectothiorhodospiraceae bacterium | reverse complement strand
CGCGCGCCCCAACCGGAGAACCACGCGATGAGCCCGCCGTCCTCCTCCCCGCTGTTCGAGAGCCGCATCGAGGGGCTCGAGCTGATCCAGCGCGGCAAGGTCCGTGACCTGTACCGGCTCGACGCCGAGCACCTGCTGATCGTGGCCAGCGACCGGCTCTCGGCCTATGACGTGGTGCTCCCCGACCCGATCCCGGGCAAGGGCGAGGTGCTCACCGCGCTGTCGCTGTTCTGGTTCGAGCGCTTCGCCGCCGAGGTGCCCAACCACCTCAGTGCGCTCTCGCTCGAGGAGGCGGTTCCCGACCCGGACGCGCGGGCCGCGCTGGCCGGGCGCTCGATGGTCGTGCGCCGCCTCGAGCCGCTGCCCTTCGAGGCCATCGTGCGCGGCTACCTGATCGGCTCGGGCTGGCGCGAGTACCAGGCCGGCGGGCGGGTCTGCGGGATCGAGCTTCCCGCCGGGCTGCGCCAGGCCGACCGGCTCGCCGAGCCGATCTTCACCCCCTCGACCAAGGCGGCGGTCGGCGAGCACGACGAGAACGTGCCCTTCGCGACCATCCGCGAGCAGGTCGGGGCCGAGATCGCCGAGCGGGTCCGCGAGCTGAGCCTGCACCTGTACCGCGAGGCGGCCGGCTACGCCGCGGAGCGCGGGATCATCATCGCCGACACCAAGTTCGAGTTCGGTCTCGACGCGCGCGGCGAGGTGGTGCTGATCGACGAGGTCCTGACCCCGGATTCCTCGCGCTTCTGGCCGGCCGACCGCTACGCTCCCGGGCAGAGCCCGCCGAGCTTCGACAAGCAGTACGTGCGCGACTACCTCGATACCCTCGACTGGGACAAGCGCCCGCCGGCGCCGCGCCTGCCCGCCGAGGTCATCGAGCGCACCGCGGCCAAGTACGCCGAGGCCCGCTCCCGGCTGGCCGGCTGAGCGCCGTCCCGGGCGTCACTCCCGCCGCTCGATGCCGGCCGCAGCCAGCGCCTCGAGGTAGGCCTGCCAGTACTCGGCCTGGTGGCGGCCGAGCTCGTAGAGCAGCTCCCAGGAGTAGATGCCGCTGTCGTGGCCGTCATCGAAGCACAGCTTCACCGCGTAGCGCCCGACCGGCTCGACGGCCTCGATGGCGACCTGCTCCTTGCCGGTCTGCAGCCGCTCCTGGCCGGGCCCGTGGCCGCTGACCTCGGCCGATGGCGAGTAGACTCGCAGGTACTCGCAGGGCAGCTCGAAGTGGGCGCCGTCGGGGAACTCGATCTCGAGCACCCGCTCGGCGCGGCGCAGGGTGATCCGGGTCGGCGCAACCGCGCTCATCGTCGGGCCCTCGCGGGAAAACTCGGCTGAATCCTAGACCATCGGCGCCGCTTTGTGTTAGAAGAACGAGTTATCCACATCCTGGGGGCCGCGGGAGACCGCGTGCGAGGGTCGGACGAGCCCGCATCTGTCATCGGCGCGCGGGGCGAGGAACTCGAGACCCGGCGCCGGCGGGGCGCCCGGACCGCAGGGCGAAGAAGGCGGGGCCGAGGGGGCGCCGAGGCGGGCGGTCGGGGGCGCTTGTGGCCGGCACGGGTGGTATCGGTGGCCGCGTCGGCGGGCCGGTGAGGGATGGAGGCTGGGGCGGCCGGGAGCCGCGCCTTGGTCGAGGATCGACGATGCATCGGGTGATGCTGCTCAACCCCAAGGGGGGATCCGGGAAGACCACCCTGGCCACCTGCCTGGCGAGCTACTTCGCCAGCCACGGCTGGCCGACGCTGATCTTCGATCACGACGCCCAGGGCTCGAGCACCCGCTGGCTGCGGGTCCGCCCGGCCCACTGCCCGACCGTCGACGGCGTGGCCGCCTACCAGAGCCGTGCCGGGGTGACCCGGAGCTGGCAGATGCGCATCCCCCCGGGGATCGAGCGGGTGGTGATCGACACGCCGGCCGGGCTGCGCGACCCGGAGCTCGGCGATCTGGTGCGCCGCGCCGACAGCATCCTGGTGCCGGTGCTGCCCTCCTACGTCGACATCGATGCGGTCGCCGCCTTCCTCGAGCGGCTCGCCGCCCAGCAGGCGGTGCGCGGCGGCGATGTGCGGGTCGCCCTGGTGGCCAACCGGGTGCGCTCGCGCACCGTCGTCTTCCAGAACCTGCGCCACTTCCTCGGCGACCTCGGCTTCCCCTACCTGGCCGCGCTGCGCGAGTCGCAGAGCTACGTGCGCGCCGCCCAGGGCGGGCTCGGGGTCCACGAGCTGCGCGGCGCCGGGCCGCGCCTCGACCAGCGCCAGTGGGAGCCGATCCTCGACTGGCTGGGTAGCCGCCGCCAGCCCGAGCTGCCGCTCGGCGGGGCGCGTACCGCCGCGGCGCTGTAGCCGCGCTCACCCGACCCTCGCGCAGCCTCCGGCCTGCGGCCTACCTGGCCCGAATGTCTCACCGATTCACGGTGGCGGGCGCCGATCCACTCGCTGCGGGCGAGGCGGCAAGCCGGGGCGGGCGGTGGGGCGGGCTGTGGAGCGACCGTCGCGAGGCAGGGATGCCGAGCGCCGAGCGTCACAGGGACGTGCTCGCAGCGGGTCGCTCCGCGGCCTGCCCCACCACCCGGCCCGACGGCGCGGGACCAGCACCTCCCCGGCAAGCCTCCCGCCCCGGCACCCTCCCCGCGGCTCGCCGTAGGGTCGGCTACGCCTTTGCCGTCTTCCGCTCCGTGCGCCCGCCCGGACGGCGTCTCGACGCCCTCGCTTCGCGCCGCGGTGAGCTATCCGGGCTGGTCCGGTCCGGCGAGACCCCTCCTCAGGCCGCCTCCTCCATCGCCGGGTCGTAGCGACCCTGGGCAGCGAGGCCGTTGAGCCGGGCGCGCTCGGCGAGCGCGCGCTGGGCGGCCTCGCCGTTGGCCGCCTCGCCGCGCCAGGCCGCCAGCGCCGGCTCCTGGAGCGCCCGCGAGTAGGAGAAGCTGAGCTTCCAGGGCAGCGCCTCGCCCATCGCGTTCATGGCGTTGAGGTGGGCGGTGGCCTCCTGCGGGGTCTGGCCGCCGGACAGGAACACCACCCCGCCGAGGGCCGCGGGCACGCAGCGGCGCAGGCAGCGCACCGTCTCGCGGGCCACCTCCTCGACCCCGGCGCGCTGCGGGCAGGACTTGCCCGAGAGCACCATGCTCGCCTTGAGGATGGTGCCCTCGAGGTGCACGCGCTGGGCGTAGAGCTCGGCGAAGAGCTCGCGCAGGGTCGCCTCGCTGACCTCGAAGCAGCGCTCGATGGTGTGATCGCCGTCGAGCAGCACCTCGGGCTCGACCATCGGCACCAGCCCGGCCTCCTGGCACAGCGCCGCGTAGCGGGCCAGGGCGTGGGCGTTGGCGTGCAGGCAGCCGCGCGACGGGATGCCGTCACCGATGGTGATCACCGCCCGCCACTTGGCGAACGGGGCGCCCAGCTCGGCGTACTCGGCGAGCCGCTCGCGCAGCCCGTCGAGTCCCTCGGTGACCTTCTCGCCGGGGTGCCCGGCGAGCGCCTTGGCGCCGCGGTCGACCTTGATCCCCGGCATGATGCCGCGCGCGGCGAGCACCTCGCGCAGCGGCCTCCCGTCGGAGGCCTGCTGGCGGATGGTCTCGTCGAACAGGATCACGCCGGCGATCTGCTCCTCGATCCCCGGGGCGGTGAACAGCAGCTCGCGGTAGTCGCGGCGGTTGCGCTCGCTGCACTCGACCCCGATCGAGTCGAAGCGCTTCTTGATGGTCGGGCTGCTCTCGTCGGCGGCGAGGATGCCCTTGCCGTCGGCCACCATCGCCGCGGCGGTCTGTTCCAGCTTCGCAGTGTCCATCGCTTGGCCCTCTCTATAATCGGATCTCGATCGTCGCTCAGGCGGCGTTGACCAGCGCCACGGTGGTATCGAGCATGCGGTTGGAGAAGCCCCACTCGTTGTCGTACCAGGCCACCACCTTGACCAGCCGGCCGATGACCCGGGTGAGCGAGGCCTCGTAGATCGAGGAGGCCGGATGGTGGTTGAAGTCCATCGACACCAGCGGCTCCTCGTTGTAGGCCAGCACCCCGCGCAGCTCGCCCTCGGAGGCGGCGCGCAGGATGGCGTCGATCTCGGCCCGGTCGGTGTCGCGCGCGGCCTCGAAGGTCAGATCGACCATCGACACGTTGATGGTCGGCACCCGCACCGCGAAGCCGTCGAGCTTGCCGTCGAGCTCGGGCAGGACCAGGCCGACGGCGGCTGCCGCCCCGGTCTTGGTCGGGATCATCGACTGGGTGGCCGAGCGGGCCCGGCGCAGGTCCTTGTGGTAGACGTCGGTGAGCACCTGGTCGTTGGTGTAGGCGTGGATGGTGGTCATGATCCCGCCGCGCACCCCGATCCGCTCGTGGAGCGGCTTGACCAGCGGGGCGAGGCAGTTGGTGGTGCACGAGGCGTTGGAGACCACCGTGTCGCTGGCCTTGAGGATCTGGTGGTTGACCCCGTAGACCACGGTGGCGTCGACGTCCTTGCCGCCGGGTGCCGAGATCAGCACCTTGCCCGCCCCGGCCTCGAGGTGGGCGCTCGCCTTGGCCTTGCTGTTGAACAGCCCGGTCGACTCGTGGACCACGTCGACCCCGATCTCGCTCCACGGCAGCCGGGCCGGGTCGCGCTCGGCGAGCACCCGGATCCGGTCGCCGTTGACCACGATCGAGTCGCCCTCGATCGCGACCTCTCCCGCGAAGCGCCCGTGCACGGTGTCGTAGCGCAGCAGGTGGGCGTTGGTCTCGGCGTCGCCAAGGTCGTTGATCGCGACCACCTCGATCTGGTCGCGCCGCCCGCTCTCGTAGAGCGCCCGGAGCACGTTGCGCCCGATGCGCCCGAAGCCGTTGATCGCTACCCGAATGGTCATGGCGTCTCCTCAGGTTGTGGTGCCGGGCGGAGCGCAAGGCCCGCCCGCCGTGGGATGAGAGAGCGGAAATGATACGGTCGCACCGGCCTGCGGGCCAGGGGCCCACCGGGCGCCTCGCGGCGGCGGTGCTCGCGGGGCTGCTGCTGGCCGCCCCGGTGGCCGCAGGCGGTGAGCTGCGCCTGGCCGCCTGGTCGCAGGCCCCCCCGATCGGGGCGCCGGCGGTCGCCCTGCTCGCCCGCCATCTCGCCGCCGCGCTCGGCGTGGCGGTGCGGGGCGAGGTGGCGAGCAGCGCGCTCGCCCACTGGGAGCAGACCCGGGAGCGTCCCCGCTACCAGCTCGCCTTCGATGCGGCGCACTTCACCGGCTACCGCGAGCGCTACCTCGGCTTCGCGGTGCTCGCCAAGCTCGCCGGGGCGACCCGCTACGCCCTGGTCACGGCGCCGGCGACCCTGGCCACCGGCCTCGAGGACCTGGTCGGGCGGACCCTGGCGGTGCCGCCGGCCCCGGGGCTGGCCGGGCTGCTCGCCGCGCGCCTGTTCGCCGACCCGCTGCGCGCACCGCGCCTGCTGGCGGTGGGTGATTTCGGGGCGGCGCTGCGGATGCTCGCCGGGCAGCGGGCCGACGCGGCGCTGCTGCCCCTGGAGCGGGTCCCGGCCGGGCAGCGCGGCGCGCTGCTGCTCGAGAGCGAGGCGATTCTCGCCCCGGCGATCTCGGCCGCTCCGGGGCTCGATGCGGCGCTGCGCCGGCGCCTCGCGGCGGCCCTCGAGAGCGCGCCGCCGGCGCTGCTCGCCGCGCTCGGGACCACGCGCCTCGAGCGGGTGGCCCCCGGGCGCTACGCGCGCTACGCGACGCTGCTCGAGGGCAGCTGGGGCTACCGCGGCGCGGGGCGTGGCGAGCGCCCCGTGCGGCTGTCGAACGGCGGGCGGCCGTAGTAACATTCCATACTTTGAGCTTCGTCAGGGTCTCGACAGGAAATCCCGCCATGCCACGCACTCACCTGATCACCTCCGAGTCGGTCTCCGAGGGCCACCCGGACAAGATGGCCGACCAGATCTCGGACGCCGTCCTCGACGCGATGCTTGCCCAGGACCCGCGCAGCCGGGTCGCCTGCGAGACCCTGGTCAAGACCGGCATGGTGCTGGTGGCCGGCGAGGTCAGCACCTCGGCCTGGGTCGACCTCGAGGAGCTGGTCCGCACGCGGGTCAACGCGATCGGCTACGACAGCCCGGAGGCCGGCTTCGACGGCCACACCTGCGCGGTGGTCAACGCGCTCGGCAAGCAGTCGGCCGACATCGCCGTCGGGGTCGACGAGACCGACACCCACGAGCAGGGGGCGGGTGACCAGGGGATGATGTTCGGCTATGCCACCGACGAGACCGACGTGCTGATGCCCGCCCCGATCACCTTCGCCCACCGCCTGGTCAGGCGCCAGGCCGAGGTGCGCCGCGACGGCGTGCTGCCGTGGCTGCGCCCGGATGCCAAGAGCCAGATCACGTTCCGCTACCTGGACGGCAAGCCGGTGCGCATCGACGCCGTGGTGCTCTCGACCCAGCACAGCCCGGAGGTCGACAATGCGACCCTGCGCGAGGCGGTGATGGACGAGATCATCCGCCCGGTGCTGCCCGCCGAGTGGCTCGCCAACGACACCCGCTTCTACATCAACCCGACCGGGCGGTTCGTGATCGGCGGGCCGGTCGGGGACTGCGGGCTGACCGGGCGCAAGATCATCGTCGACACCTACGGCGGGGTGGCCCGCCACGGCGGCGGCGCCTTCTCCGGCAAGGATCCCTCGAAGGTCGACCGCTCGGCGGCCTACGCCTGCCGCTACGTGGCCAAGAACCTGGTCGCCGCCGGGCTCGCCACCCGCTGCGAGGTGCAGGTCTCCTACGCCATCGGGGTCGCCGAGCCGACCTCGGTGAGCGTCGAGACCTTCGGGACGGCGCGGGTCGCCGAGGAGCGCATCGCCGCCCTGGTCCGCGAGTTCTTCGATCTGAAGCCGCGCGGGATCATCGAGATGCTCGATCTGCTGCGCCCGATCTACACGGCCACCGCCAGCTACGGCCACTTCGGGCGCGAGGATCAGGACTTCCCCTGGGAGCGCACCGATCGGGCCGCGGCGCTGCGCGAGGCGGCCGGCCTGTGAGCGTGCGCCCGGCCGAGCCCACACAACCGAGCACCATGGAGAGCACAGCCCGATGAGCAGCCAACCGGTGGAGAACCTCGACCCCGACTACAAGGTCGCCGACATCGGCCTGGCCGAGTGGGGGCGCAAGGAGATCGCGATGGCCGAGCACGAGATGCCCGGCCTGATGGCGCTGCGCGAGGAGCAGGGGCCGCAGCGCCCGCTGGCCGGGGCGCGGATCGTCGGCTGCCTGCACATGACCATCCAGACCGCGGTGCTCATCGAGACCCTGATCGAGCTCGGCGCCGAGGTGCGCTGGTCCTCGTGTAACATCTTCTCGACCCAGGACCACGCCGCCGCGGCGATGGCCGCGCGCGGCGTCCCGGTCTTCGCCTGGAAGGGCGAGACCGAGGAGGAGTTCTGGTGGTGCATCGACCAGAGCATCTTCGGGCCGCGCGGCTGGCGGCCCAACCTGCTGCTCGACGACGGCGGCGATCTCACCAAGGTCATGCACGAGAAGTACCCGGAGCTGCTCGACGAGGTGCGCGGGCTGTCCGAGGAGACCACCACCGGGGTGCACCGGCTCTACGAGATGATGAAGGCCGGCACCCTCAAGGTGCCCGCGATCAACGTCAACGACTCGGTCACCAAGTCGAAGTTCGACAACCTCTACGGCTGCCGCGAGTCGCTGGTCGACGGCATCAAGCGGGCCACCGACGTGATGATCGCCGGCAAGATCGCCGTGATCTGCGGCTACGGCGACGTCGGCAAGGGCTGCGCGCAGTCGCTGCGCGCGCTCGGCGCCTCGGTGTGGGTGACCGAGATCGACCCGATCTGCGCGCTGCAGGCGGCCATGGAGGGGTATCGGGTGGTGACCATGGAGGAGGCCGCCCCGCTCGGCGACATCTTCGTGACCGCCACCGGCAACGTCGGCGTGATCCGCCGCGAGCACCTCGAGCGGATGAAGAACGAGGCGATCGTCTGCAACATCGGCCACTTCGACTCCGAGATCGACATCGCCGCGCTGCGCGAGTACCGCTGGGAGAACGTCAAGCCGCAGGTCGATCACGTGATCTTCCCGGACGGCAAGCGCATCGTGATCCTCGCCGAGGGCCGGCTGGTCAACCTCGGCTGCGCCACCGGGCACCCGAGCTTCGTGATGTCGAACTCGTTCACCAACCAGGCGCTGGCCCAGATCGAGCTGTGGCAGAACCCGCGCAACTACGGCAACCAGGTCTACACCCTGCCCAAGCACCTCGACGAGCGGGTCGCGCGGCTGCACCTGCGCAAGCTCGGCGCGCATCTCACCGAGCTCACCCCCGAGCAGGCGGCCTACATCGGTGTGCCGGTCGAGGGGCCCTACAAGCCGGAGCACTATCGCTACTGATCGCGGTCCGCGCTCGCGCAGCCGTGCGCCTATACTTGTTGGGGCGATGCCGGGGGGCAGCGACGGTGCGGAGAGCGAGAGCATGGGGGTTGCCGAGCCCGAGGCGAGCGGCGTAGCGGCGCGCCGGGCGCTGCTGCTGGTCGACGATGATCCGCTGATCGGCGAGGCCCTGGCATTCACCCTGCGCGAGCGCTTCACGGTGCGCACCGCCGCGACCCGCGGCGAGGCGCGGCGCCTGCTGCGCGCGGCCGGCGAGCTGCCCGACGTGGCGCTGGTCGACCTCGGGCTGCCGCCCGATCCGCATCAGCCCGACGAGGGGTTCGCGCTGATCAACGATCTGCTGGCCCTCAATCCGGGGATGAAGGTGCTGGTGCTCTCCGGGCAGAGCGATCGCGACAACGTCCAGCACGCCCTCTCGCTGGGCGCCGCCGACTTCCTCCCCAAGCCCTGCGATCCGGACCTGCTGCTCGCCCGCCTCGAGCACCACCTGATGATCCTCGAGGCCGAGCGCGCGGCGGCGGCCGCGCGCCCGGCCACCGTCGGGCTGCTCGGCGAGAGCGCGGTGATGCGCGATCTGCGCGCCCAGGTGCAGCGCTTCGCCGACACCCCCTTCCCGGTGCTCATCCAGGGCGAGTCGGGCACCGGCAAGGAGCTCGTCGCCCAGCTCCTGCACGAGCTCGGCGGGCGACGCGAGGGGCCGTTCCTGAGCGTGAACTGCGCGGCGCTCACCCCGGAGCTGCTCGAGGCGCAGCTCTTCGGGCATGCCCGCGGGGCGTTCACCGGGGCGAGCAGCGCGCGGGCCGGCTTCTTCGAGGACGCCTCCTCCGGGACCCTGCTGCTCGACGAGATCGGGGAGTTCCCGCTCGCCCTCCAGCCCAAGCTGCTGCGGGTGCTCGAGAATGGCGAGTACTACCGGATCGGCGAGACCCGGCCGCGCATCTCCCAGGCCCGGATCGTCGCCGCCACCAACCGCGAGCTGCTCGAGCGGATCGCGGCCGGGGCCTTCCGCCACGACCTCTATCACCGCTTGAGCGTGCTGACCATCGAGGTGCCGCCGCTGCGGGTCCGTGGCGACGACCGCTGGCTGCTGCTCGAGCACTTCCGGCGCCGCTACGCCGATCGGATGGCGCCGTTCCGCCTCGACGAGCAGGCCGAGCGGCGCTGGCGCAGCTACGGCTTCCCGGGCAACGTGCGCGAGCTGCGCAACATCGTCATCCGCCTCGGGGCCAAGTATCCGGGGCAGCGCGTCGGCCTGACCGAGCTCGAGCCCGAGCTCGACAGCCGCTCCGAGATCGATGCCGACACGATGCGCCGGCTCGGCGAAGGGGGATTCCGGCTCGACGCGGTGCTGAGCGGCTGGGAGCTGCGCTACATCCGCGCCGCGCTCAAGCTCAGCGACGGCAACCTCAGCGAGGCCGCGCGGCTGCTCGGGGTCAACCGCACCACCCTCTACAGCAAGCTGCAGCGCCTCCAGGCGGGCGGGGACGAGGGGGATGTATAGCGAGCACTTCGGCTTCACCCGGCCGCCCTTCCGGATCACCCCGGACACCGACCTGTTCTTTGCCGGGGGGCGGCGCGGCGAGGTGCTCGATGCGCTGGTCTACGCGGTCTCGAGCGGCCAGGGGATCGTCAAGGTGGTCGGCGAGGTCGGCAGCGGCAAGACCATGCTCTGCCGGATGCTCGAGGTGCGCCTGCCCGAGCAGGTCGAGATCTGCTACCTCGCCAACCCGAGCCTCGCCCCCGGGGAGATCCTGCACGCCATCGCCCTCGAGCTCGGGATCGCCGTGGAGGCGCGCGCCACCCGCCTGCAGGTCATGCACGAGCTCCACCAGCGCCTCCTCGAGCGCCATGCCGCCGGGCGCCGGGTGGTGGTGCTGGTCGAGGAGGCGCAGGGCATGCCGAGCGCGACCCTCGAGGAGATCCGGCTGCTCAGCAACCTCGAGACCCGCCACGACAAGCTGCTCCAGATCGTGCTGTTCGGCCAGCCGGAGCTCGACGAGGTGCTCGCCCGACCCGGGCTGCGCCAGCTGCGCGAGCGCATCACCCACGGCTTCCGGCTCGAGCCGCTGACCCGCGCCGAGGTCCGCGACTACCTCGAGTACCGGCTGCGCGCGGCCGGCTATCGCGGCGCGCCGCTGTTCCGCCCGCGCGCGGCGGCGGCGATCGCGCGCGCCTCGGCGGGGCTCACCCGCCGGGTCAACATCCTCGCCGACAAGGCGCTGCTCGCCGCCTTCGCCGACGATGCCCGCGAGGTCGGGCCGCGTCACGTGCGTGTCGCGCTGGCCGACAGCGAGTTCCGGCGGCGGCGCCGCGCGCTGCGGGTGCCCGAGGCGGCGATGGCGCTCGGGCTGGTGCTGCTGGCCGGGATCTTCATCCTGCTGGCCCTCGATCGGCGCCTCTCGTGGCCGGGCGGCGGTGCGCCGCTGGCGGTCGCCGCGCGGGCGCCGGCGAACGGGGCCCGCGCGGCCGAGCGCGGCGCGGGCGGCACCGCGTCGGGCGCTGTCCGGCGGCCGCTCGCCGCCGCTGCGGCGCGCGAGGGCGGG